>SHXX01000011.1 GCA_009693165.1 Chloroflexota bacterium
CGTGCCCGGACCCCCTCCGGGCGGGTGGAACCACCTCGCGACGGGTCACCGGCCAGGTTCCGCAGACCGCTGGCGACCGATCCAGACGAAACTGACCGCGACGACGTCCCCAGAACCGGAGATTCAGCCTTGTGCAGCGCATCCCTAGCACTGGATGACGGAACCTATACTTTGGCCGTGGAAGATCTGGGCTCAATCCTACTCACTTTGGGCGGTATCGCCGTCGCTATCGGCTCGGTACTTCTTGTTATGGCCCCATACCTTGGCAGGGGCTTGGCAACTCGTTCAAGTCAGCCGAAACCAGCGAAACGGGCATCGGGGCCTGACCGAATGCGAGAACTTATTGCATCGGAGCAGATGGTTCGGACACGACGTGCACGCTATGGGGCAACGATACGGTGGGCCGGGATTGGCGCCGTTGCGACTGGTATCAGCCTGTTTGCAATCGGGACGTCAGTCAGGATCTTTCTCGTCGGGAACTAACGACCACTGACTTCGGTAGACCAGAGAGGCATTGAGGTCCGGGTTTGCTAGCGCGGAGACGCTACACTGCACGTCGTGACACGAGACGAGATATCGCCGCACGCTATTGAAGAACATGCGTCTGGTGGTGACGAGGGCAGTCACTCCCGGCGCGCAATGATGACCCGTCCGTGGCATCCGTGGCATAGCGAGCGGGTGCTCCGGTGCATTACGTGTCAGGCGGTACACCCTCTCCGAGTTGTCATTTACCGCTGCGGGTCGTGCGGGGACCTTTTGGACGTCGTTTTCCCGCGCCCGACCGAAACCGGTGCCGCCCTTGCGGCGACGTTCCGGGCTCGACGGATGTCAGATAACCCGATTGACCGGTCAGGGGTATGGCGGTTCCGCGAATTGCTGCCGTTTTATGACCACGAGTCCCAAATCGTGACGTACCCCGAAGGCAACACCCCGTTGCTCGAGGCGCCGAAGAGCGCATCGTATGCTGGGCTGAGGCGCCTCCGGTTCAAGCACCTTGGGTTCAACCCAACCGGGTCTTTCAAGGATTACGGAATGGTCACTGGGGTAACCCAGGCGCGCATTCTTGGCATGAGGGCAGTTGCCTGTGCAAGCACCGGGAACACTTCGGCATCGCTCGGCGCCTATGCAGCGCGGGCAGGCCTGTTGCCAATTGTTCTCGTGCCTGAGACTGGGGTCAGCTTTGCCAAATTAAGCCAGTCGCTTGACTACGGCGCATTGACGCTCATGGTTCGTGGTGACTTCGATGTTGCGCAGGCCCTCCTTCGGAAGCTGGCGCCCCGTCTCGGTATCTACATTCTGAATTCGGTGAACCCATTCCGGCTTGAAGGTCAGAAGACCGTGATGATCGAGCTTCTCGAGCAACTCGGTTGGGAGGCCCCGGACCGAATCGTTGTCCCAGGTGGCAACCTCGGAAACTCCAGTAGCTTTGGCAAGGCACTTCGGGAGCTTCACGACCTGGGATTGCTATCTAAGCGACCCCGGATAACCATTGTTCAGGCACGTGGGGCGGCCCCGCTTTCAGAAGCATATGAGGGAGGTCACTCAGAGACGCTCGTACGGGTTCACGCCCGCACGCTTGCGACGGCAATCAAGATTGGCGCACCGGTCTCCTGGAAGAAGGCGGCACGTGCAGTCGACTGGAGTGATGGTTGGGTCATGTCGGTCAGCGAGCAGGAAATTGCTGACGCGAAGGCCGTGATTGGTCAGGACGGGATTGGCTGCGAACCTGCATCAGCTACCACACTCGCCGCAATCAGGCGTCTCGCGAGTGAGGGAACCGATGAGCGCATCGACCCCGACGAGACGATTGTCGCCATCCTTACCGGCAACGTCTTGAAAGATCCGGATTACACAATCCGTTACCACCAATCATCGCTGTTTGAGGAGTTCCGGAGCGAAACGATTGTGACTGACCACGGTCGTGGCCTTACATCGCAGTTCGCAAACCCACCCGTTGTCGTTGACGCGACTGAAGACGCGTTGATGGCGGTGATCCAGGAACGTCTAGACGCGATTGGGTGATGGCAAAAGAAAAGATCCTCCGGCTGTCCCTAAGGGTCGCTGGAGGATCTTTTTCATTTCCGGCCCGAAAGCACCGCTGCTCCGCCGACACCCGACCAATCTCAATTATTGGCTTGCGACCGGACAGAACCTTCCTACTTGCGAGGTCGCAGGAACGGCGGAATATCCAGGTTGTCAGTGCCAATGTGGTCAGGTGGCGGGATCGGACGGGCAGGCGGCCGGTCAAGGTCACGGATGGAGGGTGGGAGGCGGACTTCGCGGGTCTCTGGCAAATCAGAGTAAGAGGCACTTCCACCATCTCGGACACCTGTGGACCTGGTGCCCCCGATGACATCCCGACGCCCGCCGGGCCCGCCAACGAAGGTGCGCGCTCCACGGGAAAGGGGCTGCCGGCTTTCGAAGCCAGTTGCGATCACGGTGACACGCACTTGGGAATTCAAGCGCGGGTCGATGACCGCACCGAAAATCACATTCGCGTCGGGATCAGCCGCCTTCATGATGATGTCGGCTGCCTCCGTGACCTCGAAAAGGGTCAGGTCTTCACCCCCGGTAATGTTGAACAGGATGCCCTTGGCGCCGTCGATCTGGATGTCTAGCAATGGGCTGGCGATTGCCTGACGGGCTGCATCAGCCGCGCGCTGGTCACCGGAGCCGTGGCCAATTGCCATGAGTGCCGACCCGGCGTTCGCCATGATGGCTTTCACGTCGGCGAAGTCGACATTGATGAGGCCTGGCATGGTGATGAGTTCGGAGATGCCGGAGATTCCTTGCCGCAGAACATCATCTGCCAACCGGAACGCTTCGACCATTGGCAGCTTCTTGTCTGCAAGGTCGATCAGGCGATCATTGGGAATGGTGATGAGAGTATCCACTTTTTCGCGCAAGGCGGCGATGCCATCCTCGGCGGCCTGACGACGGCGTGAACCTTCAAAGCCGAATGGCCGGGTCACAACGGCGATGGTCAACGCACCAAGTTCGCGGGCAATCTCTGCAATACGCGGTGCAGCACCCGTTCCTGTTCCGCCACCCATGCCGGCGGCAATGAACACCATATCGGCGCCGCGAAGCGACTCAGTGATGTCCTCTTCGCTCTCTTCAGCAGCCTTGGCTCCAATCGTCGGGGACCCACCTGCGCCAAGACCTCGGGTGGCTTTGTCTCCGATACGAATCCGCGTCTGGGCATTCGAGCGAAGAAGCGCTTGTGCGTCTGTGTTGACGGTGATGAACTCGACGCCGCGTATCTCGGTTTCGATCATGCGGTCGACGGCATTGCTGCCACCGCCACCGACGCCGATGACCTTTATCTGAGCGAATGCCTCAAGCGCCGGCAGTGCCGACACGTTGTCAAGTCGTTCCTCATGGCCCCGCGCATGCCGACCGCGTTCGGAGTACATACCCTCGCCCTCTTTCGTGCCGCCAGGCGTGAGGCCTGGAGTGCGTGCGTGTGGCCCCGCAGGCGATGCACGCTGTCCTGTTTTCGTATCTAAACCGAAGTGTCCCGTGTATTGAATGTTTTGTCCAGACCCGGTTCCACCTAAGGGTACTCGTTACCGCGCGGGAGCACTGCTGAACGGTCTGATCATTCTCCTGAACAATTCAGCCAGGAAGTCCCAGAGCGCGAAGCCTTTCCCTTCCTGCGGATGACTTTCACTCAGTTTTTCCTGCCCCCACTTAAGCAAGCCAATCGAGGTTGCGAAGGAAGGTGACTGGAATCCCTCGCCGAGACCCGGAATGGACGTCGGCAGGCCGATTCGAACAGGGAGCGCCAAGATGTCCTCAGCGACTTCACGAATGCCGGGCAAGTTTGAGGTTCCGCCCGTCAGAATGACGCCAGCGCCGAGAGTATTACTCAGGCCCTTGCGGGCGAGATCGTCCCGGATAAGTCTAAACATGTCCTCGACCCGTGCCTGAATGATCTGGGAGATGTACCCGATGGACGTCAGACTGGTTGCCCCTCCGTGGGATTCGATTTGCAGGTCATGGTCCTCGGCGTTCGACGTCCACAAGGCATTGCCATACCTGATCTTCAGAGATTCCGCATTTTTGACTGAAGTTCGCAGGCAGAATGCAAGATCATGGGTGATGTCACCGCCACCGTAAGGCAGGACCGCCGTGTGCCAAATGCTACCGGCCATGTACACCGCGATGTCTGTGGTGCCTCCACCAATGTCGATGACCACGCAACCAAGTTCGCGTTCGTCCTCGGTCGTGGTTGCGCCGCCAGCGGCCAAGCCCTGCAGAACAAGTTCTTCAAGGTTGACCCCTGCCATGTGGATTGCCTTCTCAAGATTTTGGATCATGCCGATCGATCCTGAGATCACATGGGTCTCCGCATCAAGGCGATGGCCGGTCATGCCGATTGGATTGCGAATGCCAGTCTGGCCGTCGACGGTGAAATTGCGTGGCACAACCAGCACAATTTCGCGGCTTGCCTCACCGGGCGCTGCGCGTGCTGCATCAAGGGCTTTCACGACATCGGCTTCATTGACATCGTGAGTGTGACTTGGAAGCGTGGTGCCTCCCCGGCTGTTCTCGCTTGTGATGTGCTCGCCGGAGATGCTGACACATGCGCTGGTGACGGTGACGCCGGAGACTATCTGTGCCTGGTTCATCGCAGCCGCGATGGACTGGGCAGTGTCCTCAAGGCTAATGACGATGCCCTTGCGAAGTCCCTTGGACGGGCTCATGCCGGCTCCGCGAAGTTGCAGCTTCCCATCGACCTTCAGTTCGGCGATGGTGACCACAGTCTTTGTAGACCCAACATCAATTCCGGCGACATATTGCTCGCGCGCCACGGTTCCTCCGGACTGGCATCCCGCCACGTCACCTGCATAACGGTTCGAGGTGGTCGAATGGCGCATTCTCGCCAGAAGTCAATTCGCTAGGTTCTGGAAGCCTCAAACGGTCGTCAGACGGCGATTTCTGGCGTCGCTCTTGCGCTCGATTCGCCAAGCTAGAACCGAATTATAGTCGACATAACGTGAGGTTTGCGTTGCCAAGACGGTCGCGCTCTGGAAACCCGCATCAACGCCGGGGCAGTGGCGTTGGTGTTGATCGGACCGGGATGGTTGGCGATGGCAGGGCTGCCCGGTAGGCTGGCCTGCCCGGTGAACGTATGTCAAGGAGGTTGAACTGGATGTGCTGGTTTCGAGAATATTCGCGCAAGGCAATCAGTTGGCCAAGCTTGGCGTTAAGGTTTTCAGTGTCGCCCAGGATGATTGGCACGCCCTGCTCTATGTACACCACGAGGCCGGCGGTTGAATACTCAACTTTCTGGATGTGCATGCCTAGTGCGCCGAGGGCGGTAATCAGTTCGCGAGCCGCGAGGACGATGCGTGCCGGAATGCTGTCGCCCGCCTGAACTTGGGTGCCGGTTGAATCCACGATCACAACCAAATCGTATCCTGCACCATTTTCTGGTGGGATTGCTGCTTCGGCGATGACTACCCCTTGGTCGTCGACCATCACGTCACCAGTTGTAGTGCGCCAGATTGCTACAGGTGTTCGTTCCTCAACTTCGATTTCTACCGTTCCGGGGAGGTGTGTCAGGACACGGGCACGTCGGACGCCAGGAAGTTGGGCGACTTGACGTGCAACATCGATTGTGGACACTTTGAAGATGTTCTGGCCAACAACGGACGCGACTGACGCAATGGTGGTCAGCGGAACGCGTTCGATGGCGCCAATGCGACGCAGGACAACGTGCTCTACCTGGAAGTACGGAGTTGTCAGGCACGCGAACATAGCTGCCGAGATCCCGATGACGAGGATGAACGCATAGGATCGATGAACGAAGCTGGGGTCGATGACAGTCGGCTCGCTGGTGCGCGTACGAGAACGGGGGCCAAACCGTGTAGCGTCCGTTCCGGTCGACGCCGACCTCCGCGGAATGGAACTCCAATACCGTTCAACCATTCCGTTCACCTACTCCGGTGGTGGTTACTTCCGCCCGTGAGTTCGCTTCCCGATGCAAGGCTTCGGCCATTGGATTTGCGCTGTCGGACCCGACGGCATGCTCATCGGCTGGCCAGTCACCCGCTAGGATCACTTCAGTCTCAAGCGCGATGCCGGTATCACGGAGTATGCGATCCCTGACGGCCACGATCAGCGAGTATATGTCATGTGATGTAGCGGTACCACGATTTACGATGTAATTACCGTGCAATAGGCTGATTTGGGCATCGCCGAACCGGTGCCCTTTAAGCCCGCTCTGCTCGACCAGTTGGCCCGCAAACATGCCCGGTGGGTTTCTGAAGACGGATCCGCAACTTCGTTCAGTTGGCTGACGAGCCCTGCGGCTCGTCTCGAAACGATCTATCCGTTCTTGGAGTTCGGTGGGGGTTGCTCGCCCGAGGCGAAGTTCGGCCCCGAGCACGACTCCACTTCCGGGGGTCTTGAGACGACTGGTGCGGTAGCCGAAAGCCATCTCGTTTCCGGAAACGGTGCAGATATGTGATGAACGTGATCCGATCCCCGTGGGGGCGGGCGACCAATAAGTCACTGCGTTGACAACTGCCTTCATGTCGCCGTCGTATGCGCCGGCGTTGCCCGCAATTGCCCCACCTATGGTCCCGGGAATTCCACAAGCCCAATCCAGACCCGACCAGCCGGCTTGTGCGGTCCAACGCGCAATGCCGGCCGTCTGGCATCCGGGTTCGACTTGGATCACTACTCCTGGTCCGTCTTCATCAACGATCGTGCCCCGGTTCCTGAGAGACGTTCGTGTCTCCACCTTGATTCCAAGGCCTCTGAAACCGCGGTCCGAAATGACAACATTGCTTCCGCCGCCGAGAACAAGGACTTGCAGCCCAAGGTTCACAGACGCGGTGAGGATGTGACCGAGCGATACACCGTCAGGGGCCCTGATGAAGAAGTCTGCCGGGCCCCCGATCTTTAGGGTCGTGTACGGCGCAAGTTGCACATTTGTCTCTACCGGGAGACCTGTCTCGCGGTGCAGTGCGGTGCGGGTGGAATCACTTATCGTCATATGGTTGCACGATCCATGACGGTTCTAAAGCCGTGTGGGTGCGGCCTTAGAACGACGCACCTGTCTCTGGCGCGCCGGTGCAGCGGCGGGACTTCCCGCGGTTGGTGTCTGGATGAACCAGCATGTTCGCTGACACGACTGGGTTGACTGGATCGCCTGGCAGTTTAGCGGTCTCTCAGTTGGGCCGAGAGTTCGTGCGCGAGGCGGTCAATCGGTCCGGCGCCCATCACCAGAACAACATCACCTTGTTGGAGTTCTTCCATCAAGGTCGAGATGGCGTCTCTGGGTTCGCTAATGTGGCGCGCGCGGCTCTCGGTTTGCTGGTTCCACCGATGGTTCAAGGCGTTGACAAGGTCGACAGATCCCCGGTAACTGCCGTCCGGTTCGCGTCCGGGCGGCGAGTAAACGTCGGTGACGACGACCAAGTCGGCGCCGTCGAACGCCTGTGCAAACTCGTCGAAGAGGCGTTCGGTTCGGACCTTGAGATGGGGTTGGAAGACGGCCCAGAGGCGTCCGCGTGGAGCGTCCGCGTCTTCTGGTTGGGCAATGTGGCCGGCTGCAGCGAGGGTGACCCTCACCTCAGTCGGATGGTGGGCGTAATCCTCGAAAACCCGAACTCCGCCGTGATTGCCTGCCAGTTGGAATCGACGACGCACGCCGTGGAAGTGTGCCAAGGCGTCGAGCGCAACTCGCGGCTCGACTCCGGAGTGTGCCAACGCAATCGTCGAGGCAACGGCGTTCAAGATGTTGTGTTGGCCGGGTACCGACAATCTGCCTTCCAGGGCACCACCGGGGCCGTCCCCCTTGATCATGTCGTTCCCAGGCCAGACACTGAATGTCGAACCACCCGCGTGTTCACGAATGTTTCCGATCCACCACTGCGACCGGTCATTTGGGGCATCCAAGCCGGCATCGATTTGGCCATATCGAGTAATGCGTAGACCATGTGTTATTGCGAGAGCACCGTTGAGTACCCGCTCAATCCCGGCATCTGCGTCGCGGATTGGTGACCGCGATGCCACGACGATCCCGTTCGGACGGACCCGGCCGAGGAAGTCGATGAATGCTTGCTCCATCTCGGGCACGGAATCGTAGTACTCGAAGTGATCTGGCTCGACATTCGTGAGGATCGCCACCTCTGGTGTATAGGCCAAGAACCGGCGGTCGTATTCGTCTGCCTCGATTGCCATCCATTCTGAGTTTCCCCATGATGCGCTGGTATCGAGGTCGACCAGTTCCCCTCCGACTTGGAAGGATGCGTCGATCCCTGCCCGACGCATGGCTGTGGCAATCATCGCTGTCGTCGTGGTTTTGCCGTGTGTCCCCGCGACCGCGATTGTGCGCTTCGTGTTGGCGAACCAGGCGAGTGCTTCTGCATGCTTTTTCACTGGTAAGCCGAGTTCGTGTGAAGCCCTAACTTCGGGGTTCGTTGTAGGAACCACTGAAGACATGACGACCAGAGGGTTTCCCGCTTGTGCAAGTGCGGTCACCAAGTGAGGGTCATGCCCAATCTGGATTGTGGCGCCAAGATGCCGGAGGCTCGCAATCGTAGGCGAGTCACTTGCGTCTGAACCCGAAACCGTGCACCCCATCTGGAGGTAGAGGCGCGCCAAGGCACTCATGCCAGCACCTCCGATCCCGATCAGGTGGACCACATCAGGGTCACTGGATGGGCGATCTGCCTTCAGGGACTCCTTACATTGAGTATCGGCCCGGGGGATGCTCATCTGATTGTCCTTGGTGTGAGACTGTCGGTCATCCAGATTTCCCCGCCACCGATCGCAGCAACGAAACGATGTTGTCAGCGGCTTCCGGGCGTGCCAGGCGTTGAGAAGCAGCACGCATGCTTTGGAGTCGTGAAGGGTCTTGAAGGAGGCTTTGAATGGTCGGCCAGAGCGCTGAGGGATCGGATGGACTGCTGCCGATTAGCGCGTCATCAGCGATGGTGATTGCTGCACCATGTTCGGTCAGAACGGTTGCGTTGTGGACCTGGTGGCCTCCGGCGAACGATCCAGGGACAAGGATTGACGGAACACCGATCATTGGTAATTCCGCCAGTGTTGACGCGCCTGCGCGACACACTACGATGTCACTTGCTGCAAGTGCGTCAGCGATTCCACGGTGGAGATACTTGAACAAGTGATATCGGGTTCTGAGCTGTTCGCCAAGGCCAGATCGGATTGATCGGAGCCTCGGTTCGTCCGGCTCGCCACAGAGGTGGATGACGTCGGAGTGGTGGAGAAGTGGCTCCAGCACGTCGGCAATTGCGAAGTTGATACTCCGCGCGCCGCTACTGCCTCCCATCACCATGACAACATTCCGGCCGGTGGCAATCTTGAAGGCTTCTCGCCCCCGCTGACGGCTTGCATTATGGAAGTCTGGTCTGACCGGGTACCCGGTGACGACGAGCCGGGGATGTTTCCAATGGTCACGAGTGTTCGGGAAAGCGACCGCGATGCGTTCCGCAAGTGGCGCAAGTGTCTTGATGGCCATGCCCGGCACCACGTCGGGCAGGAACACCACTATAGGCGTACGGCGCAAGCGGGCGGCAATGACGACGGGGGCGCTGACATAGCCACCGGTTACCAGGCATGCATCAGGGCGGAAGGCGCCCATCGCGCGTGACGCTTGAGTGACTGCTCGCAGGAGACGGACGCCACCCAATGCGAGCCGTGGCGCGGAGACGCCACGTAGTTGCGACATCGAAAGCGACTGATGGGCTACCCCGGCATGAGCGAAGACTTCGGTGTCGATGCGTGAGGAACCGTGTAGGAATAAAGCGGCATTACCTCCGTTCGCGCGCGCGGAGGTCGTCTCCTCGGGCAATTGGTCGGCTCTTGGCCTCTGAACCGCATCTTCACGTCTCAGAACCTCGGCAACTGCGAGGGCGGGATAGATGTGGCCCGCAGTTCCGCCGCCCCCTACGACGACGCGGAGGGCGCGTCCTCTGACGGGTCCACCTGCACTGCCCATCACTTGGCTTTCGTATGGCATTGCGTCACTCGTCAAGGGCACACCGGCCAGTTTCGCATCGTGCAGGTTGAGGCTTGCCGGGCCCCGCCGTTCGCTGACGAACGTTGGGCCTTCTTGGTTTGCCTCAACGAAACCTGGCGAACTGAAGGCCGCGAAGTTCATCACGCAAGTCGTTGGCTAACCAGTTTGGCGCATGGCCGCCACCGAGCGTCTCCACCATCCGACAGCAAGCCGCGAAGTGGGCGCTGACTGCCCGCAGTACGTGGATATGCTGAGGAGAACGCCACACGAGGCTAACGTGGTGATGAGGGAGGAGCCTCCGTAGCTGAAAAACGGGAGCGTAATTCCGGTGAAGGGAACACTGCTCGTCATCACAGCCATGTTGAGAAACCCCTGGAACGCGATGCCAAACGTCAGCCCGGTGGCAATATATCGGCCGAGGGTGTCCGGCGCACGTCCCGCGATCACCATTCCCCGATACAGAAAAACTGTGAACATGGCGAGGGTAATGAGGGTCCCGATGAGCCCAAACTCTTCGCCGATCACCGCGAAGATGCTGTCCGTGTTCGGATAGGGGAGAAACAGAAATTTCTGCCTACCCATGCCGAACCCGACACCTTTCATTCCTCCGGAACCAAGGGCAAGGAGCGATTGCACCACGTGGTACCCGTCCTTTTGGGGATCGTCGAAAGGCGCGAGAAAGGTGGTGAACCGTGCCATCCGGTAGGGTTCAATCCACGTCAGCAGAGCGATCATCCCGACTCCCAATGCCGCCATGGCACCGAATACCATCCAAGGCGCACCAGCAACGAGATAGACGCAAGCACCTGTCGCCAGGATCACGATTGTTGTGCCTAGATCGGGTTGGAGCATCACCAGAATGGCAACCAAGCCATAGAGGAGCGCGTAGGGCGTGAGACCGGACTTGATGGTCCGGGCACCTGTCCTTGAAGCTGCAAAGATACTTGCCAATATGATTACCAGGATTGGCTTTATGAACTCACTCGGCTGAAACTGCATGCCGAAAAGATTTATCCAACGTGCTGCACCGTTTATCCTGACCCCTAACTCCAAACCTGGGACCGAGATCAGGACTAAGGTGATAATCAATGCAATCGCAAGTAGTGGGGCAAATCTGGGTAGCATGCGGTAATCGAGAGCCCACAGGCCACAGAGTGCGACGATCCCGATAGCCGCCGAACCCAACTGGCGCCACAGAAAGTGCAATTGATCCCTGTACTGCGTATATGCGGTCACCAGGCTGGCGCTCTGCATTGCGCAAACCCCGGTTACCAGCATGATGAAGATGAGGGCAAGTAACGGCCCATCGGGAGGGCTCTTTTGGGCAACTTGGTCTTCAGCATTCGTGGTCCATCGGGCCCGCCAGCCACTGACGAACCCACCCGTAAAGGGATTGAATGGCGCACCGATCTCTGCATTGGAAGCCGGAGGGGGTTCTCTCCTGACATTCGACGACGTTTCGTTGCAGGGAAGCGACGGACCAGCATCCGGTGAACTCACGGCGCCACGTTCCTCGTGCACCGCTGATCGTCGCGAAGCAGGTGCAGGCTTGCCGAATTCCCGGAACGATCGGGTCAAGCTGCCAAGTAAGCCGCCATCACTTGGTCGAACTTTCGGCCGGAGCGTTTCGGCCCGACTTGCTCTCCGGTGACGTGCTGGCGTGGCATCATCTGGGGGAGCGATTATGGGGATACCCGACGCACTGATTCCCACGGCTTCACCGATTTGCGATCCAGATGAAGAAGGCATCCCAATCCGCGCATGTGCGCGGCGAGGTGCTTCGAATGAAGGTCGGTTTCGAGTGAACATCGCGTCCTGTCGTTCCCATCCACATGTCAAGGGCTGTATGTGATGCCTAGACCAGCTTTCATTGCTGCGATGCGAGGATTGCGACGATTGCCCCCACTGCGCCAGCAATCCAGAACCTCTGAACAACCCAGGTCTCTTTCCATCCAACGCGCTCAAAGTGATGATGGAGGGGGGCATACCGCAGGATCCGACGACCGCGGATTTTCATGCTCAGCACTTGTGCGATGTCTGCGAGGGCGTTTGCAACAAACACGATGCCCGCCGGGATCAGAAGAAATGGTTCGCCAAGGAGCAAGGCGATCACCCCGAGCAGGCCTCCCAGTGGCAAGGAACCAGCATCTCCCATCCACATCTGTGCCGGGAATGCGTTGAACCAGAGATAGGCCAGAATGCCTCCCACGAGCGTGGCGCAGAGCGAGGCGGTTGTGACATCGCCCCGCGTCGTTGCAATTACCCAGAAAGCCAGGAAGGCCAAACTGCAGGTAGTTGCTGCGAGGCTGTCGAGCCCGTCAGTGATTGCGACGGAGCTGGTCGTGGCAACCAAGACGAACGCTGCAAACACGATGTATCCCCACCATGGCAGCGGGATCAGTCCGAAGAATGGCACGTGAACCAAACCGCGTCCACTTAACTGGATTGCATACGCTGCCACGACGCTTACAACGATTTCAACCACCCACTTGAAAGCGGGGGATAGACCGGCAGAACGTGTCTTGCCGACCAGTGTCCTCAAGTCATCGACGATGCCAAGCGCCCCCAAGGCAAGTGCGACTCCGAGTGGGATCAAAACGTCCCAGCGGCCGGCAGTTAGGCAGTAGATGGAAATCACTGTCAGGACAGGCACCAGGAACACGATGCCACCCATCGTTGGCGTACCTGCCTTGTGGGCGTGTTCTTCTGGTTCGCTCGGATTAAGTTGCTTGCCCAATTGGCGTCGCTGGAGGAACCCAAGCCATCGGGGTCCGAGGGCGAATCCGAACACGAACGTGACAAGTGCGAGTGCTAACGGAGTTCCCAGGGCTTCGTCTCCTGATCGAAGGTTGGTGGTTCAGGTTTGGGCTGAGTACTACCCTTCGATAGAAGACGCGCTTGAGATGCCGGTGGACGCACTTCCGAATGCCTCTTGCAACATGGCCACGACACCTTCCATCCGCATGCCCCGCGACCCCTTAACCAGAACGGTCCACGGTCCGGAGCGGCCAGCCAATGTGTTCCATGATGTCAACGCAGGCACCACATCTCGGGCGGCCGAAACGCGCAGGATTGCGTCTTGGTCCATCCCGTTGCGAGCAGCCTCGCTTGCAATCCCCGTGGCTGCCGTTCCAGTCGCCACAAGCAGGTCGGCGCGACCTTTTACCGCCTCTCCCACGATCCGGTGTGCCTCGGCTTCGAAGTTACCGAGCTCAAACATGTCCCCGAGAACCGCGATGCGAAGGCCGGGTTGCGATGCCAGGACATCAAGCGCAGCGATGCAAGACGCCGGACTGGCATTGTAAGTGTCATCAAGCACGGTGACTTCGGGGGAGATGGTTATCGCCCTGATCCGGGGTGCTTCAAGTGGTTGCTCAAGGGCCTCGACAATTCCCTCCCACGAACAACCAGCGACGACCCCGACGGTGGCTGCCGCGAGGGCGCCGGTCAGGAAGTGGCGTCCGATCAATGGAAGCCTGACCCGGTGACGATGCCCCTGGTAGACGAGGGTGAAAAGTGTTCCCTTGAGCCCAACCGCCTCGACGTCAGTGGCACGAACCGTTGCACCTTCGGCCTCGCCAAAGGTCAGTACATTCGCAACCGTTCGTGATGCCATCCGTGCGACCCGTGGGTCGTCGGCGTTCAGGATTGCGAATCCGTCGGGTGGCAGCGCTTCCACAAGGCGCCCCTCCTCGAGTTCAACGGTATCGATATCGTTCAACTGGTGGAGGTGCTCGGCGTCAATCCGAGTAATCACCGCCATTGTCGGGCCGGCAATTTCTGCGAAGCGGACCATTTCACCTATTGCCGAAATCCCGATCTCCAAGGCAGCAAAGGTGTGTTCACTTGTCAGGCGCAAGAGGGTGAACGGCAGACCGAGTTCGTTGTTGAAGTTGCCCGCCGTGCGCAAAACGCGGTGACGCGTGCCGAGGACCGCTGCGACGAGGTCCTTCGTCGTTGTCTTGCCGACACTTCCGGCAATCGCCACGATGGGTGTCGACAGGCGTTGGCGCCACCAAATGGCAAGGTCCTGTAATGCCGTCATCGTTCCAGTTTCGCGATCGACGAGGATCAGCACGTGTTCAGGCAATTGGGGTCCGGCTGCGCCAGTCACGGGTGTTCCTGCGTGCGGTCCCACACGCTGCATAGGGGTTTGAAGTACGTCTGGACCGGTATCAATTACGACGGTTCGTCCGCTGGAAACCTGTCCCTCGAGATTTGCCGGAACGTGATCGACGATTGCTGCGATTGCCCCGTTCGCAAAGGCATCCGCGACGAAGGCATGCCCGTCACGGTGGGCACCTCGGATAGCGATGAACAGGCCGTTGGGTCCCATTGGGGGGTGGCCATCTGTCCTTGAGGACATCGAAACGGCTAGAAACCGAGGGGCCACATTTGGATTGTTTGAGACCGTCGACACGGCCCCCATGGATCTCCCCGTCCAGGTGACCAGGTCATCAAGGCCGAACATCCTTGATCGCATGGTGAGGCCTCCCATATCTCTCGTTTGGCCATTCGGGACATCCGTGGGGTTTATCGCCCCCCAGAACGGTGGATGGCGACCGCGGGGTAGTCGTGCACCTTCCGAAGGAGTGCAATGGATTCCGACAGTGCACTCCTCATCACCGGGCACGAACAGGAGTGCGAATTACCTGGGCGGTGGCGGTCTCAATGATTTGTGCGATTGATGCGGTGGCAGACGGGCGTGCTGGCGGTGACGATTGTCTGTCAGGGACAGGAGTAGTTCCACGATTTGCCGCCGCCAGTGTTACCGCGTCAGTCGAAAGTGCCCGAGGGGTTGCCTGGGGTGTTCGAGTTGGTTGCGTCGGAACGGATTGCTGGTTGGAGACCGGTTGGCCCGCTCCATTTCGGAGAATCGCAGGTACCGCCGGTTTCGGTTCACGGCCACTGCCATCTCCTGCACGCGGTGTGCCTGTAGGCGTCGTCAGTGCGTTCGCGATCGATCGGGCTTCGGCGGTTGCGACGCCTGGAGGGATGGCTTCCGTCCTTGGAACCTTGAGATAGCGTGTCAGTTCCTGGCCGATAATTGCGAATGCAGGCTTCGCAATAAGTGATCCCCAAGGCTCGTCCTTAGGCCGATCTATCTTGACGAGGATCACGAACTGAGGATCCGAGGCCGGGACGGCGCCAATGAATGACGCGATTGTCTGGGTCACGTCGTAGCCACCGGCGACGGGAATGCTTGCGGTCCCGGTCTTGCCAGCGACCTGGAACCCCGGGACCAACGTGCCTCGCGTCTCGCCGTTCTCGGCGGACCGAAACAGCATTTTCAATAGTGATGCCGCGGTCTCACGAGTGATCGCCTGACGGACAATCTGCGGACGGACCTGTTCAACCATTTCGCCCGTGACAGGGTTGACAACGGCCTTCACAATGAACGGGCGCATCAAGAGGCCACCGTTGGCGACCGCAGACACTGCGGTAACAATTTGCATCGGTGTCACAGCGATTGCCTGGCCGAATGAGTTGGTCGCCAAATCGACTTCAGCCCAGTCCGAGGATTTAGGATTTTTGACAATCCCGATCCCTTCTCCCTGAAGTTCAACCTTGGTTTGAGCACCAAAACCAAATGCGGTGACGTATCGATAAAAAAGCGTCTTGCCGAGCCGGAAGGCAGTCCAGCTTGCGCCGATGTTGCTACTTTTCTCAAGCAACTGCGTCATGGTGATCCGCCCATTCGCCTTGCCGTCCCAGTTATGGATCGTGTATCCGCCGATGGACAGCGCGCCGGAATCGTCCATGGTCGTATCAGGTGTGACGAGGCGTTCGTTGAGCGCGGCTGCCATCGTGATGACCTTGAAGGTTGAACCCGGCTCGTAGGCGAAAGTGATTGCAGGGTTCGTCAGGATTTCTGGGTTACGGGCCGCCTCCGCGTACCGGTTTGGATCGAAGGTCGGCTGGTTCGCCATCGCGAGGATCTCGCCGGTCTTAGGGTTCATGACGATCACCGTGCCACCGTCGGCCCTGTGTTCGATCACGGCGCGCTCGAGTTCACGTTCCGCGATGTACTGGATAGTCCGGTCCATCGTGAGGATCAGATCCATGCCATCGAGTGGCGGACGCCAGTCGCGGTCACTGAAGCCGATCTCGTTGCCAGCGGTGTCACGCTCTGCGCGAAGGTGTCCCGGAAGTCCGGCCAGTTCCTTGTTCCAGTAGCCTTCGAGCCCGTAATTTCCATTTCCATCCCCGTCAACGAACCCAAGGACGTGCGATCCAAGCGAGCGCTCGGGATACGTCCGGCGTGTTGTCGGCTCGAGGAAAATGCCGGGCAGTGCCAGCGCGATGATTTGGTCAGAAATGGCTTGGTCTACACGGGTGCCACCGAGGAGGCGCACGTAGGGTTTGGTCTTGTCGGAAAGCAGTCGAAGGAGCTCACTGGCATCTGTGCCGAGAACGGGCGCGAGTTTCGCCGCGACTTCCTCTGGACGACGTATCTGGTCGGGTACGGCAAAGATAAAGTCAACTGCGAGGTTTCCGGCAAGGAGTTCGCCAGCGGTATCACGGATGGTTCCGCGTCTTGCCGGAACTGCCGTATCCAAGGAATGCTGCGCGTTAAGTTGGACCGTCAACCGACCGGATTCCAGAACTTGCCAATGTATAAGTCGTAACGCGATCACGAAGGCTATCACCAACGGCACCCAGACTAGCACCCCTTGCCGGCTGCCAAACCATCGTCGGCTCCACGGGGCTGGAGCGGGAGCCTCATGGTCAGGTCCGGGCACCCCGACCCTTCCCCCAGGTGTCGATGGGTTCCCAATGGTGCGTGGTCGGGGTGCCGTCTGGGGTGTGGAGCGATCCCGCGGGCGATAGGGGCCATATCCAGAGATCAAGGACGCCTCCCGGTCGACAGGAAATGCTCCGTCAGCGGGGCGGTTGATTGATCCACAGTGCGGAAGGGTGCCAGGTTTCCGGCTGTCACGGCCGGGCACTCCGGATCGGCGTCTCTCCAACATTCAGCGGAGGTAATTGAGGTCGCGACTGGTCGAAGTTTCCCGTGAGTGCATTCCAGATCTCATGGAGAGACGCGTTCACGGTGGTTTCAGGTTGCTTGATCAGAAGCGGCTCTTCCGGGACACCTGGAAGGTGAAAGGTAATGCGCAGCGCGTTCTGCAATGACGGGTTTTCGAGGTGGGTTCGTGCCTGCGCATCACGAAGGCGCTGGTCGATGTCAATGGGCGACGGGCGCGAGCGGACGTAATCCGGAGACGTTGCAGGTACGAGACCAAGGCGGGTAGTCGCATCGCGTTCGATGCGGGTGAACGCCTGGAGTTCGGACGCGCGGTTCAAAAGACGTTGTTCTTCACGTTCGAGGCGAACACGACGTTGTTCGAAATCACGAATGTCGTAGCCGGTCGCAGCGACTCTTGATGCCCCGGTCAGGTAAAGGATCACGATGACGGCGACGATGAACGCAATGAATAGGACCGGAAGTACTTGGGCGCCGATCGTGTTGAAGCTCTCGACCAATCCGTGTAACACACGCCGGAGTGGCTGATCTTCGCCCGAGATTGATGGTGCCTTCATGGTCTTCACTGTCTGAGGAGGAGCGATTTCTGGTGAACGACGACGGCACGCCCGGGAAAATGATCTATCGCGGTGTCACCAATCGCGATTTGGCCCTTGGTTCGCACCACTCGTACCGACTGCAACGACCCGGAGGCGGGCACTGCGACTCCTCGGGTTCTGATTGGTCTCATCCTCCGTTGCAACGAGGGGTTTGGGCGTAAGGACTCGTACCGTCGCGGTTGCTCCGCAGACACATACTGGCAGACGAGGCGGGCATACGCAGCGTCCAGCAGCTCGCGAGAACGCCAGTTTCACGATGCGGTCCTCTAGGGAGTGGAAACAAATTATTGCGATACGGCCACCAGGGCGTACGGCACGCAAGGCCTGGGGAATTACAGAATCCAGCGCCTCGAGTTCGCCATTGACAACGATGCGGAGCGCCTGAAATGTCCGTGTCGCCGGGTGGATAGCTGGCGCTCGGCCGGCGGATTGCCGTCGTTGCCTCGGCATCACGCTCGCGATGCAATCGGCAAGGTCGGTCGTCTCCACGAAAGCGCGATAGGCACGGCGCTCAACGATTGCACGTGCCACGCGCCTAGCAAGCCGCTCTTCACCAAACTGGTCAATCAGATCGGCCAATGACCTCTCATCCAAGTCGTTGACAAGGTTCGCGGCGGTTTGTCCGCGAGACTGGTCCATTCGCATGTCAAGTGGCCCGGAGCTGCGAAAGGAGAAACCGCGATCGGGTTGGTCTAGGTGCATCGATGAAACGCCAATGTCGAGGAGGATGCCGTCGACGGAACTAGGCTCGCCCCATCCAATCCCTGCAAGCACCTGCCCGAGGTTTCGGAAATCGTCCCTTACGAATTTGACCCGCGATCCGAACCGTTGCAAGCGTGACCGGCAAAGATCCAGGGCCGATGCGTCACGGTCCATCCCGAGGCACTGGCCGTCTGGCCCGGATTGAGTGAGGATAGCCTCGAGGTGTCCTCCCGCACCTGCCGTGGCATCCACATATCGACCACCAGGTTGTGGTGCGAGCAGGTTGATCACCTGGCGTAGGAGTACTGGCACATGTGCATGCGCCTCCTGCGGTGAACTCACCAAAGAGCACCCCCTGCGGTCAGGGCGGCAATCTTGGGAGATTGAGGACCAACTGGGAGACGGTCACGCATTTGGAATGAACAGCAGTCGCCCGCACGAGGGGCAGGGAAATGGTGCTTCGGCTCGACGTGCCCGTTGGGCATCGCCGGACGGAATATCGGTGCGGCAACCTTGACATTGTGAACCGCTGAGTTCGGCGACAGGAACGCCATCGGACGACTTGACCCTTTGCCGGTTATATGCCTCGGCGTCCTCCGGTGGCATTCCTTCAACCAGTGAGAGCCGATCTGCAGTCAGTGCATCGCGCCGGGACGTTGCGGAGGTTCGTTCGGCGACCCGTTGAATGTTGCCTGCCTGAAGACTTGCAAGCGCGGTCGCCACGGCGGATTCAACCCGTACCAGATCCCGCTGTGTCCGCTCGGTAGCCTCCATCACGCCCAGGGTTTGCTCTTCGATCCCGTTTCGGCGGGACCGTTCCCGGTCCAACTCGACACGGAGCATCTCGAGCTCCCGCGGGGAACCCTTGCCGGACCAAAGTCGGGTGTCGAGTTCCTTGATCCGTGCTTCAAGCTGGGCGAGTTCGAACTCTCTGTCACGTTGACGCGACAGCGCTTGGGCGACAGAGTCCTTGGCTCGGCGGATTGCAATGTCTCCGGCCTTCACCTTGACTTGGTCGCCCAGTTGGGAGGTCAATTGGGTGATCCGGGACTCGACTTGCTGGATTTCTGAATCCATGCGCCAGAGGTTCCAGACCGCACGGGCACGTTCGCTCATCCTGCGCCTTTCCTGGCACCCGGCAAGTTGCCGGCTTCGGACGGAGTTTCCACAGTAGGGATTGCGCTCAAACTGAGTATACGAACCTCACTCTCCCCCCGACCTGTATGACTTGCACTGTTGCAATTCGAGTGCCGCGGACGAGGCGTGAGCAAACGCGAAGTTGGCCTCAATGGTTTCCCGGTAGCGGTTCGCCGATTCGATGAACCTTGATGAGGTTCGTTCGGCCGGTCACGCCAAGCGGTACACCGGCGGTGATTACGATCAAGTCACCCTCTTTCGCAATCCCCAACTCGACTGTTGCCTGTACCGCGTGGCGGAATAGTTCATCTGTTGAAACAAACGGCGGCGCGAGGACTGGCGTGACCCCCCACGTCAGTAGCAGCCGGCGGAGAACTCCCAGATGGGAAGACAGCGCAAGGATCGGCGCTTGTGGTCTGTACTTGGCGACATTTCTAGGAGTGCCTCCGGAACTTGTCGCTGTGACGATGGCCCTGGCGCCGAGTTCCATTGCGATCTCGACGGCGGCCTGCGCCACGGCTTCGGTCGCGGTCCTAGCCTTGTCTCGGCGGGCGTTCAGGGCATGATCCGCGTCGGTCACCACCTGTTCAGCAGCATGCGAGATCGCAGCCATCGCCTGGACTGCCTCGAGGGGGAACTTTCCGGCGGCGGTCTCTCCGGAAAGCATTACCGCATCGGTCAGTTCAGTGACCGCGACGTGCACGTCCGTTGCTTCGGCCCGCGTTGGGCGGCCCTGGTGGATCATCGACTCAAGCATCTGCGTCGCGGTGATCGCAGGCTTTGCGGCTTGGTTGCATTGATCGAGAAGCCGCCTCTGTACTTGGGGAACACGTTCAAGGGGTATCTCAACACCAAGATCCCCGCGGGCAACCATTAGGCCGTCGGCTTCGGCCAGGATTTCCGAGATGACCTCAAGCGCTTCGGGACGCTCAATCTTGGCGATGATCCCGCAGATGTCTGCTGCGAAGCCCCGGCGGACCAGATGGTCGCGAAGTTCAACGATATCGGCCGCCCGGCGCACGAACGACAAGGCGAGGAAGTCAACACCTT
The DNA here is from genome assembly GCA_009693165.1 of Chloroflexota bacterium. Taxonomy (GTDB): domain Bacteria; phylum Chloroflexota; class UBA11872; order UBA12225; family UBA12225; genus UBA12225. The sequence goes on from SHXX01000011.1 coordinate 20,480, forward strand.
GGCTGGCTGCAAATACTGCGTCGTCAAGATCCTTGTCTGTCAGTGCAGGGGCAGAGAGAGGTGCACCCGGGACATTAATCCCCTTGTGCGAGGTCAAGATGCCACCCCGGACGACGGTGCAGGCGATGTCCGAGTGGTCCGTGGCGTCGACCCGGAGCTGCAGGTTGCCGTCATCCAGCAGGATGCTTGCACCGATCGATACCTCGGATGGAAGAGGCGGGTAATCCAGGGTCACGATACCCGGTCCCGAGGAGACGTCACGGTTTGTCAGGATGAACCTGTCGCCCTCGGTGAGGGTCACACCACCTTCCAGCAGCAAACCGACACGGATCTTTGGTCCCTGGAGGTCGGCAAGGATTGCCACACTTGTCGGACCGGCGTGAGCACGGACTTCGGATATCCGACGCGCATGATCTTCATGCGTCCCGTACGACATGTTCAACCGCACGACGTTTACACCGGCATCGAGGATGCGGGCGAGCATGCCTGGTCGGTCAGTCGCGGGTCCAAGGGTTGCCACGATACGTGTGCGACGCATCTGTCGAGGATAGCCCATCATCGCAACCGCATTGCGCCTTCGTTACGGTTTCTGGGTTGAGTGGTTACCCGCGGGGTCATGTGAAGCCTAGACATGGGCGTAGCGTGTCGGACCCGGGGATCTACTCCAGCCAACCGCGTTGGCGGAGTATTTCGTCACCGATAAGACCCAATTGCACCTCACGTGCCGTACCCGCGAACTCTCGTAGGTACTCGAGGCGCGCGCGTTGGAAATATTGGACCGGTCGTTCGGCCTCGCTCACTTCCGGGGTGATGGGGTAGCCCAGCGCGTCGAGACCCCCACGTGCATCGAAGTAGCGAAGGAACGCGTTTTCGACGGTCATTCCGGTCTCGGGGTAATACCGTCGTTCGGCTGTTGACTCGATTGGTTCGCTTGCAACCGGACGGTCATTGAGCAGGAGGTCTCCCAAGAGTGAGATCTGTATCTCGTATGGTGTTCCCTGTAAGTCGGGTCGAGATTCCAGCCGGCCCCGCTGAAACCACTGGACAAGGAGACCCTGATCAACAAACGCCTCTGATCGAGGGAACCCGAACCGTTCGAACCCGCCAAGGCGGTCGTAAGCGGACGCGAAGCGCGCTGAAATGTTGTGTTCGGTCGCCTGGATGTATCGCCCGCCCGCGGCGACTTCACTGCGGGACAGCGTCGCCGGCGTTGTTGGCGGAAGCGCGAGTGACCATACGCCGCCGGCTGCAACGGCAAGGAGGGTTGGCACGCCCTCAACCCGAGCCACCCCCGGTGATGTTGTGGCCCTCGGCGTCGTGGACGGCGAGAGGGCAATGACCTGGCCCACTGGTCGAGGGAGGCCGGGCAACTCAACCCACGAGTCGCCGCGGTTTGTGGTTCGGACGACTGACCCGCGAGCTCCAACGACCATCCACGTTTGCGGGGCCCCGGGTTCGGTTGCCACTGCCACCGGTGAAATGCCCTGCGGTAGTGATGCAACAGGGGTCCAAGTCTGGCCTCGGTCGGTGGAAAGTGCCATCCCTCGATCAGACGTGAAGAACGCGGTGCCATCGGCTTCGGAATGGAAAGCAACGATGTTCCCACCACCTGGTGCAAGGCCGGACGAGACTGGTTTCCACGACTGTCCACCGTTTACCGACCTGAATACCCCGGGTGCGACCGCCGTAGCCATGAGCCAGACCGCGGGGTCGGATGGAAGTTGCGCAAGCGAGATTGCTCCGGGGATCGTTCCGTATCGGTCTTGTGGCAATCCAAGCGATGACGGGATCCACGTTGAGCCGCCGTCTCGGGTGACAAAGTTGCCATGCAACTCGGTGCCCGCGATGACATGGTTCGGATCGGCGTTGTCGTAGCGGATTGCGGCGATTGTTGGAAGGGGTACCCGGATTGGTTCCCAGGTGGATGCACCGGCATCGAGTCGGAAAAGTCCGCCGACCCCGCTCACGATCATCGACCGAGTGTCCGTCGGTGCAATCGTCCCGGTCACGAGGCGGAGGTCAAGTGGCAAGCCTCGGTCGAGTGCTTGCCACGTATGACCGCCATCGACGCTCCGCTTCACACTTGTTCGGAGATCGGTATCTGGCAAGGGAGACCCAAGCGCCGCAATCAGTCCGGTTGTGGTCGGAGGTGTGATCAGAGTCGTGATGCTCTCACCAGTCGCGTTGATCCGCTGCCATCCCGGTAGAGGCGAGGCAAACTGCCCCGGGGTTGCCGACGCGTAACGCGTGGTTGCGGTCAGCAAAGCGACCAAACTGACGGTTGAGATCAAGAGCGCGACAAGCTGCCTGAAGGTCATTCTGATGTGTTCTCTGCCGGAAACCGTGAACCCGAATCTTGAACGCTGTGGCACTGCTAGGAAAACCGGGGCGGGTGATGATGGTCGCGTCGCTACCAGGTCGCGACCGGATTTCACCGAGGGATCACCAATCGGTCTCCGGGTGCGAGGATATTCGGGTCAGCAAGTCGGTTTGCCCTGACGATGGCATCGACTGTCGTGTTGTACCGGGTCGCGATCTGCCACAGCGAATCGCCAGCCGCTACCGTATGCGTGGATTGGCCCGATGCGCTCGCCAGTGACACTGGGGTGACCGTCGCACCGGACGCTCGGGTCGGAGCCAATGTTGCGCGCGGTGTTGCGGTCATGACGACAAGTGGTGTTGACTGAATAACCTGCCTCGTCGAGTCGACCGTGGGCAGTGCTGTTTGCACGAATACTGGTGTGGCAGTCGGTATTGAAGTGACGATTGGAGCGACTGCATTGGCGCGCTGGCCCGAAGGTTCGTTGGCTCCGCTTGGCTTGGCATCGTCACGCAAGGGAGGTGCCAGTAGGCGGCCCGCCACGTCGGCTACCGCGTGTACCGAGACTGCTGCCGAGCGGATGAGTGGTGACACGGTGGGGGAGATCGTTGTAACGTCACCGAAAGCAACCGCGGTTCCGAGACAGGTCACCGCCGTCACGCCTATCGCAATCCTCACCAATCGGCGTCGGTACCCGACGTGTGCAAGCGCACGGCCTCCCTGCAGGCGCTGCCAACGAGGCGGCGCATCTGTTGTGACCTCAATTGCGGTTCGATTGCTGAAAGCGAGAACCATAAATCCGCCATGTCTTGAGAACTGTTGGAGGCACAGGTTTGGCACGGCCGCGCAATGGACCTGATGCCGAACACTCTCAATACGTATGACTGCACGTTGAGTTGCGGGTCCGAGCCGCCGGAGCCGGACGTTTCTTGGAGGTCAGTTGGGAAACACAAACACGAACGTCAGGTCATTGACATTTGTATTGGTCGGGCCAGTAACGATCAAGTCGCCGGCACGTGCCAGCGCTTCGTTCGAGTCATTTGCGTTCAGGGCTTCACGGGGGTCGATGCCGGCATCGCGCATGCGCCCTAGGGATCCGGAATCTGCGAAGCCACCGGCTGCACTTGTTGGACCATCCGAACCATCGGTGGCCAAGGCCACGATCAACGTTCTCGGCACGTTCGCCATCGACAGGGCGGCGGCCAACGCAATCTCCTGGTTTCGTCCACCCTTTCCGTGTCCCCGGACCGTCACGGTTGTCTCACCACCGAGAACGACCATTGCAGGCAGGTCGAGCGGTTTGTGACGGTGGACCAACTCACGACCGATCGCGACGGCGAATCGGGCCGCCTCACGCGCTTCGCCCTCCAGAAATGACGTCAGCATCAAGGTGTTGAAGCCGAGGTCGTTGGCGCACGCAATCGCTGCGTCCGCTGCAATGTCATTGCTTCCGATCACGACGGTTCGGGCATTAGTGAAAAGGGGATTTCCCGGCTTGGGGGTTTCAGGCGTATCGCCACTTTCGCCGCGTCGGAGCACGGTCTCTATCGAGTGAGGAATGCGTCCCAACAGATCGAAATCCTTCAGAACGCCAATTGCATCCGCGAACGTGGTTGGATCCGGCACGGTCGGACCGGATGCAATGAAATCCAGCGGATTTCCGACTACATCGGACAGAACCAGGGTCAACACCGTCGCTGGGGCAGCCAATTCGGCGAGGCGCCCGCCTTTCACCCGCTCGATGTGCTTCCGTATGGTGTTGATCCGGGTGATGTCCGCTCCGGACCGTAGCAGCAAGTCGGTAAGAGCGCGGTAGTCGGCGAGAGAAACCCCATCGTGTGGAAGGAGCATCAGTGCCGATCCTCCGCCCGAGATCAAACAAATCACCAGGTCTTCGGCGTTCGCGCCCTGAAGCAATTCGACGATTTTCGCCGTTCCGTCCAGCCCGGCTTGATCCGGGACGGGATGGGCAGCCTCGTGCAAGTGAATGATCCGCGTCTCATCCCTATATCCGTACTTCACGTTCACGTGGCCCGCCGAGATTAGATCACCGAGGATTTCCTCAAGCGCCCTCGCCATTGGCGCACTCGCTTTTCCGGCGCCGACGACGATGATGCGTCGGTACTGCCGAAGGTCGAACACATGTCCGGAAGCAAACAGATGATCGCCATCGCGCCTGACGGTGCGACGCACTGCCTCCGCGGGATCGACTGACGCGAGTGCCTCCCGCATGATCAGCCACGCAGTTGCTCTCGCATTCGCAAAGGTCAGGGTGGTCGTCGTGGCGCGACTTGTGGCACCGTCGGCATGAGTTTGCTCGTTCACGAGCGCTACGTTAGCATCGCGCAGACGGACTGCGCTTGTCGTCGACTTGGCGATGGCGCCACAACGGGTACAAGCCTAATCGGTCGGCTCCCGGTCCGGGTGCCGATTAACGATCGACGGGAGGAAGCAATGGCGCGACCAGTCACCCTGTTTACCGGCCAATGGGCCGACTTGCCACTCGAGGTTCTCGCTGGAAAGGCTAAGGACTTCGGCTATGACGGCCTCGAACTCGCATGTTCGGGCGACCACCTGGACATCGAGCGTGCCGCGCACGACTCGGCGTACTGTGCACACCAGCGCGAGATCCTGTCACGGCACGGTTTGGACTGCTGGGCACTCTCCGCACACCTTCAGGGACAGTTGGTCCTCGATCACATTGATACGCGAAACTCGAGGTTCGCACCTGCAGAATTGCGCCATGATCCCGAGGCCGTTCGTGCATGGGGTACCCGCCAAATGATGTTGGCGCCTCTGGCAGCAAAGAACATGGGTGTCAAGGTGGTCACTGGCTTCACGGGTTCAAGCATCTGGCACCTCCTGTTCCCGTTCCCGCCCCAGTCGCAATCGTTGATTGACGCCGGCTACGCGCTCTTTGCCGAACGCTGGACGCCGATTCTGAACGAGTTCAGTGCGAATGGGATCAAGTTCGGTCTCGAGGTTCATCCCACCGAAATCGCGTTTGACTACTACACCGCCCAAGCTTCACTGAAGGCAATCAACAATCACCCGGCGTTCGGTTTCAACATGGACCCGAGCCACTTCGTTCCACAGGGGGTTGACCCGGCCATTTTTGTACGGGATTTTGCTGACCGGATCTACCACATGCACGTCAAGGACTCAAAGGTCAATCGCGACGGTCGAGCTGGCAGCTACGGGAGCTTCCTCGCGTTCGGTGATCACCGCCGAGGCTGGGACTTCCGCTCCCCTGGTCATGGTGATGTCGACTTCGAGAGCCTCATGCGCGCCCTCAATGACATTGGTTATGCCGGCCCGCTTTCAGTCGAGTGGGAGGACTCGGGCATGGATCGCGAACACGGCGCGAGGGAGGCAGCTTCCTTCTGCCGCAAGATTGATTTCCGTCCCTCCAACTTGGCGTTTGATGCGGCGTTCAGTCGCTGACAACGTGCGAGCGGTTCGCCGTCATCTGCATCGACAGTTTCCGCGACACCATTTACCGCTATCTGGAGGGAGTTCACAATGAGCGAACAGGTCGGTTTCTTGACGATGGGGTCCGCGGCTTCGGGTGGTCCGGTTCCTGAGATTGGGATCGGGATGCTTGGGTACGCATTCATGGGCAAGGCCCATTCAAATGCGTTTCGCACGATCCCGTACATGATCCAGCCGTTGGCCGCGGTTCCTAGGATGGTGGCCCTGTGCGGACGCAACCGGGACGCAGTGACGGCGGCGGCGACCCGTTTTGGATACGAAAAGGTCTATGTGGACTGGCGTGAGATGTTGAAGGATGACTCCATCCAGTTGTTTGACAATGGCGGTCCGAACAACATCCACGCGGAACCGACGATTGCTGCCGCCGAGGCGGGCAAGCACGTCCTCTGTGAGAAGCCCCTTGGTCGTTCGGCTCACGAGTCGAAGTTAATGCTGGATGCCGTCCGCAAGGCTGGTGTCAAACACATGTGCGCGTTCAACTACCGTTTCGTGCCGGCGGTCCGCCAGGCGAAGGCGCTCCTTGAACGTGGCTCGCTCGGGCGCATCTTTCACTTCCGTGCCCGCTATCTGCAGGAATGGGGGAACAGCCCGGACGTGGCACAGTGGCGTTACCACGCCGATACCGCCGGGAGTGGAGCGCTTGGAGATCTTGGAGCACACATCATCGACCTCGCTCGGTTCCTGATTGGCGAACTGACCGAAGTGAGTGCACTTACTGCGACATTCATCACGGAACGTGACGATCCCTCAGGTGCCGGCGGGCGACTTCATGTCGATGTTGACGACGCTTTCGAAGCCGTCGTGCGCTTTGCGAATGGGGCCGTTGGGACTCTGGAGGCCACCCGGTTTGCGCCGGGCCGCAAGAACCACAACGTGTTTGAGATCAACGGTGAACACGGGTCTATCGCGTTCAACCTAGAGAACATGAATAACCTGGAAGTACACCTTCCGGATCACGATCCGAAGGATGTTCAAGGCTTCCGGAATGTCCTTGTGTCGGAGAGCTACCACCCGTTCTGGCAGCACTGGTGGCCGCAGGGTCACATCATTGGGTGGGAACACACTTTCGTCCACGAAGTCAACCACCTCCTTGAAGCGATTGTTGGGAACCACGAAGTTGCGCCGTACGGTGCCGATTTCGTCGACGGGTACCGGAACGCGGTGATTTGCGATGCCATCATCGAGTCCGCCCGTGAGGGCCGACGTGTCGCGATCAAGTACCACGACTGATTTCGGCAATCTGAAAACGCAGATGAAACAAAGACCCCGCCACCATTGAGGTGTGCGGGGCCTCGCGTTCTTGTCGCGCTGATCGGTCAGGGCACTGCCACTGTGGCTATCACGTGTCTCCGGTGTGGTCCGGCGGTGACGGGCGGGTGGCAGCCTTTCGCGAAGCGTGCCCACGTGCGGTTCGAATAATGTCGCTGAACAGTGTGCGCGCCTCCATCGAGAAGTGTTCGCCATCCAGGCGGGTCTCAAGTGTGGCAAGGGCCGACGGGTCGTCGATGAGCGTGGCCAAGCGGCCAATCAGGTACCCCGCAAATCGCGCGTGGACACGCCACGCCACGGGTCGCGGTTGGTCTTCTTCAAGCAGGACCACCCAGTCTTTGGTGACACCGCCCTGCTGGCGAACGAGTGGTGCAGGAAGCCTCGAGATACGCATCAGTCCGTCGTCGTCTCCGGGTTTGGAAACGGCGGCACTTGGGGCGTGATGCATCGCATGACGGAATGAGACCGTGCGCGAGTTCCCTCACTGGAAACCCCGTTGGACGAGTTGGCCGCACGCCGGTCTCATGCTTGTGACGGCTCGGGCCTCATTGGAAAAGTAGGACTGGGGTGAAAGGGGTTGCCCCCTACCGGAGGGCACCCGCCGCATCATGAGAAGACGTTCGTTACGGGGTCGGGATTGGCTGCCACGCTATGCTTCGTGCCTGCTGGGTGAGCAGGCCGGTGGCATCAATGAGGAACCACCGTAGCGCCCAGTCTCCGTCCCTGACCTGAAAGACCAGGGCAACCAGTGGGGTGAGTTCCAGGGTGCTGTTGGCGCTCAAGCGGAGAGGACGTGTATGCCAGCCGTCGGTCAGAAGGATCACCCGTCCTCGGTTGTCTAGACGCCACCCAAGCATTAAGAGGCGTGCGTCGGTAAGAACATTGGTGACGAAACCCGGAACATCGGGAACCGTATACCCGGTCTCAGGAATGCCTCCCGAATACGCGGCCACCACTAGACCGTTCGGATCCCACATTGCCGTGAAATCTCGCGCATTCCGCTTGTCGAGCACCGACTGGGTTCGGAGGAGCGTGGAAACCAATCGAGAATCCGGTGGTGTTGCCCCTGGCGCCGGCGTTGCAATAGTGATCACGGGTTTTGCGGGCCGGTCGGGAATTGATTGTTGCTCCCAAACTGTCAGCGCACCAAGAAAGAGGACGACGCCCAAAAGGGTGATAACCCGCCGCCAGTACGCAAAAACTCCAACCGGAATGCTTGCGTCGCTCGCTTCACCGTAAGCCTCGCCGATCATCAGCCCCGGCATCGCGATTTCGGGAACCGCAACCTCGAAGTTACTGCCTGACGGCATACCAGTATCCCGAGTTTCCGCAGGGTCAATTGAGACTTCATCACGCGGATTGAACACCGCTTCGGTTGGGTCACTCTTCTCGGTCAGATCAGGGTAGCCGGACAATTTGCCAATCTCAACGGCATTTTGCGGTACATGTGCAAGAACTGGCTGCACAGAGTTCAACGTGTCAGCGTTGGTTCGTTCATGCCTCTGATCGACCTGTTCGTTGTCAACGCGGTCAGTCACCGGCACCCAGTTTCTGCGTAAGGCACGCTGATCATTCATTCCTGATGGTGCCATAAGGCGCCGCTTCTTGGCGTCCACTTGGTGGCAACCTGAACGGACTTAATCGGGCAGTATCACTACACTATCCAGGGTGAACAGTCTGGAGAACGCTGTCGATGTCGCGTCAGATCCTGGTGTAGGCGTTGGCTCGCCATCCAAGTGCCCGGCAACCTGCCTGTACGTAGTCTCAACGCCGATCGGGAACCTCGGGGACATGACCTTTAGGGCGGTTACCGTGCTCCGTTCAGTCTCGCTAGTGGTTGCGGAGGACACCAGGCACACCGGGGGGCTCCTGACACATTTCGAGATCAAGGCACCAATGGTCAGCTATCACGCACACAATCGCGTTGCACGGTTGCCGAGAATCCTCGATGCCCTTGGACGTGGTGATGTTGCGCTTGTGACTGACGCAGGCACACCGGTTATTTCGGACCCTGGCCAGGAGCTTGTTGCGGCTGCCTGGTTGGCCGGTGCGAGGGTTGAGGCGCTTCCGGGTGCGTCCGCTCCGATGGCAGCGCTCGCGGTGTGTGGGATGCCTTTCGCAACGGCGCACTTTGTTGGCTTCTTTCCGAGGCGAAGCACGGAAAGAAAACGCTTTCTTTCGGATGTCATGAACTGGCCTGGGGCGATCGTGGGTTTTGAGGTGCCGCATCGATTGGAGTCATGCCTTGCAGACATGCTGATTGTGCTCGGAAATCGTGTTGTCGCAGTCTGCAACGACCTGACTAAAAAGTTCGAAAGAGTGTTGCGAGGAACCATTACCGAGGCGATTGCCGATGCACAGGCCCATCCGCCTCGCGGTGAATATACGATTGTCCTGGCAGGAAGGGGCGAGGGAGACGCCTCACCAGATCCGTTTACCGAACCCGATAGCGTTGCCAAACTTGACGAGCTGAGAAAAAGATTCGCTGATCTGGCTGCTGGGCAGGGCGGACCTCGTGGTGCGCTGCGAACTCTCGTGGCTGAGACAGGCTTGTCACGGAAGTTGCTTTACCGCGAGTTCATCACGCGGGCCTGACCGCAAAGCATGTTGCAAGTGATGCGCGACCCCTTTTCGGCATCGCCAATGTTGCCGAAGCGGGCGAGGGAGACATCTTTTTGTCTTCCCCCGCCGCTATCAGAGCACTACAAACTTCAGGCTATGGCGCGGGGACGACTACCTCGACGGCGCCCCCGTGGACGCCCATCGGGAGTGCTGTCAGACGCTTCAACCGCGTCCACGATTGGTGTGGGTTCCGGCACGGGTTCGATGGTGGCAACTGCCACGGCCTCAGCAGATGGTTCGCCTTCAGAATCGCCTGACTCGCCGGAGGCCCGGACAGCGCGCCCACCGCGTCGACGTCTTGGACGTGGCGTCCCCACCGGCGCGGTGGCAGGGTCGGCCCCATCACTGCCTTCAGGGTCAAGGTCATCGGGTGCCGACGCAACAATGGCAGGGCCTTCGTGAGCCGTGGACGGTGCGATGTCATCCATCGCGGTCGCGTGGTCCTCCGGAATTGTCTCCGAAGCCGGTGTGACCGACGCTGAGACAGCTTCGACTGCGGTCGCAGTGCCTTGTGCTGGAACTGTTTGGGTTGTGACCGGGGGAGCGACAAAGCGACGCAGCCTCTCCCCAGGAAGTTGGACCCGTGGCGCAGACGGTACGTTTGCGGTCGGCGTGGCGTTTGGTGAACTCACAAGCGGTGACTGCACCTCGATGGGGGCGCTTGCCTCTACCGTAGTCACTGCGTCACGGACGTCGACGGGTTCAGATGGTTCGTCGGGCAAGGACGGTGTTATCAACACTGGCTGGGGTCTGCCGGCAAGCGGTGAGAGGCCGTCGTTGGACCGGGTCCGGAAGGGACGAGGCGCGATCAATGGCGCGACGATGGGTCGTGCGATCGGACTCGAAGCCGTAGGTCGTGTTGACTCTGATGATCGAGCGCCCCGGTTGGATGATGGAGCGGCCGTTTGGGATGAGAAGGCCGGTGCCTCGAAAGTGGGCTGACCTGCCAGATCCTGTTCGTCATTCGTGTCTAGAGGTTCGGACCCGACAATCGCTAACGTTTCGGAGCCACGGCGTCGCCTACCACCCCGGCGTCGACGACGGGATGCCGCGCTTGAATCGTCTTCAAGGTGCGTGTAGGAGGAGAGAACCGGGCTACTTATCACCGATTGAGCAGGAGTCGTAGGTGTGTTCACCACGTTTGTCGGTGGCGCGTTGCGCGACATCGTCTGCGTGGACGAACTCATGCCCGACAGGCCTTCGCCGGGACGCCGGAACCCACGCGCAATGCGCATTGGAGGCACGGTGACAGGACGTGAGATGGCTAGCGGTTGTGGAGCCTCGCCCTCAAGAAGCTGGCGGTAGGTCACGAATTCGTCCGCGAGGTCGCTCAAGGCACTGGCAGTCCTGTCTGACCCAACGACACCGGCGAAGACGCCGCGCTTTTGAGCAAGTCGCACGACCGGAATGAGGTCCTTGTCAGACGTCGCCATGATCAGCCTGGTGATTGAAGGCATCAGCATAAGGAACTCGGCAACGTCCACCGCCATTGCGGTGTCTGCTAGGCTCTTGGCCCCGCCCGCGCCATTACGTGCAACCAGGGATCCGCCAAGTGGCAGTACTGGGGCGTAGACCGCTTCAACGCCAGCGTTGTAGATGGCCAGTCGTTCGGTTGGGTCGCGCCATTCACCGTATGCACGGGAGACAATCAGTGTTCCAGCCCGTCGCGCCCATCGAAGAATGGGCCCGAGGTCAGGCGGGCGGTCCGGCATTTCCTGCCGAAGGCCGATGGCGAAGTTGTCCCAGTCGATAAACAGTGCAACAGGCCCGGGAACTGGGGCGGGGCGTCGGGAAGTACGGTCAGTAGCCACTGCGTACGGGGTGTCCTTTCATGCGGGCACCGGTCGTGGCGCGTGTTGGCGGAACCTTGCGTGCTTTCAGGGTAGCCGGCAGCAGCCGGTGCAATTCCTGGAAAGGTCTGACCCACATCCGGCGCGCGTCGAGCTTCATAGACGTCGGCGCTCAAAGATTGGATCGTGCGTGTTGAAGCAATGCGCATTGTCTGCGCTCAAGCGGGGCGGGCCGGCTTGCCAACCCCGGGGGGATCGGGAGCGTGGCGCCACGTCCTGGTCGCGGTTGTGATGTCCCGACAGCTAAAGCAGCCCATTCGGGGCGCGCGGATTCCGCCTCTCGCACCACTTCCGGCTTGTATGGTTATCGCGTCGCGGCGTCGTCGGGATCACGGCATCGTGCCGAACTCCGGAGCCAGGCGAGTCGCGTCGGCTTGAGACAAGGTCTCTCACCAATCCTCCATCCAAACGGGGGTGGAGTGGCGTCAGTGGTCCGGTTCGCTTGCGGACTCTGACTTTTGCCGGATGCGGTTCGGTTCCTTAACGCATCACGGATGTGAAGGTACGGCCTGAGTATATCCGGTGACGGCATTGCTCGATGGGCGTCCGTCCGGGCCTCCATTTGCCCACGGTGGTGTATCGCAGGTACACCACTGACCGGGCGCCCATTGGCGCCGGACTGGTGGCGCGAGGGCATTGGAACTTGTAGATACTCATGTCCATCTGGCGGATGATCGTTTTGCTCCGGATCTTTTTGAGGTCCTCTCCCGGGCACGTGCCGCCGGTGTGGTCCAGCTTGTCTGCGTTGGCTATGACATCGGGTCAAGCGCTGAGGCCATCAGACTCTCCGCGACCTACCCGGACATTTTTGCGGCAGTCGGTATTCACCCAAACCGCTCAAGCGATGCGGTTCCCGGCGCAATGTGTGAACTCGATCGACTAAGCCAGTCCAGTCGGGTGGTTGCGATTGGCGAATGTGGTTTGGACTATTTCCGCAACGACGCACCACCGGAGGTTCAAAGGGAAGCGTTCATCGCGCAATTGCGGTTGGCCGATACTCGTGGTCTTCCCGTCATTGTTCACAGTCGTGACGCGATGAGCGAAACTCTCGAACTCCTCGAGGAGTTCACCCCTCGGTGCCATGGAGTCCTGCATTGTTTTGACGGCACGGTTGCCGATGCCTCACGCGCAATTGCGCTTGGATTCTGTATCTCCGCAGCTGGGCAGGTGACCTATCGGCGTGACCGGACTCTCGCTGACGCGTTGGCGTCAGTTCCCGCTGATCGGTTGGTCATTGAGACAGACTGCCCTTATTTGAGCCCCGCTGGGCATCGCGGTGAACGCAACGAACCGTCCCGTGTCCTTCTAGTCGCAAATGCGGTGGCAAACATTCGCGGATGTTCCGTCGAAGAATTGGCTGCACAGACCACCGCAAACGCGAGGCGGCTATTTGGGATTGCGTGATCACACGTATCAACCCCAATCTGGAACAACGTCTATCGTCCTAGACGGCGGTAGGCGGACTGGATCAATGACATAATTGCCACATAGGCCACGGTCCATCCGAAGACCGTTCTCCGCCGACGTTCAAAGGGTTGGTAGTACGGATTTGAGCCCATCACGACGATTTTGGGTTGACGCGCCGTGGGGTTCGGCAAGTACGGTTCGGATGTGGGAACCATGAGTAAAGTGCGCGGGTCGCTGAGTGCGACGATGACGATGTCATCACAGTCCAATGGGTCTCAGACGATGTGTGCAGGCGAGCGCATCAGTTACCAACGCCTGATTGAAATGGAGCTGAGTGCGCTCGAACTGGCGGTGCAAGCCGTCGCAGAGGTTCCCAACGAGGTTCTTGCCCGAACCCTTTCGCTGGTTCTGGGGGCTGGTGGCAAGCGACTGCGCCCGGCTCTCGTCCTTTTGGCGAGCCACGGAAATGCCCATGCGAATCTTGAGCGACGGATTGCGCTCGCGACGGCTGCTGAACTCCTTCATACCGCCACCCTTGTGCACGACGACGTGATTGACTTGGCTGCTTCTCGACGTGGCAGCCAGACTGTCAATCATGTCCTTGGAAACACACTTGCCGTTCTTACCGGTGACTATCTGTTTGGTAAGTCGGGTGAACTTGTGGCGAGCCTGGGCAGTCCACCCATCATGAGCGTCTTTTCCTGGGCGGTGATGGAACTGGTTAAGGGCGAGTTGCTGCGCCCGCACCTTTCAGATGATCTTGCCACCACCGAACGGGAGTATGTGGCCAAAATCCGGGGAAAGACTGCAGTACTGCTCGCGATGGCTTGCGAAACTGGCTCGATGCTCGATGCGAATGACGACCATGCTCGCGCCGCCATGCATGCTTATGGCATGAGCTTGGGAATGGCGTTCCAGATCATCGATGACGTGCTGGATTTCACCGCGACCGAGGCTGAACTTGGCAAGCCGGTTGGAAACGATCTCCGGCAAGGCACGGTGACACTCCCGTCGATTCTTTTCATGCGTCAGCACCCAGCTGATCCGATCATTCGGCGGGTTCTCAATGGCGGTGCTTCCGAGGCGGACACTGAACGTGCCGTTGAAGCTGTGCGTCGTTCCGGAGCAATCGAGGGTTCCCGTGAATGTGCCGCGCAGTACGTTGCCGAGGCGATTGGGCACTTGTCAACGATGCCGCAGACGCCCGCCCGCCGCTCACTAGAGGCACTGGCGCAGTTCGTTGTCATCCGGCACGACTAAGGGGCGCTGACCGACAATCTCGTGGTGCAATCAGCCCGACTCTGGTTCCCAAGGAATGTGCCCGTGACCAGATGGATGATGCGTCGGCCGCCGGTCAGTATTGGCACCGACAAGGCTGCATACGTCGAAGCGATGTTCGATGGGATCGCACGCCGGTATGACCTCATCAACCGGCTGATGACCGGTGGATTAGATGTCGCGTCGAGGTCGTTCACCGTGGAGACGGTGTACCCGGAGCTCGTTCAAACGGCGGTCGACATTGGATGCGGCACTGGAGATCTCGCTTTCGCACTTGCGAAACGTGCGAAGGGTGCACGGGTCCTTGGGATAGATTTCTCGGCACGAATGCTGGACCATGCCGCCATCAAGGGTGCGTCGGGTTCCACCGGCGATCGCGTCAGGTTCCTTCGCGGTGACGGGATGCGCGTGCCAGTCGCAGATGGCTCGACTGATGCAGTAGTGAGTGCATGGGTTCTTCGAAACGTTGCCGATGTGTCTCAAGTGTTTTCCGAGGCATTCCGGATCCTACGCCCGGGTGGGCGTGTGGCCTTTCTTGAACTGACGCCAGTGCGTTCCAAATGGTTCGGGCCCTTGTTTCGGTTCTATTTCCACGGCGTGGTACCGATCTTGGGTCGGTGGCTGTCAGGACAAGGGCAGGCATACCAGTACCTTCCGGAATCGGTGGACCGGTTCCCGGATGCGGAGACCCTTGGCGAGATACTCGCGAGGGCGGGCTTTCCGGACGTGAATATTCGTCGCCTCGCGTTTGGGACGCTTGCGCTGCATACTGCGACCAAACCCGTCAGATCGGTGGCGATGGGTTCCCTCAGTGAAATTCAAGGGCTCGAGCCCGAATTTGAAGCGGTGACACGTTCAATTGGTCGCGGAGTTGAAGCCGGTCCGCTGACACTCAGGTGGCCGGTTGACGCGGGAACTTGGAACAAATCCCTTGCACAACTCGATTCGCCACACGCCCTCCAATCGTGGGAGTGGGGAGAGTTTCGCCGACAGTCCGGCTGGATGCCGACCCGGATCCTTTTCGAGCGCGGTGGGCGCCCGGTGGCGGCGGTATCGTTCCTGCGGCGGGCGACCCCGGTGCCCGGATGGGGTGTCGGGTACGTCCCAAAGGGGCCTGTGGTCGATTCCCGGGCGGTTGACGTCTGGCCTGAAGTGCTCGGGCATGTTGCCCGGATCGCTACGGACTCCCGCTGCATCTTCGTCAAGATTGATCCCGACGTCGAGGCTGACCGGACGGACATTCGGCAGGCAATGCGTCGGGCCGGGTTCAAGCCTTCCCGGCAACAGGTGCAGTATCCGAGCACGATGATTGTCGACATAGACGGGCCGGATGAGGTCCTTCTCTCCCGGATGAAGGCCACTTGGCGCAGGTATATCCGTAAGGCTGAACGCGAAGGAGTAACCGTACGGGTGTCCTCTGACACCAGCGATGTCGCGCGTTTCATGGATATCTACCGGGAGACCGCCAGTCGGGACGGGTTCATTGTGCGCCCAGACACCTACTACGCCAAAGGGCTAGAGTTTCTAGGACCATCTGGCCGTGCTTCGCTTTGGCTGGCAGAGAGTGGCAGTGAACTCCTTGCCGGGGCAGTCATCCTGTCTCACGGCACCCGAGCCTGGTACCTCTGGGGCGCCACGTCCCAACGCGGCCTTGAAACGCACGCGATGTACCGCTTGCAATGGGAAGCACTTCGTGGTGCCAGAGAATCTGGCTGCACCTTCTACGACATGTGGGGCGCGCCAGACAATATGGGTGACGAATCAGACCCGCTAAGGGGTGTTGCCTACTTCAAGTCCGGGTTTGGCGCGAGGCATGTCAACTGGGTCGGAGCACTCGACTACGTGGTGAGCCCGGTGCTCAACTCCTTGTGGTTGGAGGCAGTTCCCCGCGCATTCAGCGTTCTCCGGAAACTTCGCGGAGAACGCACTGGCCACGCTGTCGTCGTGCCTGGCTGACTTCCTATTACCTTGCCCAGTCCGGGATCGACGTAATCCGTTGAGTAGGACAATGGAACTTGCACGTCTTCTCGCCGCACTTCCGGACGCGTATGCCACACGCGGCCTCGACCTTGCTAGGGTCCAGGTCCATCGTGTCGTGACCGACTCTCGTGACGCCGGACCGGGGGCCGTCTTTGTGGCCCTCAATCATCGAGGCTATGCAAGGGACGGCCACGAATTCGTGCCTGATGCTGTCACCCGAGGTGTCTCGGTCGTCGTGTCCGAACGCGTGATTAGCCTTCCAGACTCGGTCGTCGTCGTGACCGTGCCGTCGACGGCACGAGCGCTCGCCTGGATGGCCGCCGCCGTCCACGGGTTCCCTGCATCGCAACTCGCGCTCATTGGCATCACTGGCACCGACGGAAAGACGACCACCGGAGTTATGACCCATGCCATTCTAGACCGGGCTGGAATGGTTCCCGGCCTTGTCACGACGGTTGCCTCGGGTGTTGGTGGCTTGATAACCCCCAACCCGGCTCATACCACGACCCCTAGTGCTCCGGACATTCAGGCTGTTCTGGCGTCTACGGTAGTGGCGGGCGGGAAGTGCGCAGTCATTGAGGCAACATCACATGGGATTGACCAGGGGCGGGTTGACGGGTGCGAATTCGACGTCGCGGTCGTGACCCGTGTGACACACGATCATCTGGACTATCACGGCACGTTCGAGGCGTATCTGGAAGCCAAGGCCGGGCTCATTGACCGCTTGGCTCCAAGTGCGACGGCCCCGAAACTGCGGTGCGCCGAGAAGCAGGCAATCCTGAATGCGTCTGACCCGTCGACCGCTCGCCTGGCTGAGAGGGCCGGACGTGTCGGGTCCGGCGTCATCACATTCGGACTGCAGGGCATGGTTGGCAAACCGATGATTCTTGGGGAAGCGACCCGAAATCATGGGTGGGGGACAACCACTCAAGTCGCCAGTCCGTGGGGGTCCGGAACCCTGGAAGTCAAGCTCCCTGGACACTTCAATGTCCTGAATGCCTTGGCTGCCGTGGCGGCGTCTTGCACGATCGGGGTCCATTTTGGCCAGGCGTTGGACGGCATTGCCACCGTGGCTCGCGTTCCAGGCAGAATGGAGCGGGTGGACCGGGGCCAACCGTTTGACGTGGTTGTCGATTTCGCGCACACGCCAGACAGCCTCGAACAGGCACTCCGGACCGTGCGCGCCCGTATCTCGGGGCGCGTGATTGTGGTGTTCGGCTGTGCTGGCGAGCGCGATCGTTTGAAGCGCCCAGCGATGGGCAGGGTTGCTGCGACACTCGCGGACATTGCCGTGCTTGCCGACGAAGATCCCCGGTTCGAGGACCGTCTGGCCATCCTTCGGGAAATTGCCGATGGAGCAGTTGACGCTGGGTCGATCGAGGGGAGGGACCACTACTTCGTTCCGGATCGCCATGAGGCTATCCACTTCGCGACTGCGATGGCGCGGCCGGGGGATGCAGTTCTGTTGGCTGGCAAGGGCCACGAAACGTCGATCATCGGCGCTGTTGACGGAAGGAGGTCTACGATCACCTGGAACGAGTTCGAGGTGGCGAAGTCCGCCCTCGCTGATTTGGGTTGGACGGCATGACCCTGGCCAGCTACCAGACACGTCAGCACCTCAATTGGCTTGCACCCATCTCACGATGCCGCCGGGCAGATTGGACGGGCAGATTGGAATGGAAGGATCGTTCAAGCCGGATTGCGGTAGAGTCACCGGACAAGTCAGGGGATATCGTGCCCTTTGACGTAATCGCGCGCGACGAGGCACAGCTGAGACGGCATGGAAATCACTTGGTACGGCAACGCCCGCTTCCGACTTCGCGCAAGTGGTCTTACTTGGTGGTTTGATACTGCGGTTCGTGACATCGTCGAAGTGGCTGACCGTGCAACGGTCGTTCTGAGCGCACGATCGCTTGCGCAACTTCCGGCTGGATCGCCAGCTGCCACCGTTCCTGTCCTGGATGGTCCCGGTGAGTATGAGCTGCGTGGCATTCCCGTATTCGGTGTGCGGATTGGTCCACCGGGACAGGAACGCCTGACGCGCCAAACGGCCTATGTGGTGGTGTGCGACGGACTTCGCATTTGCTTCCTTGGTCCGACCACGACGATCCCACGTCCTGCAGACCTTGGAGACCTGAGCCCGGCCGACATCGTGCTGCTACCAGTTGGAACTGGATTCGGATTGTCGGTAGCCGACGCGCAGTCAGTGGCACGCACGCTTGAGGCGAGGATCATCATCGCTTACACGGCTGTCGGAAGTGCGTCAGGAGAAGACGTGATCCGTCGGCTTTGTCGGGAACTCGAATCCGATGCCGACACCATCGCCCGTAACGTGTCGATGACTGGTCAGACTATCCCGGCTGTGCCCCGGGTACTTCGATTGGTAAGCCATGAATGGTCGACGGATATCGTGCGAGCCGGAACCAACTAGTGTCGAGTTCACAGGTGGAGGTTTCAGCCTCCGCTCTCGCGATGGCCTCGCGGTGTGATCCGTTTCGGATTCCGCGTATCTGCGGGCAGCTCACTGGGGCTACGCCGAGCGATCCGCCTGTTCAATTATGGTCAAATCCGCGCCGGAGGCATGCATGACGAAGTACTTGTTCGTAACCGGCGGCGTAGTTTCGTCCGTTGGCAAGGGCATCACGGTCGCGTCGATTGGCCGGATCCTCAAGAACCGTGGACTTCGTGTCTCCATTCAGAAGCTTGACCCATATATCAACGTTGACCCGGGAACAATGAGCCCGTATCAGCATGGTGAGGTGTACGTCACCGATGATGGCGCCGAGACCGACCTTGACCTTGGTCACTATGAGCGCTTCATCGATGAGAACCTGACCCGCGACAACAATGTCACTACCGGCCAGATCTACGCGGAAGTGATTCGCAAAGAGCGACGGGGAGACTATCTTGGCGGAACAATCCAGGTCATCCCCCACATCACCAACGAGATCAAGGAACGCATGCTACGCGTCGCGCAACGCACGAAAGCGGATGTGCTAATTGTCGAAGTAGGTGGAACCGTCGGTGACATCGAGGGTTTGCCGTTCCTTGAAGCAATCCGTCAATTCCGTAAGGATGCAGGTCGCCAGAATGTCTTCTATGTCCACGTGACGCTTGTGCCTCATTTAGGGGCGACTGGCGAGTTGAAGACCAAGCCGACGCAACATTCAGTCCAGGAACTCCGGCGGATCGGTATTCAGCCGGATGCGATTGTGTGCCGTTCCGATCACCCGTTGGATGCTGACGTCAAGGAAAAGATTGCCCTCTATTGTGATGTCTCGCCCCAGGCCGTGGTTTCAATGCCGACCTTGCCAGACATCTACGCGGTGCCCCTGGTTCTCGAGGATGCATCGTTTGGAAAGCTGATCTGCCATGAACTCGGATTGCCCGAAGCGGAAGTAGACCTTCGGGAATGGCGCGAGATGGTGACACGTTTGGAAGCCAATGTTCCCGAGATCACGATTGGCCTCGTAGGGAAATACACGCAGTTACACGATGCCTACTTGTCAGTGACCGAGGCGTTGCGTCACGCGGCTGCGATGCACGGGCGGCGGTTGCGTGTCCGCTGGATTAACTCGGAAGAACTCGAACGTGCGTTGCCTTCGGATCCGGGCGCTGTCGAAAAGGCGCTGGATGGCGTGCGTGGGGTCATTGTTCCCGGAGGCTTTGGGAGCCGGGGTATCGAGGGAAAGATCGCGGCAATTCGACATGCACGAGAGACTGGACTTCCCTTCTTCGGTCTTTGCCTTGGAATGCAATGCGCGGTGATCGAGTTCGCCCGGAACGTCCTTGGCGAGCCAACCGCGAACAGTACGGAGTTTGATGTTGCGACGTCCGCGCCAGTGATTTCCTACATGGCCGACCAGACGGCCGATGGCGTCAAGGGCGGCACGATGCGCCTCGGTCAGTATCCATGTCATTTGACGCCGGGCACGCACGCCGCCGAAGCCTATGGAGTGGGTGTCGTGCACGAGAGGCATCGGCACCGCCTCGAATTCAACAATGACTTCCGCGGTGCTTTCGAGGAGGGCGGCATGGTTTTCAGCGGTCAGTCTCCGGATGGCCGATTGGTTGAGGTTGCAGAGTTGCCGGGACAGTTGTTCTTCCTTGGCAGTCAGTTCCATCCGGAACTCAAGTCCCGCCCGAATGCACCACATCCGCTATTCCTCGCGTTCGTCGGAGCGTGTATCGCCCGGCCAGTCGACGGCGAACAGGTTGTGCTCCCAATCGAAGGACTTGGTGCTGG
>SHXX01000012.1 GCA_009693165.1 Chloroflexota bacterium
CCCCCGACGATGGTGGGGGGAAACTCCCAGGTGTGGTGGGCGATGCGCATCGGCGCCTCCTTCATAACCGGCATCTCCGGGGTGGTCGATTGGCGAGAAGCAGGTCCGTCCGCCGGTACTGGATTGAAAAGTGATGACCCAGTCGTGCGTCTGGCCCTCATCTGGGCTTCGATGCCAGGTAGTCGAGCTTGCCAAGCAGGTTTCCGATCACCCGGTTCCAAGTGAACAACGCCGCCGTGCGTCTGGCCTCTTCGCGGATCGGACCGAGCCATTCCGGATGTGCCATTAGATGCCGGACTGCGCCTGCGAGTTCCTCGGCGTCGTCAGTCTCGATGGCGAGGCAGTTCTGGAAACTGATTGCATAGTCCTCGCCGGTTGCCCCGACGACGGCGATGCCACCTGCACCCATCACCTCAAGCCCGACAATCCCAAAGGGTTCGTGCCCACTGTTGGCGAGGACCGCGTCGGCCGCCCCGTAGCACGCCCGCTTGAAGTCATCACTCAGGAAGAACCGCAGGTTGAGTACGTCCGCATCCTGTGATGCTTCGGAGAGGGCACGGACCGCCGCCCAGTCATCGCCCCGGGGCGCCGTCACATCCTTGACGACAAGACCTCGACGATAGGCGTGTGCAAGAACCTGACCCCCGTGGGGTTCAATGCCTCCCCGGACGACCAATCTGACACGGTGTCCACTGCGCTTCAGCCGGACAGCGGCTTCAACCGCCTGCATCCACCGCTTGTCGGGGTCGAACCGTCCAATCTTGAAGAGGAACGGAGACCCGCCGACCCCTTGACGGATTGCCTCGGTCAGGTGGTGGTCAGGCGGGGCGAGGAAACGGTCCGGAATGCCGTTCGGGATCACGAGCGCGTTGAGGCCAAGTGGCCACATCAGGTGCTTCATGTACCGACTGACGGTGGTGATGGTCGAGACGAAACTGAGACGGGTCCAATTAATCTGCTTGAATGCGAATGTGTTATTTGCATTCCATAGCAAGAGTGCATGGTTACGCAGACCAACGGAATAGAGGAGATCACTGGTTCGCCATGTTGCCTCGGCGGTGTGCCATTCTTCGGCGAGAATCGCGACGGTTCTTCCCTGCGCAGCTGCCGGCCCGACGATGTGATCGGCGACAAACCGAGGCACGCTGTCATTGAAATCGCGCACCTTGAGGTACTCACCGTCGTAGACCCCGTTCGGGTGACTACGGCTGATCCATTGGGACCACCGGTAGAGGTGGAGGTTTCCGTGGAATTGCACCTCGTGTCCGGGCAGGTTCGGATCACCGACAAAAATGAGATGCGTGCGGAACCCACTTTCGGCGAGGGCTTGCGCGAGTTCGGTTACCCGCACGCCTAACCCACCGGCCATTGAATAGGGTTGATCCGGTCCCTCGAAACTGAGGAGGACAACCTCCAGGTTGCCGGGATTGAACCTCGAGCCTACTTGGGCAGTAGCGGACGAATGATGGGTTCTCGACATGTCATGGTCTCTGGTGAGCTGGCTTTCACGGTTCACGCTGCCTTCCGTTGCTTGGTAGCCGTTGGTAGCTGTGGCCGCAAAACCTGCTTGGTTGATCGGCATCCAATTCAAGATTGCCGTCGTGGTCGTGCCGTCGGTGTCCTGATGATGATCATCTGGCCGTCCCGAATTCAGGGGTTCCAGCTTGGGTGTTGGCGTCTCTGACCGCCGCCCCGCGCCCGAACGCGTCCGGGTCCTCGTGATGGCACTGGGAACCGATCGATCAGAACCACCCGTAACGGTCACTGGGGACGTCGCCGGCAGAGTTGGAGCCGCAAGAACCGGATCGGTCGATGGCGCGGTGGCGGATGCGGCATCAATGCCCACCCCTGACGCACGCTTCTTGACGTTCCGCTTCTCTCCCGGGGCACCTGCCTCGGAAGCAGGCGTCGAAGCGCGAACGCGGCGCCGGTGCGATGCGCTTGACGGGCTTGGGGCGGTTTCGTTGGACGGGTCGGTTCTTGTCAGCGTCGTACTTCCTGTGTCGATGCGCGGACCGCCGCGCGTGTGGGCCTTATGCCCACGTGCCGCTAGTGCGCTCACGAAGGGAATCTGCAAGGTTCCTCTCGCGGACCCTCTGCCCGATGGTGCGGGGAATTCGAAAGGAATTAACGGTGCTTGAAGTTCAACTAATTGGGTCGGATTACGGTTGGACGGTCCACATGATCAGCGTTCAGTGTAACCCGTTCACTCCGCAGATCAGTGCGGAGTGATGACACCATTTCGAGGTTCGGGCCTGCCGATATGGTCTGAGCGATGCTGGGCATTCGTTGCGTCAGTCGTTACAGGGTCAATGTCAACGCGCCCATCGATGGAGTTTCCACGCCGGGAAGGCGTGCAGATTGTGCGTGCGGGCGCAATGCTTTTCATCGGTTTGCTGGCGAGCCGAATGCTCGGGGTAGGCCGCGATGTGGTCATCTCCGCCCAATTCGGAACCTCCGGCGACCTCGACCTCTATATCACGGCATTTCGTATCCCGGATCTGATCTTCACGTTGATCTCTGGTGGAGCGCTTGGTTCGGCGCTTGTGCCAGTTTTCGCGCGTGCCTGGAATGCGGGGCCTGATGGGGTTTGTCCTGACCCCGACTACCTTGATCGCCTGGCGCGAACCGTCCTTACCGCAGTCACCTTGATTGCGTCCGCGGGTGCGGTGACTGCGATGGTGTTTGCTTCCTTCCTTGTAGAAATCGTAGGTGCCGGTTTCGAACCGGATGCACGCTTGCGCCTCGTGGATCTGGTTCGTCTCATGCTGGTCCAACCGATCTTTCTTGGCGCAGGGGAGGTCCTGACCCGGTACCTGAATGTCCGGGGACACCTCGCAGTAACTGCTTTTGCACCTGCGGTATACACAATGGCAATCGTGGTGGGCGCGGCTGTTCTCGGGCCAACGCTTGGCACGACCGGCCTCGCAATCGGTGTCGTGACAGGTGCGTTCGGGTTTCTGGCCGTGCAGTTGGTCGCGTCGCTGAGACTTGGCATTGGCCGGTCCCTCGAACTGGCCGACGGCCGGTCAGAGCGGGCAGACCTCCGGGAAATCCTCACCCTGATGGTGCCTCGCCTGGTTGGCCAAGGTGCAGTGCAACTCAGTTTTGTGGCCACGACACGGCTAGCGACCTACCTGCCGTCGGGCCGGGTTGCGTCCCTGAATTACGCCTGGGCACTCATGATGCTGCCACTCGGGGCGTTTGCAATGACACTTGCGAACGCCGCGTTTCCGACGTTTGCTGCACAGGCGGCCCGGGGTGATCGCGAAGCACTCGCGACAACGGGTCGGCAGGCGATGGCGACCATCCTCTGCGTGATGGTGCCTGCGACGGCGGTGGTCGGCGTCTTTGGTGCCCTCGGCATTGAGGTCCTGTTCGCCCGTCGCGCGTTCACGACCGAGTCAGTTGCCCTGACCGCATCAGCACTCGCCGCGTACGGCGTCGGGTTGCCGGCTCACGGGATCCTCGAGGTGCAGATGCGCCTGTCGTTTGCCTTGAGGGATACGCGAACGCCCGTGGTGATTGGCGTGGTGGCGATGGTCGCCAATGTCTTGCTGGCCCTGGTACTTGTCGAACCGCTTGGCCATGTCGGCATTGCCCTCTCCCTGAGCGTTGCTGCCACCCTGGAAGCTGTCCTTCTTGGCGTTGTTCTCCACCGCCGACTCCCGGATCTTCACACTGGCGCACTTGGCGACACGACCGTCCGGGTTCTGGTTGCCACAATCTTGGCGACCGGCGTCGTGCTAGGGATCCAACACCAGTTCCTGTCAGATGGCCTGCCCGCCGCCCTTCGTGCAGTGATTGTGACTGGGTTGTTTGGTGTGACGTACGTTTCTACTGCGGCGATATTGAGAGTGCGGGAACTCAGGGTCATCTTCGAGACTCAGATCCGGCCACGCCTCGCCAGGGGTCGCGCACTGTTCTGATCAGGGATGCGCTCGGGCAGTTCCAGATCGTTTCCGGATGATCCCGCCGGATCGGGTTCCGAGGCGGTTTATACTGGAGAGGTGATTCCTCGCGAACGCATCCGAAACTTTTGCATCATTGCGCATGTTGACCACGGCAAGTCGACCCTCGCCGACCGCCTCCTTGAGGTGACCGGGACGATTTCCAAGCGCGACCTCACGGAACAGGTCCTTGACCAGATGGATCTTGAGCGTGAGAAGGGCATCACGATCAAGGCAAAGGCCGTCCGGATGCTTTACCGCGCGCTGGATGGCCAGGACTACCAGCTGAACCTGATCGACACTCCCGGCCATGTCGACTTTGCCTATGAAGTCAGCCGGGCCTTGGCGTCTTGCGAAGGTGCGTTGCTTGTCGTGGACGCGGCTCAAGGCATTGAGGCCCAGACGCTGGCGAACACGTACCAGGCGATCGAACACAACCTCACAATCATTCCCGTCATCAACAAGATTGACCTGCCCTCGGCACAACCCGAACACGTCGCCGACGAAGTCGAACGGGTGATTGGCCTCGCACGCGAGGACTGCATCATGGCCTCGGCGAAGACCGGGGTAGGCACGATCGAGATCCTCGAGGCCATCGTCAGGCAGGTCCCTGCACCCGTTGGTGAAGCGACGAAGCCCGTGCGGGCCTTGATTTTCGACAGCCACTACGACACCCACAAGGGTGTCGTGGCATACGTGCGGATGATCGATGGGTCATTGAAAGCCGGCCAGAAGATCGTGATGATCCAGACTGGTATCACTGCCGACCTCCTTGAAGTCGGTGCGTTCCGGCCAAAGGGTGTCCAGGAAGCGAGCCTGGAACCGGGTGAGGTGGGGTACATTGCCACTGGCCTCAAGTCCGTTGCAGATTGCCGTGTCGGTGACACCGTCACCGACGCGTCCCGACCGGCGCCCGAGGCTCTTGATGGCTACCGGCCGGTCAAGCCAATGGTCTACGCCGGCTTCTTTCCGGTGGAGAGCACCGACTTCCCGCTGTTGCGCGACGCGCTTGACAAGCTCAAGCTCAATGACGCGTCACTCGTGTACCAGCCAGAAACGTCAGTCGCGCTCGGATTTGGGTTCCGATGCGGGTTCCTTGGTCTCCTTCACATGGAAATCGTTCAGGAGCGTCTCGAGCGCGATTACAATCTGAATCTTCTGGCAACGGTGCCAAGTGTGGAATACGAGGTGTTGACCACAAAGGGCGAGATCCTCAAGGTGGACAATCCTTCAGGTCTGCCGTCGCCGGACCGGATCGAGACGATAAGCGAGCCATGGATGGGTATCCAAGTGGTGGCGCCAAAGAACTACATCGGCGCAATCATGGATCTCGTGACGGCGCGCCGGGGTGAATACAAGAAGATGGAATACCTCGATGAGGGTCGGGTCCTCTTGCAGTACTCCGTCCCTCTTGCCGAAATCATCATTGACTTTTTCGACCAGTTGAAGTCGCGGACGCAAGGGTACGCTTCCTTGGATTACGCCATCGAGGGTCTGCGTGCCGGTCCACTGGTTCGCCTGGATGTCCTTGTGAATGGTGAGCCGGTAGACGCCCTTTCGCTGATCATTCACCGTGACAAGGCGTACGACCACGGTCGCGTCCTCGTGGAGAAGCTCCGTGGCCTGATTCCGCGCCACATGTTCGAGATCCCGATCCAGGCAGCCGTTGGCGCGCGGGTCATCGCCCGTGAAACGGTTCGTGCCATGCGCAAGGACGTCCTTTCCAAGTGCTATGGCGGCGACATCTCGCGCAAGCGCAAACTTCTGGAGAAGCAGAAGGAAGGCAAGCAGCGCATGAAGCGGGTCGGGAATGTTGAAATCCCTCAGGAGGCCTTCCTGGCCGTCCTCAAGCTTTCCTGAGTCTGGCCACCGATGTGACTAATCCGATTTACCATACGCCGCGTATGCACATTGGGCCTGGTTTCGGCGCGTGCGAACCTATCCGATTCGCCAGGCAGACCGGCTAACTGCAAGTGAATTCCCGATGACGATCCGCCCTGAAACTGGACCAAATCCATCGTGATGATTGACGTAACCCACCTGACCAAGCAGTACGGGGACCGGGTGGCGCTGCAAGATGTGAGCTTCCACGCCAACCGTGGCGAGATCCTGGGCCTTCTCGGGCCAAACGGCGCCGGCAAGAGCAGCACCATGCGCATCCTGACCGGGTACATGCCCCCGACCAGCGGGTCAGCGCGGGTGGCCGGCTTTGATGTCGTCACTGACTCCATGGAGGTCAGGCGCCGGATTGGCTACTTGCCGGAAAATGTGCCTCTCTACACCGAAATGACCGTCAGGGCATATCTGGATTTCGTTGCCCGGGCCAAACAAGTGACCCAACGGGAAGACACCGTTGAGTGGGCCATGGATGCGGCGCGCGTCGATCACATGGCGGACGCGATCATCGGACGCCTGTCCAAGGGCTATCGGCAGCGTGTGGGACTTGCGCAGGCAATCCTGGCAGACCCGGAAGTCCTGATCCTTGATGAACCGACTGCAGGGCTTGACCCAAACCAGATCATCGAGACGAGGCAACTGATCAAGTCGCTTGGTCGCGAGCGGACGGTCATCCTTTCAACCCACATCCTCCCCGAAGTGAGCATGATTTGCGACCGGGTTGTCATCATCAATCGGGGACAGGTTGTTGCTGAAGACACGCCGGATGGTCTTGCGCGTCGTGTTGCAGGTGCCGAACGACTGTCGATTACGGTCCGTGGCCCGGACATCGAGATTGGTGATGCGCTGCGTGGGCTTCCAGGTGTTGCCCGGGTCCTGGTTGGCGCAGGTGGCGGTGGCGTCGGGGTCTCACGTTTCGAGATCGACGCCCAAGGCGATGCAGACATCCGTGAGGTCGTCGCATCGACAATCATCGCCGCGGGTTGGGGACTTCGTGAAATGCGTTCTCATAGTCTGTCCCTTGAAGACGTCTTCCTGCAGTTGACCACTTCCGAAGTTGTCGAAGACTTTCAGCCGTTGCCGGTTCCGGCCATGGCACCGGACGAACAGGTTTGAGAGGAAGTTGTCCGCCCGTGGACGGCGTCGCCTTGCCAAGGCTCTGGATTGGGGGCGCATCGGTCTCGCTTGCGTGTGCCACCAGACTGCCTTTTCTGAAGCGCTGAGGACTTCAATACCATGAGTAGCATTCCCGGCTCGATTGCCCGGCACTGGATCGGAACCTGGGCGGTTTCCCGACGTGAACTGTATGCGTACCTCGTGTCGCCCATGGCGTACGCGGTGGCGTCGGTATTCCTGCTGGTGAATGGCTTCATCTTCTTCCTGATCCTCGCCCAGGGTTTTGCCGAGGCAAACCTGAAGGCCATTCTGCCAACGACGGCGTTTCTTTTGCTGCTCGTCATCCCAGTCCTGACCATGCGGCTTGTCGCCGAGGAACGAAGCACCGGAACCATCGAACTCCTCATGACCTTTCCGCTATCTGATGCCCAGGTAGTTGTCGGCAAGTTCCTGGCCACACTGATCGCCTACGCACTCATGCTCGTTCCGACCCTCGCCTACGTCATGATCATCGTGATCTACGGTGCGACGGAGTGGGGCCCAATCATGTCGGCGTACATTGGCCTTCTACTCCTCGGTGGCGCGTTCATAAGCCTGGGGCTGTTTGCATCGTCGCTGACGCGCAACCAGATCGTCGCCGCGATACTCGGGATTGGTCTGCTCCTGATGCTCTGGGTTCTTGGATCCGGTGCGAGTGTCCTCGGTCCGCGACTGTCGCCAATCGTTGGATACCTGTCTCTGGCCGAACACTTCCAGAACTTCGGATTGGGTGTCCTCGAAGTGAAAGATATCGTGTACTACCTCAGTGTGATGGCCGGATGTCTCTTCCTGACAACCCGGGTGCTCGAGTCTGGACGGTGGCGGGCATGACCGTGTCACCCGAACTTCCGTCCAATGATGGGAAGGTTGAGGCTGAGCACGATGGTCCGCGCCCAGTCGATCGTCAAGACGTCGACGACGCTTTGGTGACCTCTTCCGGCGAGGGTAGTCAGGCCAATGGTCCCGGCGACGGGCCCGTAGTTGTCGACAATCACGACGGTTCAACCGACCACGGTGACGCTGAGGCTGTTGCGGTTGAGAAGAACGCGCGTGACGCATCCGCCGATGACGCCCCTTCCGAAAGCGTCGTTTCATCAATCGCGTCTGTGGCGGGTGCTGCCGGTGGCGTGTCTCTGGTTGCCGGGTTTGTGTGGTGGGCCGCGGTCCAATCCACCTCACCGGAGGTCCTCGCCCTCCTGATTGTCGGGACCGTTCTCGGTGCGATCTATGCCATTGTCAACAGCCGCGAACTGCTGGCGTGGTCTGGCAGCCGGGGTGCGCAACGCGGTGGCGCGGCGACCGTGCAAGGCGTCGCCGTGATCGGATTGCTGGTTGTCATCAATTGGACGGCCAACAACTTCGGAGGTCAGATTGACCTGACTGACGCACGGCGGTACACGCTTGCCGATCAGACTCGAAAGGTTCTTGCCCAACTGGATCGCGATGTCAAGATCGTCGCGTTCTTTCCAAGCCGCCAGGAAGATCCCTTCACGAGGGGAACCAAGTCGCTTCTGAACCAGTACCAGAAGGCGTCACCGAGGATTTCCATCGAGTTTGTTGACCCGGATGTGAACCCAGGCGCAGCCAAGCAGTACGACATCAAGAACTATCCGATCACGATTTTCTCGTCGGGTGATCGGAAGGAAGAGACGACAGGGCTGACAGAGCAGGACTTCACCAGTGCCTTGCTGAAGCTTTCGCGGACCGAGAAGAAGAAGGTGTATTTCCTTCAGGGACATCAGGAACGCGACCCAGACTCTTCACAACCGACGGGATTCAACACCATCTCTCAGGCACTCAAGCGAGAGAACTATGTGGTTGAGAAGTTGTCCTTCCTCACGAGTCCACAGGTGCCTGCCGACGCCGCGGTCCTCGTGATCGCCGGTGCCCGTGCGCGCGCCCTGGAGAACGAGGTCAAGGCAGTCTCTGACTTCCTCGACGCTGGTGGACACGTTCTCGCGCTTCTTGAACCGAAGCAAGAGACGGGTTACGAGGCAATTTTCGAGAAATGGAATATCACGGTTGGCAATGACCTAGTCATCGATCCGTCGCGCAATTACAACGGTGACCCGCTGACCCCTGCGCCGTTGCCTCAACCAGGGCACCGGATTACCGGATCCTTGACGGATGTCTTGATGCCGGGATCCCGGACAATCACCCCGAAGCCGGCAGCCGGAACCGACCTCGCAATCGCGTCGCTTCTCAAGACCACCGAGCGCGGGTGGGGCGAGACCACCATGTCGGGACAGGCGAAGTTTGACGAAGGTGCCGACATAAAGGGACCGGTTTCAGTTGCCGTGGCAGTGAACCGGTCTGACCCGACCGCTCCCGTCACACCTGGTGCAACGCCGACCCCCGGCTCAACCCCAAAGACACCGAAGGGGCGGATGGTCGTCGTCGGTAACACCGAGTTTGCGTCGAATACGCTCGCGGCACCAGTTTTGGGAAACCGTGATTTTTTCGTGAATTCGGTGAACTGGCTGGCAGAGGAAGAGGACTTGATCAGCATTCGTGCAGAACCCCAGTCCGCTGCGACAGTGGTGATGACTAATCAGTCCCAGGTTCTTGTCTTCTTCACGACGGTGGTCCTGGTGCCAATCTCTGCCCTCCTGATCGGCATTGCCGTTTGGTGGCAGCGTCGGTGATTGACCGTGGGTAAGATGCCTTCCAGGACCCGTCCCGCTACGCCGCTTGGCCGGAGCGGGCCGCGCAAGGAAATGCCACGGCAGCATCGCGAGGAGGCTCCGGTCGCGAGGGTCCCCCGCGGACGCGCGGGTGTGAGACTGACCAGCGTGCTTGTCATCATTCTGGTGAGTTCGACGGCCGGTGCGTGGTATTTCGGGGGTAATGCGACCCGGCAGACCCAGGATGCCAAGCAGATCTTCACGCTTGCCCCCGCCGACATCCAGAAGGTCTCCCTGAAGATAGGGGAACAGACCCTTGAGTTCGAACGGGATGCCGACGGAAAGATTTCGCCTCGTTCGGTGATTGCCACGCCAACTCCGGCTCCGGTGCCAACGGCCTTGGCGGGGGCACCGTCCCTTCCTCCGGTGAAGATTGACTACGGGACCCGAATCGAGAGTTATCTCAAGCAAATTGGCGAACAACGGATTGACCGTGTCCTTGTCTCGGCACCGTCGAATGGGGAGGAATATGGTCTCGCCAAGCCGTTGCTGGTGGTGGTCCTGACACCGAAGTCCGGGTCGCCCGTGACTGTGTCGATTGGTTCAGGCAATCCTCAGGGCAACGCCGTGTACGTCAGGCGGGAACCGCCCGGGGATATCGTCCTCGTTTCCCGCTACACGATTGACGAGTTTGCCAAGTTCGCAACCTCGATGGTTCCGGCGACCCCGTGACGTTAAGGGTCAAGTCTCCCGTCCGGACCACGACGCACCTACTTGTGTCGCTTGGCGAGAACTGCCTCAACGTCCGCCGGGGTCATTCCGGCGTCCGCGAGGAGGACAAGCGAGTGGAACCAGAGATCCGCCATCTCGTTCGAGAGTTCCTCGTGTGACCGGTTCTTGGCGGCGATGATCACCTCGGCGGCTTCCTCACCAACCTTCTTTGCGATCCGGTCGACGCCACGTGCCAGCAATCCGGCCACATAGGATCCTTCGGGCTTGGTGCGCTTTCGCTCCTCGATGATTGCATGGACCCATGGCAGCGAACCGGCACGGGTTTCCGTACCTTCCAACCATGGTTTTGGGGTGTCGATCTCGTGGCCATCGAGTGTCCGGAAATAGCAGGAGACCGCACCAGTGTGGCACGTCGGGCCGACGGGATCAGCAAGGTACAGGAGGCTGTTGTCCTCGCAGTTGCGACGGATTTCGGCAACCTTCAGGTAATTTCCCGATGTCGCGCCCTTGTGCCACGGTTCATTTCGCGACCGGCTCCAGAACCAGGCCTGACCGGTTTCGATTGTCTTCGAAACCATCTCGTGGGTTGTGAAGGCCACCATCAGGACTTCGCCAGTGACACGGTCCTGGACGATGACCGGGATGAGGCCATCCGGACCGAATTCAATCGTTTCAAGCCCGCCATCGTGCAGCCCAGACATGGGTTAGTCCTTCTTTGTTCTAGCCTTGACGAGTGAGATATGTCACGAAATTGCACGTTTTGGAAATGTTTCCACCAATAATGCCGTGGAACCCCACCGGACCACGCCTTACCCTACAAGCGCACGGGCAATCCGTGGGTGGCAAGGTGGCGCTTCACTTCGGGGACTGAAAAGACACCGTAGTGGAACACGGATGCGGCAAGTACGGCATGGGCATGCCCTATCGAGAAGGCGTCGGTGAAGTGATCCAGGGTTCCTGCGCCTCCGGATGCCACTACCGGAACCTCAACCAGCCCGGTGACCGTACTGAGCAAGTCAAGGTCGTATCCCTCACGCGTGCCGTCCGCATCGATGGAGTTAAGCACCAGCTCTCCGGCCCCCCGGTCAACGCCTTCCCGTGCCCAGGCAACCGCATCGATACCGGTCGCCTTGCGCCCACCATTCACGTAGACCTGCCACCAGTTCCGACCATCGTCCTCGACGGTCTTCTTTGCATCGATTGAAAGCACGATGCACTGGCTGCCGAACCGTCGCGCACCTTGGTCGATCAGGTCGGGAGTACGCACCGCTGCCGAATTGATGCTTGTCTTGTCGGCTCCAGCTCGCAGTACGCCGTACAGGTCATCGACGGTGGCCAATCCACCACCCACACACAGGGGGATGAAGAGTTCCCGCGCACAGTCCTCAAGGAGGTCCATGAATAGACCACGGCCCTCATGGGAGGCGGTGATGTCATAGAACACCAGCTCATCGGCACCATCGGTGTTGTATCGCCGCGCGAGTTCAATCGGATCACCGGCGTCCTTATCCGCAGAGAACTTCACCCCTCGGACGACACGGCCGGCAGCAACATCGAGACAGGGAATCACCCGCTTCGTCAACATGGTTCAGTTCCCTGTCACGCACGGGTACGGGTTGCGGCGATTGCCTCCGCAACGGTGAGGCGGCCTGCATACAGTGCGCTTCCAACCACCGCACCCTCCAGGCCAAGTCGATGGAGTTCCTGGAGTTGGGCCACGGTTGTCACTCCCCCTGACGCAATCACTGACGCGCGTCCGGCAACGGCGCGGTTCAGGACGTCGAGCTCCGGTGTGTTCGGGCCAGTCAACGTGGAGTCGCGCGCGATGTCGGTGCAGACAAACCGGATCACCCCCCGCCCGATCATTGCTTCAGCGAGGTCTCGGGTGGTCATTTCGGACGGCGCCTGCCAGCCACGGGTTGCAACGCGCCCATCGCGCCCGTCAATCCCGACGATGACCGCTTCGGGGCCAGATGCACGGACCGTTTCAGCGACCTGTTCGGGATGTTCGACGGCAGCCGTGCCGAAGATGATGCGGTCAGCACCGGCATCCAGGGCGGCCCTTGCGACCGCTGCGGAACGAATGCCACCACCAAGTTCAAGGCGTGCACCATGCTGATGCACGATGTCGGCAAGCTTTCGAACCAGGGCAGCGTTTGCCGGCGCACCATCACGGGCACCATCAAGGTCAACCACGTGGAGCCATGAGGCACCATCCGCCAGGAACCTGTTCGCGACGGCCTCAGCCACATCATCGTAGACCGTCTCACGGGCGTAGTCGCCCTGGTAGAGGTCGACAACCAGTCCACCCCGCAAGTCAATCGATGGCAGGATTAGGAACCCCGCACCCATGTTCACGTGTGTGTCGGCGTTCATGCCACCTCCACGGTATCGGTTTGGCTGGTCATCCCATGGCCAAGTTCGCCACGAACGATCCGGCCGAAGTTTGCATACAGCCGTAATCCGCCGTTTGCACTCTTTTCCGGGTGGAATTGCGTTGCCACAAGGCTTCCCGAAGCGATCACCGACGGAAACGTAATACCATATGTTGTATTGCCAATAACTACCTTGTAGTCCGTTGCATCAACGTGGAAAGAATGCACGAAGTAGAAGTGCGTGTCATCAGCGATGCCGTCAAAGATAGGATGTGAACGCACTTGGCGCACTTGATTCCAACCCATGTGGGGAATACTCAGTCCGGGCGCAAATCTACGTACCGTCCCGCCGAGAATGTCAAGGCACGCGTGCGACCCACCTTCCTCGGAAACGGTGAACAGGGCTTGCATGCCCATGCACACGCCAAGGAACGGCTTGCCGCCTGAGATGACCTCTTCAATTACTCCGGTGAGGTTCCGTGACACGAGGTTTTCCATCGTGTCGGCCGCGGCGCCAACGCCAGGGAGGATGACACCCGGCGCCCTCCGTATGACCGACGCATCGTCAGTGACGATTGCGTTGAGCCCGGCATGGGCTACGGCGTGCACAACGCTCCGGAGGTTTCCCGCTCCGTAATCAATGATGGCGATTGCGTCAGCGGTGCTCACGATGGACTCCTGTGGGGGCGAACGGTGACCGGAATGCGCGGATCATCAGGCGGCCGAAACCCCCGGACCCACACCTCCGCCCAAGGTTACCGAAACGTGCTCGCCGCTGACTGCAAGACACTTGTCGCGATGTTGCCCGCCGTCTGGAGGACGATCATAGCGACGAAGGGCGAGAGATCGAGCATTCCCATGGTCGGCAAGATGCGACGCAATGGACCGAGGATTGGCTCGGTGATGTCTCGAAGGAACCGCGAGATGACATTGTCGCTTCCGGGCGGGACAAACCACGAGAAGATCGCCCGCAGGAAAATCGCGCTGGTAAGGACCTGTACGAGGAGACTGACAAATTGGGACGCGTACAGGAAAAGGTACTGGATTTCCATCGGTCAAGGTCTCCGTTCGCCAAAGATCGCGCGCCCCACGCGTACGAGCGTCGCACCTTCCTCGACACCGACTTCAAAGTCGCCAGTCATGCCCATGGAGAGGTGCCTCCACGGATGGCCCGCTGTGATCGCCTCGGGTTGAAGTTCACCATGGAGTTGCGCGAGGTGCTTGAAGTAGGGGCGGGTCCCTTCGACGCTGCCAAGATCGTGTACGTCAGGCGCAATGCACATCAACCCGTCCAAGCTGAGGCCGGGGATCACCCGGACTTTTCGGAACAGGGCTGAAAGTTCCCCCGCAGCAACTCCACCCTGTGATGACCTTTCGGCCACGTTCACCTGGATCAGGATTCGCACCGTGCGTCCAGTGGCGACTGCCCGGGACGCCACAGCACGCGCAAGCTCCAGACGGTCAACGCTGTGGATCAGGTGAAAATGATCGACTGCAGACTTGGCCTTGTTGGTCTGCAGGCCACCGATGAGGTGCCAAACCGGCCCTTCGCCAAGTTCCACGATCTTGGCTACCGCTTCCTGCACCCGGTTCTCACCCAGATCCGTAATGCCCGCCGCCATCGCGCTTGCTACGTCGTCGACCGGCCATGTCTTGCACACACCGATCAGCGTGACATCGGCCGAACTCCGGCCCGCACGTTGTGCAGCCTGGTCAATCCGCTTCCGCACCAGATTGATGCGGTCCTTCATCGTCACGTCTGCCGTCACCTGCACGGCGGCCATTTCCCCGGGTGACGACGCGTTGACCATTCTTGGGAGTCTATCACCAGCGGTCGAACTCGCAGGCCGGGTTGATGGCCGGGGCTACGACGAGGCAGTATCCGACGTGCCAGGTCTGGCGCTGTGGATTTCAGGAGGAGGTCCGCCGGCGAAATGGCAGGATGCCTGATGCCCTGGAGCGATTGCCCTGAGTGACGGCGCTTCAACCCGGCATCGGTCGACTGCGATCGGACAACGGGTGTGGAAGTGGCAGCCAGACGGTGGGTTCACCGGGCTGGGTACCTCGCCAGTCAGGATTACGCGCCGGCGCTTTGCCTCGATCTCCGGATCCGGATACGGGACTGCCGAAAGCAGTGCCTGCGTATACGGATGCTGGGGTGATTGGTACAGCGCCTCGCGCGTCGCAATTTCGACGATCTGGCCCAGGTACATCACCGCAACCTGGTCGCTCATTTGCCCGACAACCGCAAGGTCGTGAGCAATGAATAGGTACGTCAAACCGAACTGGACTTGCAGATCCAGCAGGAGCCGTAGTATCTGTGATTGGATCGAGACGTCCAGAGCGGAAACAGGTTCGTCAAGCACGATGAAGTCCGGTTCGGCTGCCAATGCACGCGCAATCCCGATCCGCTGACGCTGGCCTCCAGAAAACTCGTGGGGGAACCGGCCCATCGCGCTGGCTGGTAACCCGACAAGGGCGAGAAGTTCCCGGACCCTGGCTACCCGCTCGTTTTCCGGACGGAGGTTGTGTACCCAAAGAGGCTCCTTCACGATCTGCTCGACGGTGTGCCGGGGGTTGAGCGACGCGAACGGGTCCTGGAAGACGATCTGCATCTGGCGCCGGATCGGACGAAGTTCACCCGCCGAAAGTGTGGTGAGGTCGCGACCGTTCAGGCGGACTGTTCCCCCGCTGATCGGGGTGAGACGTAGGATTGCCCGACCCGTCGTCGATTTTCCGCAACCCGATTCACCGACCAAGCCCAGCGTCTGGCCCCGGTGGATCTGTATCGAGAGGCCATCAACGGCCTTGACCGTCTGCTTTCCCCGCCCGAACCAACCGGTACCGGCGAGTTGGAAGTGGACCCGGAGGTCCTCAACGGTGAGCAATGGGTCGGTCGTCGCGGTCATCTCGGGACGCCCTGGGTTGGTGGTGTCGTCACGGGAAACCTGCCTGACCAGTCCGCCGTTGCACGTGACCGATATCGGCTGACGTCACGCATCGCTTTTCTCATGGGCGCGTCCGTATGCGACCGCCATCCGCGCGGAAGTCTGGTGATCAGAACCCGCGTCCGACGATGCCAACGATGCCGGGTTCCAACACGCCATGAGGTGACTTGTGGTGCCTGTCATGATCGACCCATCCGTTGTGGCAAGTTCTGGTCGTTCACTGAAACAGTGATCGGTGACGGCGTCGCATCGTGAGGCGAAGGCGCACCCTGGTGGCAGGTCTGTCAGTTCGGGCGGTGTTCCAGGGATCGTGAAGAAGATCCCTTTGCCCTGACGGTCGAGGCGCGGAACGCACGCCAGAAGTCCGGCCGTATAGCGGTGATGCGGGTGCCTGAACAGGTCAACAGCACTTGCAGTTTCCGCAATGCGACCGCAATACATCACGGCAACGCGGTTGCAGTGACCCGCCACGATGCCGAGGTTGTGTGTGATCAAGAGGAGCGCCATGCGGGTTTCACGCTTGATTTCGTCCAGGAGTTCAAGGATCTGTGCCTGGACGGTCGCGTCGAGGGCGGTCGTTGGTTCGTCGGCGATCAGGATTGCGGGTTCGCAGGCAATCGCCAAGGCAATCATCACCCGTTGACGCATGCCCCCTGACAACTGATGCGGGTATGCGTCGAGGCGCTTTCGTGGGTCCGGGATCCCCACCCTTGACAGGAGGTCGGCGGCACGCGACCGGGCGGTTTCACCGCGCATGCCCAGATGGATTTCCAACACTTCGACGATATGGTCGCCGACCGTCATCACCGGGTTCAGGGCCGTGAGCGGATCTTGCGGGATCAGTGCGATGCGCTTCCCTCGGAGACGGGTCATGTCCCGTTCCGAAATGGAGAGAAGATCCCGACCCTCGAACTCGATGGTGCCCCCATCGATCTTGCCCGGTGCGGGCACGCTCCGAAGAAGTGACAGGGCGGTAACGGTCTTGCCGCATCCGCTTTCCCCGACCAGACCTAGCGTCTCACCCGCGTTCAGCGTGAACGACACTCCGTCAACGGCGCGGACGCGCCCACGCCTGGTGTCGAACTCGACACGGAGGTCACGGACGGACAGGACAGGGACCCGTGGCGCTGCTAACGCATCATGAATATTGCCTACGTCACTACTCGATCGCATTGATGGAACTCATGAAGAGGAAGGGGCCCGCGCTTCCGGATCGGTTGTGCGGGCCCCGCAACTGCCTCGATGGGCGTCCCCGTGCCTAGCGGAACTTGGTGACGTCGTTCGAGATGTAGAGCTGCGGAATGGCGAGCGTGGCCGTCCCGAAGCCCGGCCACTGCATGCCGGTGTAGCCGAACGAGTTCGCGGTAAGGATCTCACCCTTCAGATAGGGCTTGTACAGGAACCCGGCGAGCTTGTGGTAGACGAAGATGCCGACACAGTCCTCAACGAGGATCTTCTCGGCCTGCTTCATCATCTCTGAACGCTTTTCGGGCTCGGTCGTCATGGTGCCGCCCTGCTTGACCAGACGGTCGAACTCGTCGTTCTTCCAGGAGTGACGGCCACCTGACAACCAGACGCCGAGCATGTTGGTGGCGTCGAAATAGTCCATGCCGTAGGAGAGCCAACCAACCGCAATCTCGGTGGGTTTGGCATTCAGCTTGGCCATGAACGATGGCTGATCCATGTTTTCAATCTCGAATTCGATGTTGAGGACCTGCTTGAACCCTGCCGTCACGGCTTGGCAAACGTCCTTGTCAACTGGAGCGCTTCCGCGGATGTAGAGCTTGGTCTTCGGGAAGCCCCTGCCGTCCGGATATCCGGCCTCGGCAAGCAGTCGCTTGGCTGCGGCTGGGTCGAACGTCTGGATGGGCTTGAGCGCCTCCTGATTGGCATCCGGGAACCCCGGCGCAAGCCAGGAGTAGGCCGGGATGGCTAGCGGACGGAGGACGGCATCAATGATTCCTTCACGGTCGACCGCCTTTGACAACGCCTGACGGAGCTTCAGGTTGTCCCACGGCTTGATGTTCACGTCGAAGAACAGGTAATAGGTGCGGAAGTCCTGCGGGTTGGTTGCGAACTGGCGGCTGAGTTCCGGATCCGCGTTCACCAACGCGATTTCGGCGGGACTCGCCACTTCAGTCATGTCAACTTCATTCGCCTGATAGCGCAGGAAGTTGCTGCCACCGCGGACGACGTTGGCGATCTGGGCGGTGATATTCGGCTTCAGGGCACCCGTGTACTTCGGATTCGCCTTGACGACGAAACGGCGATCCGGCTGAAATTCGGCGAGATAATACGGACCCATCGAAACAGAAGTCGACACGTTGGTGTTGTACTTGCCGGAACCGTACTTGTTGAGGGCGACCTTGTTGAGGGTCCAAGAGTAGAGCATCATTGCCGGCAGGTACGGGACCGGATCAACGGTCTCGACCTCGAAGTCGGTCGGAACCGACCCTACGCGCACGCCAACCTGGTCGAGCGTGACTGTTCCCTTGGTCGCCTCGGTGTAGTTCTTGATGATGCCGTTCCAGTACCACGTGAAGTCCCACGCGTGCTTCGGATCGGCTGTGTAACGGAATGTCTCGACGTAGTCGGCCGCGGTCACCGCGATGCCGTCGTTCCACTTAAGGTTCGGATCGATGTGGAAGGTCCAGACCTTGCCGTCCGCGCTGCACTCCCAACCCAGGGCGGCACCAGGGATGACACCGAAGTCCTTGGTCATGCGGACCAGCGGCTCGGTGAACAGGTCTGCAAGTCCGGCGCGATTGTAGACGCCTTCGTTGAAGTCCATGCCCTCACCCTTGAGACCTTCACCGTCCCACGAGGTGATGTACACCTGCTTGTCTGGCGGGGCGGCGTCGGAACCCGTTTGGTACCGCGATGCCGCAAGGGCGCGTCCGCCGGAAAGGCCCGTCAAGCCGGCGGCACCGGCGGCAAGACCCTGAATGGCCCGCCTGCGGTCAAACCGCGAATCTCTCATTGCCACTGTCTGGTCTCCTCCTGTTTTGGACCGGTGGGTGTCCGGTATGCACCCCGGGAACCGGTTGGTTTAAGAATACGCGTCACGATGCTAGCGTACCATCGTCCATGAGTTGGGTCGAACCACGGCAACACGGCAGCCGGGTTCGTCCGCGAAACGCACTGGGTTACCGCTGCCCTTGCGGGTCCAAGGCGTCCCTCAGGCCGTCGCCAAGGAAACTGAATGCAAGCATCGTGACCGCGATGCACGCGGTTGGGATCATCGGAAGGTACCAGTACACCGACGCAAACCGGCTCGAGTCGGCCACCATCTTCCCCCAACTCGGTATCGGATCGTTCACACCCAAACCGAGGAAACTGAGACCAGCTTCGCCAAAGATCGCGCCCGGAATGCCGAGCGTGAACATCACGATGATGGGACCCGCGGCGTTCACCATCACATGCCGGATCATGATTGACCACTCAGTCATGCCGAGGGCTCGCGCGGCGGTCACGAAGTCGCGTTCGCGAAGCGTCATGAACTGCGCGCGACCAAGACGGCATACTCCGACCCAGCCGGTGATTCCTTGAAACAGGATGACATTCTGGAGGTCGTGGCCGAACAATGTGAGAAGGAAGAGCGCCAACAGGATTGACGGAACGGCAGTCATGAACTCCACTAGGCGGAGGACCGTGGCGTCGACCCACCCCCCGAACCAGCCGGCCGCTGCTCCTAACGGCAAGCCGATGAGTAGGGTGATGGTAGGCACGCTGAAACCGACGATCATCGAGGTCCGGGCACCGTAAATCAGGCGGCTCCAGAAATCACGCCCAATCGCGTCCGTTCCAAGCGGGTACTTGGCGAACATGCAGTCCGGGAACGGCAGTGAACCCTTTGGGTCGGCGCAGGGTGGGAACTTCAGGGCGTCCTTCAGCACCGTGTAATCGTACGCAGTGGTTGCAATAAGGGGCGCCAGCAGCGCCCCTGCGGTGATGACTACAACAAACACCAATCCCAGGGCGGCTAGCCGGTTCCGGAAAAAGCGTTGGATTGACTGCCGGAGGGGGCTGTTCGCCGCCTCAAGTCTCGCCGCGTTTTCATCCGCCGCCAGCGTGTCCGGGTGAAAATCGACCGTGGTCATCGCACTTCGCCTCCCACTCGCATCCGCGGGTCAGCCAAGCCGTACAGGACGTCGCTGATGACGTACGTTGCCCCCCAGAGGAGCGCGACCAAGAGCATCATCGCCATGATCATCGGGTAGTCCCGGAACTGTGCGCTTGATGTGAAGAACCGGCCCAGACCTGGGATGGAGAACATCCCTTCGATAAAGATCGACCCCGTCAGCACGTCAGGGATGCCCGGACCCAACACCGTGATCAGTGGGACAAGGGCATTGCGCAACGTGTAGCGGAACAGCACGCGGTGCCACGGCAGCCCTCGGGCCCGTGCGAGGCGCACGTATTCAGAACGCAGGACCTCCAGCATGCTGGCGCGGGTGTAGCGGGCGACGATGGCCATGGGCCCCAAGCCGTAGGCGATCACCGGCATGATGAGTTGCTGGGGTTTCCCCCAGCCACCGGTTGGAAGCCACCTGAGCTTGACGCTGAGAATGTAGACAAGAAGGAACCCGATGATGAAGCTTGGCAAGGTCAGTCCCAGGGTAGCAACAAAGGTGACGGTTCGGTCGATCCATGAGTTCTGCCAGACGGCCGCGGTGATCCCGAAAAGGATCCCGAGGGTGTAGGAGATGGTGATGGTGATCACGCCAACAATGATTGTGACGGGCCACGCGCGCTGCACGAGCGAACCGACGGTCTCGGTCGGGGACTGGAACGGAATGCCAAAGTCGAAGTGGAGGACTGCCCAAAGCCACTTGAAGTACTGGACATACACCGGCTGGTCAAGACCATACTTGCGATTGATGTTTGCCATCTGCTCGGCCGGGAGCGGTTGCTTCTCGAATGTGAACGGTCCACCCGGGACCTGATGCATCAGGAAGAACACCACTGCGCTGAGGGCAAGGATGACCACCAGCAACCCGAAAACCCGACCGGCAAGATACCGCGTAAATGTGCCGCTCATCTCAACCTCAAACCACCACCAATGGCGGCTGGTGCGTCCCGACTACCGAATGCGGGAAGTCTTCGTCCCAAACCGTTCCTGTGCGTTGCTGCGAGTGCCCCGGCAATGCGTCGGATAAAGAGTGCTTTGCAATCAGCGTGATTGCAGTCTGGCTCCTGCCCTGGAACCAGGCGCAACGGTCAGAACACGAAGACGCCTGCCCCGCGGGCTGTCGGTTCGCCTCCCCAGACGTACCAACCCAACCTTCACATGGGAACCGCGGAACTTGCCCGTCCACCCTGGGCGAGTTCCGTTGGGCCGGATGATACGGCCAGGCATGGTCCCACGCATACGGAGGCAATCTCTAGACCTGAGACCGATCGGGGGCTCATTGCTTGAGCAAGCACCCAGGTTGGCTATTTGAAACGTCCCCATTTGCAATTGCCCATGTGCTAACGGGATGCAGTGAGCCTCGTCAAGTAAGCGAATGGCATCCGCCAACGGAGGTTCCGCCACGTCTCCTCGACCGATCGGCGTTCCTCGTCCGTCGGGATCACGCCCCCGTACAAGGTGCGCGCATAGACCACGGCAATCACCCTTGGTGTGCCGGTCGGTGGACCTATGGCCGCTCTCAACTGGCGCATGAACCGGTTCGTCGGACGGGTGAAGGCGTCATCCAGACGTCGGTCCAGCGCGGAAGCGAACTCCATGGGCGTCTGTGAGGGTGGCGGTCCAATGCCGACGAGACGTGCGAAGAATGTGAGTTGCCAATATGCGTGGAGGACGGCCGCTCGAGGCGGGCGACGGCGTTCGAGATAGTCGCCACCATATCGGTACACCGCAATCCCAACCGCGATTGCACCAATCACCGCCGCAATGGCCCACGCGACCCATCCGGCGATGTCAGCCGCCGCCGACCACGCGAAGTCAAGTGACCCGGGCACGAATGACCCCGCTTGGTCATCGGCGATCGGTCCCACCAGGTTTGCCGGATCACCGTTGTCGCCGCATTCACCGAATGTGCTGTATCCGTACTCATAGCAGTCGGGGCTCTCCGAATAGGTTCCGGATACAGGCACCTCGGGCCGGACGATTGACGGCCGGTACCCGGACGGTTCGAAGGCAATCCAACCGTAATTCGGGAAGTACACCTCCGGCCAGGAATGCGCTTCTTCCTCGGTGATGATGTACCGGCCAGATGTTGGGTCAAGGGTGCCGGTCACGTAGCCGGTTGCAAGCCGTGCCGGTACGCCTTGGGCGCGCAAGAGGACCACCATCGACGTCGCGAAGTAATCACAGTAGCCCTGCTTGGAATCGAAGAGGAAGTATTCGACAGCATCCCGATCCGCCGGAACAGCCTTGATGTCAAGTGTGTATGGATAGCGGCGAAGGAACTGTTCGACCGTTGTCGCGCGGTCGTATGTCGTCTTCCTTCCTCGACCCAAGGTGAGCGCAAGGTCGCGGACCTTTTGCGGTACATCCGGAAGTTGGGTGTACCGCTTCACCCATTCTGGGTTGTCAACCGGGGACGCGCGAAGTTCTTCGGCACTCGCACGGCTTGCAAACGCGTCAACCTGGTAGCGGAGGCTTGGAATGGCGGGTCTCCGGGCCCGAATGGCGCTGAAATCTACGGCGGCGGCGTCGGGGGATGCGGCGTACATCCGGTAGGAGACGCTCAAGGTCGTCGGTTCATCCGGGACATACAGCAAGTCGCTCTTTGATTGCTGGATGGTGATATCGGCACTGATCTTCTCGCGGCGTGTGAACCGACCGGCGATGACCGGCTGCTTGTCCGTCCGGGTGACTGGCGACCGGTCGGAGGTGATCCATTCCTTCCCCGTCCACACGTCATACGACGCTCCGCGCCAGTACTCCGGTTCGGCGCTTGCGATGGTCATCACAATCCGCTGGGTCAATTTCACGGGGCCAGACAAAGTAAGTCGGTCGCGCCCGGCACCGGAATTCTTCTGGGGGTTGTTCACTCCCGAGAAGAAGCGGTTCGACGCGTTTTCCATGTCCGTCCACTGTTCGCCCATGTACTCCCAGAAGGCATTGGAGACCGGGTTTTCCCCAAGCCGTGGCCCCAGCAATGCAAGGAGTGCAAGGCCACAGATCACGACGAAACTGCTTACGGTGACGTCGAACAGCAATCCGGACGGGAACGCCACATTGAGCACGTGCCACCGGCGCTGCAAGGAGGCGAGGTTCAGCGTGACCGCGAGCAACAGCAATGTAATGAGGAAGATTGCGAACGGTGCCCGGGCATCACCCGTGTAGGTTGCATTCGTGCCAAGGACTATCGCGGTTGGCAGGGATGCGAGGACGACGTCCTGCCGTCGGTAGAGCCCCCATGCACCGGCAAGTCCCTGCACCCACGCGATCACGCCGATGGTTATCAGGAACACGGTGTTGTCGGTGACCGCCTTCCCCGAGGAGCCTTGCTGGACCCACAATGCAATCCGGTAGCCGAAGTCGGCGGCGCCGTTTCCGAACGCCACGAACGCACCACCGATCGTCCAAAGTGGTGGTACGGGGGTCAAGGCGCCGCTTGCCGAGCGTACTGATGCCCCCTTTGCGGAAGCCTCGCGCAACACCGGGTCTGTCAACCAGATCCACGTTCCGCGGGCGGTCATCCGCGCTAGTCGCGACCAGTCCTCGAATGGTGGCAGGAGGTGACCAACCTGGACATATACGACCGTGAGGCCGAGGACCAGTCCGAGTGCGAGCGCAATTGGGCCCTTGACCCGCACGTGGAGCAACACCCCTCCGGCAACAAAGGCGCCGACCGCGAGGCCATATACGATCTCGGTCCCGGTCGCCCACCGTCCGCGATCAACACTCGCTACCGTGCTGAGGATCATCGTCAGAAGGAGGGCCGTTGAGATCCATCCCTCGCGGGTCGCCAGGATCGAACGGAATCGAACCGCGCCGATTGCGCGCCGGTCCGACGCGTCGCCACGGGGTTGCCGAATGGTGTCGTTGACCAGTGCGGACACGGATGTCATCGCGTCCGGGCCTGTTGATCGTTCATGAGCATGCACATCTTGGTGTCAGTTCACGTGCCCACGGGCGGCCGGCGTGGTCGATTGACCGACAATCTGGAACTGCTGACCCTGCTGGACGACGTGGGTTTGGAACCCGGCACTCCCAAGTTGCGCTTGCAGCGCACGGGCCGAGACTGACGTTCGCCCTCCGGGGCGT
Source organism: Chloroflexota bacterium (assembly GCA_009693165.1). Classification (GTDB taxonomy): domain Bacteria; phylum Chloroflexota; class UBA11872; order UBA12225; family UBA12225; genus UBA12225. The sequence goes on from SHXX01000012.1 coordinate 23,902, forward strand.
TCACCACGGCTGGCAAAGGTTGATGCGTCGATCAGGATGACCGCAGGCATCGTTGCGCGGGCACGGGCCGAGTGCAGGTGCTGCAGCCAAGCCGGGTCGGTCGACGGGGTGATCGTCACGACCGACAAGCCCCGACCAAGTGTCGACTGCACGTCCGACATCACTCGATCCAACGGTTCGGCGCCGTCAGCGCGCACGGTCGCAAGCACTTCCATGAGGCGCCAGAGGTGTGCCGAACCCTTCCCGGGGTGCACGATCACGCGTGTTGCGCCGATTGCGACCAGCCCCACAGCCTTGTTGTCACGGAGTGCGCGATGGATGAGTGCGCCAGTCACATTGACGGCATATTCTTCAGTTGACTCGAGACCCTCGCCAACGTGGACGCCCCGGTCCAGATCCAGGATGGCCCACAAGTTTCCCGATGGTTCGAAGTCGAACTCCTTGGATCGCAGTTCGCCGGCGCGCGCACTCGAAAGCCAGTGGATCCGATGCAGGCTGTCACCCGGCGCGTAGGCCCTGATGCTCGATGCATCGGTCGTGACATCAAGCGAACGGATGTGTGTGCGCGACGCACCAGGCAGTCTCCCGTACGGCATCGGCAAGTCGGGCAGGTCGAGGAGTGGTGGATAGACGATGAAGCTCGTCGAGGCGTGATAGGTGACCGTTCCCTGAAAGATGCCAAAGGGATCGCCCGTCACGAGACGCAAAGGGCCTAATTCGTACAGGCCACGCCGGTTGCACACGGTGCGCATTCGCCATTGACGCTGCTCGAAGCCACCGAGCGTCTGCACTGATCCCGGTTCATACCCGGGTACGGTCGATTCGTCACGGACCTCGACCCATAGTGCCGGCAGCCGTCCACCATTACGCAGGATGAACTCCTCGACGATTGGCTCGCCGACCACGCACCATTTGGTCCGCAGCACCCGGGTAACGGACAGCCACCGAACCAGAGATCGTGTCCAGATGAACGTGAGCGCCACGAGCGCCAACACGGCGTAGACCATGTAGTAGAGGATGGGAACACCCGCCACGAGTGCGAGCACCAGCAGCACGGTCCCGAGTATCGGGATTGCAGGACGCAGCAACCTGAGTTCACCGGTCACGAGAAAGGCAGGATCGCTGCCACTGGCGGTGGGGGGAACCATTCCATCGAACCGGGACGTCACCGCCGGTTCGATGGCTGTCGCGCGTCCGCGGGCACCCATGGCCATGGGTGGAGTATAGGGCGAGTCGGTCAATGGTGGAAGTCGGGTGCCGTCGGCGACATCAGGCTATGCTGGTTCCGGAAACGGTTCCAAATCGAGGGGACGGATCATCGCGGTCTCGTCGCAGTTTGCAAACTTCGGACACCGGTAGCACTCGTACCAGACTTTCAGGTGCAAGGTGCCCCGGTCCACCTGGATGAACCCCCGCTTCTCGAAAAATCTCGGAACCAGGGTCAAGGTGTAGACCTTTGCAATCCGGAGGTCGCGTGCACGCTCGACACACGCGTCAACCAACGTGCTCCCGATCCCTCTGGAGGCAACATCCGGATGGATTGCAAGGCCCCGGACTTCGGCTAGGCCAAGGCCGACAGGATGCAGTCCGCAGACACCAAGCAGGAAGTCGCCATCCGGGTGGGGTTGATCAACAAGGCGAAGTGCATTCTCGGGAAGGGTTCCGCGGGCGACCACGAACTCATGGATCGACGCGAGGATGTCTGGAGCCGTGCGAAACAGCATCCGGTTCTGCCTTGCAAAGTGGGAGATCAGCGCCTCCATCTCCGGCACGTCGTCCGCCGTTGCCGCACGCACGTGACACGCAACATCCGCACCCCGCTCACGATCGCTGGGTTCGGGTTCGCGGTCCGGTGCGAGCCGGCTGGCATCGGATGCATGAATGACGCTTCGTGTCATGGAGATTCCCTGTCCGCACACCCGGCCCTGTCTCCATCCCACGGCAATGGACGATGGTCGAAGAACCCTGCGATGCACGTCAGTACCACTCTACATGGAGGGGCGCGGGTTCGTCGGGTGTGAAGGGCTAGTTTGCACCCGGGGCGGATCCGCCATCCAATCGCCGACACACTGGGTCAGTATGCTGTAATCCACGATGCCTCCCACTCGGGTCCTTGTGCTGACTTCGGACACTGGGTCTGGTCACCGAAGTGTGTCTCGCGCACTCGTGGCCGGCGCCACGGGTGCCCTTGAACGAGGCCTCGAACTCATCGAGTTCGATCCGCTGGTTTCAAGCGATCCCTCGCTTTCTCAAGTACGTGTTGCAAATGGTGTGCACCCATCGGTATTTGACCGCGTGGTTGGCCTCTATGGTCCGATGATTGTGCATGCCCCGTGGGCGTGGGGACTTGCCTACCGGCTTGCGGCGTTGCCGGGGATGGCTTCGATCTTCCACGCGGTGTACGGGCGTACGGTCAAGTCGCGCATCGGGGCGGCGATACATGCAACGCGTGCCCAGGCAGTGGTCTCGGTGCATCCGCTGGTGAACGATGCGATGGTCGCCGCGCGGAACTCCGAGGGTCGAGACCTGCCTTTGCTCACGGTTGTCACCGATCTGGTGGATGTCCACCCGTGGTGGGCGAATGCCGTGATCGACCGGTACGTCGTCGGAACCGGTGATGCCGCACGGGCGCTGATCGGGTTGGGGATTGATCCGTCCCGGACCTCGGTGACGGGGATCCCGTTGAGGTCCACGTTTGGACGCGTCACGAGTTCGGTGCGTGAGAAGCGCCAGCAGCTTGGTCTGGACCCCGCTCACCCAACGGTGCTGTTCATGGGTGGTGGTGATGGTGCCGGCCGTCTTGCAGAGGTCGTTGCTGCTTGTGATGTGGTCGTTCGTAGGCGCCGCGCGGACGTGACCCGCTTCGTGGTGATTTGCGGACGCAATGAGCCCCTGCGTGCTTCGCTCGCGGCCCGGGATTGGCGTGGTCCGACCACCATCCTTGGGCAAGTTGCAAATGTCCACGAGTGGATGACGGCGTCAGACGTCGTCGTGACCAAACCCGGTTCGCTGACCGTATCCGAGGCACTTGCGATTGGCCGGCCTCTACTCCTTGGACCCCCATTGCCGGGTCAGGAGGAAGGGAACATCCCATTCGTCTGCGACAATGGCGCCGGTTTGGCCTACCGGGACCCGACCGAGGCCTCGATCCTCTTGGAGCGGATGCTTGCCGATCCGTCAGCTCTCTGGGAGATGGGTCAGCGGACTTTTCCACTCAGGCACCTGAAGGCGACCGAGCGCGTGCTCGATCTGGTGCAGTCGTTGGTCCTCACTTCCCGGAAACCCAGTCAGTCCTAAGGCACAGAGATGACCATCGAAACACGACCGCCGCTCGCGGTGACCATGGGCGACCCGGCAGGCATCGGGCCCGAGGTAACCGTCCGGGCGCTTTCAGACAAGTCCGTCAGGTCTTGCGCCAAAGTGGTGGTCATCGGTGATCGTCAGATCCTTGCCGAGGCGTGCCGGGTCACTGGCGTGGACGTGCCGTGGCATCGGGTTTCCAGTCGCCTCGAGATCGGTTCGACTGACAACGGTGACGACCGGGTCTTGCTGCTTGACCTGGGGAATGTCAACCCTGTGACGTGGCATTGGGGCAGGTTGTCGGCGGAACATGGTCAGGCATCTCTGGACTACTTCGACAGGGCGTTGGAACTTGTGGACGATGGGACTGTCTCAGGCATCGTCACCGCGCCAATCAACAAGGAGGCCACCTCACTCGCGGGCTGCAAGGACCTCGGCCACATGGAACTGCTCGCGCGGGCTTATGCGATCCGTGATCATGCCACGATGCTTGTGAGTGGTCGGCTTCGATGCGTCCACGTCTCTACCCACTACTCCCTTAGGGATTCCTTGGACCGCATTACTCGTGCCCGGGTGCTCGAAAGGCTTGTGACGACAGACGAGGCGTTCCGCAGGTGGGGCCTCGTCTCACCCCGCCTTGCAGTTGCTGCCGTCAATCCCCACGGTGGTGAAGGTGGGCTGCTTGGCCGGGAGGAAATCGAGGAACTCGCGCCGGCGGTCGCTGACGCACGGGCCCTCGGCATCGATGCGTATGGACCTCTCCCAGCCGACTCTGTGTTCGTCGCCGCCATGCGCGGCGAGTACGACGCGGTAGTCGCGATGTTCCACGATCAGGGGCATATCCCCGTCAAGGTCCATGGGTTTGAGGAAAGCGTAAGCGTTGCCTTGGGGCTCCCGATTGTCCGGACGTCCGTTGACCATGGAACGGCGTTCGGGATCGCTGGCACGGGTGTGGCTGACGCCCGGTCAATGGCCGAGGCAATCCGTGTTGCCGGCAAGATTTGTGCCGGAACGTGGTTGCAGTCCCGGTAGCAGGTCCGTCCCGCTTTGCCGAAGGGCAAGGAGACTGGTCCGGGTTAGAACGTGGATCAGGCGGGAGCGCGGGTGTGGCTATCGATTACGTGACCACACCGGCTCACATCCGGTGACGCGGGTTTCACCCGGCCGCGGTCGAGACTTCCTGACCAGCGAATTGGGCGTGGTAGAGCGCGTGATACGCCCCTCGGGTGGACAGGAGGCCTTCGTGGGTGCCCCGCTCGACGATGCGCCCATGGTCGAGCACAAGGATCTGGTCGGCATGCCGAACGGTCGAGAGACGATGGGCGATCACGAAGGTCGTGCGTCCGCGCATGACCCGTTCGAGCGCCGCCTGGATCAGGACTTCCGTCTCGGTGTCCACGTCTGAGGTTGCCTCGTCGAGGATGAGGACACGAGGGTTCTTGAGAATTGCCCGGGCGAGTGAAATCCGTTGCCTCTGCCCGCGCGAGATCAGCACCCCTCCATCACCACACCACGCGTCGTAGCCCTTCGGAAGCTGACGGATGAACTCGTCGGCGTGTGCCTCACGGGCAGCGGCTTCAACTTCCTCATCTGTCGCGTCCAGCCGTCCGTACCGGATGTTGTCGCGCATCGTCGCGCCGAACAGGAATGTCTCCTGGATGACGACCGCGAGTTGCGCCCGCAGGCTTGAAAGTGACAGGTCACGGATGTCGTGGCCGTCGAGTGTGATGCGGCCACCTTGCGGGTCGTAGAAGCGAGGCAACAGGTTTACAAAAGTGGTCTTGCCGGACCCGGTGTGACCTACGAGTGCGATGACCTGGCCGGGTGCAACATCAACGTTCGCGTTGATCAGCACTGGCTTCCCGGGTTCGTATTCGAAGGTCACCCCTTCCATGCGCACCGCACCCTCGGCGCGCGCTAGGTCAACTGCCCCGGGCCGATCCGAGACGTCTGGAACCTCGTCCAGGTACTCGAAGATGCGCTCGGCGGCGGCGAGAGCTTGCTGCAGGGTGTTGTTGACGCGGATCAAGTCCTCCACGGGCTGGTAGAACTGAATCAGGTAGCTGTTGAACGCAACCAGTGCCCCGACCGTCATCGAGTGATCGAAGATGAAGTAGGTGCCAATGCCGAGGACCCCCGCAGTACCCGCTGCGGAAATCATCTGGATTGCCGGTGTTGCCACCGCCTGTACCGATGCGGTTGACATATTCGCATCGAGATTACCCCGGTTCTCCGAACTGAACCGCTGACGCTGGCGACCTTCTTGCGCGAATGCCTTGGCGACGCGCATGCCGGAAATGTTTTCCGAGAGGACGTTGTTGACGTCGGCTGCCTTCTCCTGCACGCGCAGGTACCGGTCACGCAACTTGTTCGCCGAGTACTGGCTCGCACCCACGAGGATCGGCACCGTCAGGAAAACGAGCAACGCCAATTTCCACTGCAGGGCGAGCATGATCACCCCAAAGGCGAACATGTTCAGCAATCCGACGAACGCCATGATGGTGCCACCGTTGATCGCCTGTTGCATCGCCTGGATGTCATTGGTGATGCGCGAAATGATCTCGCCGGTTGAATTGCGTTCGTAGAACCGGAGCGATAGCCGTTCGATGTGCTCGAACAGGTTCCGGGTGACCCGGTAGACCAGTTGCTGTGACGCGAAAGAGATGTAATACCGCTGGCCGTAGCCAAAGACGTACCGGAGTGCCTGGATGATGAGTAACGCAATCCCGATCCAGACGAGGCCGTTTACATCTTTCTCGGGAATTGTGGTGTCAATGATGTGCTTGAACGCCCACGGCATGGTCATCTGGAGCGCGGACATGCTGACAAGGCAAAGCAGGGCCATGAAAAGGTGGTAGTTGTAATCCTTGATCATTGATAAGAGGCGGACGGTCAGCTTCCACGGGCTTGATTGAAGTTCCACCTTCGGGCCCATTCCGGACCACATGTCGGCGCGTCCCCGGGCCATGGCGCCAGGTCCCATCGGGCGACCGGAAATCATCGGCTTGTCTCCTGGTTCAGGGCTTGGATTGCCTGAGGTTGGTTCGGGAAGGTGGTCGTCATCGTTGCACCACCGGGGTGGCCGGGCCAGCGGATGCCGAGGCCTCGGTAGCCAACTGGAACTGGATGTCGGCCAGATGCGCGTACAACGGACTTCTTCGCAGCAATTCGGAATGGGTGCCGCGGGAGGTGATTCGCCCAGCCTCCATGACGGCAATCTGGTGGGCGCGTTGAACGGTCGAAAGTCGGTGCGCAATCACGATGGTCGTGCGACCTTCCATGAGCGTATCGAGTGCCTGCCGGATCAGGTAGTCGGTCTGGTTGTCGACCGAACTTGTTGCCTCATCCAGAATGAGGATGCGCGGGTCGACAAGGATTGCCCGGGCGATCGCGAGACGCTGCCTCTGGCCACCGGAAAGCCGGGTGCCACGTTCGCCGATCTCGGTGTCATAGCCGTTCGGCATCTCGGAAATGAATGGGTGGGCATTTGCTGCACGCGCAGCGGCTTCGATCTCTTCCATGGACGCGTCTGCACGCCCATAGGCGATGTTCTCGCGGATTGACGCATTGAAAAGGAAGGTCTCTTGCATGACCATGCCCATCTGGGCCCGGAGCGCCTCAATCTGGATATCCCGGACGTCGTGTCCGTCGATACGCACGTTGCCAGTGGTCGGGTCGTAGAACCGGGGTATCAGGTTCACAAGGGTCGTCTTGCCGCTACCGGACGGCCCGACCAACGCGAGTGTCTTCCCCGGCGGAACGTCAATGCTGATGTCGCGCAAGAGAGGCGCACCCTTTCCGTAAGCGAATGACACGTTTTCCATGGTGACTGCACCACTCACGTGCTCGAGCCGCACGGCACCAGGACGGTCCATCACGTCCAGGGGCGTGTCCAGGATTTCGAAGATGCGTTCGCCCGAAGCCAACGCATTCAGCGCCATCTGGTTGATGAAGACCAGGAAACGAACTGGCGCGAACATCGTGAGGACATAGGCGTAGAAGGCGGACAAGTCGCCAATCGTGAGGTGGCCCTCCATGACCCGCAGTCCGCCCACCGTAATAATGATGATCGCGGAGAGGTAAGTGGCGAACTCTTGCCCGGGACCGGTCACGCCAAACACGCGCCAGGACTGCAGGGCCACGGTGCGCATTTCCTCATTGACGGTGTTGAAGCGATTGGCCTCGAACTCTTCGCGTCCGTAGGCCTTGACCAGCTTGATGCCGGCAACATTCTCCTGAATTACCACGTTCAGGGACGCCTGCAATTCCTGACGCTTACGGAAAAGAGGCCAGACTTTCACGGAATACTTCTGGAACCAGAGGATCAATGGGACGACGACGAGCGAGATGAGTGTCAGTTGCCAGTCGAGCCAGAACATGACCGCCAGGTTTGCTGCGATGGTGATGAAGGTGGTTACGAGGCGCGAGAGCCCCTGAGTGAGGAAGAACTGGACCTGCGACACGTCGTTGGTGACGCGCGACATGAGCTGGCCAGTCTGGTTGGCGTCGTAAAAGCTCATCGACTGGCTCTGCAGGTGGTCGTAGAGTGCGCCGCGAACGTCAAAGATCACTCGCTGACCCACCCACTGCTCCAGATAGAGCTGCACCGCTCCGAGCAAATTGAGACCGCCTGAGACCCCGATCATTCCAATGAGGTACACGCCAACCAAGGGAAGGCTTTCCTTGGGGATGGCGTCATCGATGATGAGTTTCGTCATCCATGCTGGCGCAAGCTTGAGGATGGTGATGGCGAAGATGAGCACCATCGTCACCACGGTCCCCCACCAGTACGGGCGGACGAAGCGGAGGAGCCGGGTGAGGGTGTTCATTCAGGTACCTTCCTTGTTGCCTGGCTACCAGTCGTCTCGGTTGCAGAGGTGCCGCTGTCGACTTCACCTTCAGCCTCAAGAAGTTGGACCAAGGTCGACAGACCACGCGCGATCACGTCCTGCTGGCCAGCAGTGCCTCGCGCCAGGGCGTCGGCAAGGACGGCACGACGTGCCTCCCATGGTCGGTCGACGATGTCGTGACCCTCGGGGGTCAACGCGGTGCGCACAACGCGCCGGTCGTTCTGACACGTCGTACGCGTTACGAGTCCCGCCCTCACAAGCCGGTCAACGGTCTCAGTCGCACTGGGCTGACTGATCTGCATCGCTTCCGCGACGCTGCCAACTGGCATCGGTTCGCTACGACCCAGAAGGAAAAGGACTCTTAACTGGGGCATTGTCAGCCCGGCGGCCCAGTCGGCGGGGTCGGCGGCGCGAAGTGCCCGTCCGACCCGCCGGTAGTGCCCGACGATTTCATCGATCAGTGAAGGATTGGCAACCGTCGGGTGATCGGTCCCCTCGGCGTCGCCGGCCACGTGTTCCTGAAACGATGAAGAGGGCTGGTGGTTCTTTATGGCGGTCACGGGGTCTCCAGAGCGAACCTGGTGGTGTAGCTCGGCGCAACCGTCGGGTCGACCATGCCTTGCAAATGATAGGTCAACCCTTACTGATTGGTCAAGCCGATGGAAAATTGGCGTTGTGTCACGGGAGCGCCGAACGCATGCCATGACATTCCCGGAGGACGGCGCTCCACCGATGGCGATGGTCCGGCCCCCGGTCACCGTCGGGCGCGTAGACCGGAGTGAACCCGAGTGCGAGGTAAGAGCGCACCGCGGCGATGCGAAAGTCATCGGTCTCAAGCATCGCGTCCGTGTCGCCACGACTGGCCATCACCATCAGGGCCGCCAGAGACACGGCGCGACCGAGACCTCGTCCTCGATAGTCGGGCAAGGCCCCAACCATGTGGAGGTACCCACGCGCAGGATGTCCAGCAGTCGCCACGCGCCACATTGTCGCCGATGCGACTGGGATTTGGTGTGGCGTGGTGGTGTCGCAGATCAGGAAGCACCCGGACGGGGTGAACTCAGCACGGTCAATGAGTTTTTCGCGCACCCGGTGGACCAACCAGCCCCCGGATGTGTGAATGCCTCCCGGACTGTCCATGATTGCGCCCCACGCCACTTCGTCACCGTCCTGCCACGTCCTCAGGAGAAAACCCGGTGGTACGTCGATATCCGGGAGGTGGTCCAGGTGCGGGCGCAGCATCTGCAGTTGACGAGGGCGAGCCGGAGTGCCCGGAAGAGGATTTTCGCTGGAATGGTCAGTCACTGGCGTTCATCCTGTCATCGGGGATGTTTCAGCGCAAGTCGCCCGGTCCGACGCGTCAGATGACAGGTACCCGCAGTGGCGTGCCTCCGGCTTCGATGGATGCCTCCGAAACCAAACCCGGAACCGTGTAGGCGAGAGCGCGGTCGATACCGATTGGCACGGGCGTCCCCTTCAGGATTGCATCGGCGAATGTGTGTGCGACCCAGAAGTCACCTCCACCATGGCCTGCCGAGGTGGCTGCTTGGGCCAGCGGACCAGTCATCCACCCGGGAAGTGCCTCCTCATGGTCCCAAAGCGAACCCCACCGACGAGAGCCCTTCGGGTCGGGAGCGTTCTCACCGAACCAGACCACTGGATGCGGTGCACTACCCCGGGCAGCTTCGTAGACGCCAAGTGTCCCTTGGACTTGGTACCACGAAGCGCCTTCCGGTCGGTTACTCATCATGTCAAGACGAATACGGACGAGCCCTCCATTCGCGAGGTTGCAGATCATCAGGCAACTGTCGTCGTGAGGCAAGCCAGGGTCAGTCCACACCCCGGTCCCGTGGCAGGCAACCGTCTCGACGCGGGAGTCCGGTCCGAACCAGTCGAGTACCGGGCCGAGGCTGTGGGTTGCGTAGGTTGCCCCTCGCTTTCCAACTTGCCATGTCGCACGCCACGTCGGCGTTCCGTCCGCATTTCTATGAAGATGTTTGACATCGTGAAGGTACTCGCCCTCGGCGTAATACAGGCGACCGAACCGGCCCGAAGACGCGAGGGCACGGACGAGGACAAGTTCGCGACGGAAGCAGGCGTTTTCCGCAAGCATGTACTGCACACCGGATAGGGCTGCACGCTGGGCGGTGGACGCGAGGACGCGGCATTCGTTGATGGTGACGGCAGCCGTTACCTCGCAAAGGGCATGAATACCCATGCCGAGGGCGATGATGCTCTGTTCGGCGTGAAGGTCCATGGGGGTACCGATGGCGACGGCATCTGGTCGGGCATCGGCTAGCATCCGGCCGTAGTCAGAATACCTGGCCTCTGCGCTCACTCCGGCTCGGGTTCCCAAGGCATCCCGGGCGGACGCGTCGCGTTCGCACACGGCCACTATCCGCACGCCAGGTGTCGCTGAGAACCCAGCGATGAACGCGCCCGCCCGCTTCCCTACGAGTGCCACGCCAAGTGTCTCGCGCATTCCTGCCTCCCGCCCGTTTGTGTGACCGTCACGATATACCCCGTGGCTCACATTGGCGATGGGTTGAAACTGCGTCGGTGGGTCTGACGCGCTACGATGGCTGGCATCCGCGGGGACGCTTCGGTATCCCGTCCCGGGTGTTGAGAGGCGGAATGGCTGCGATGAATGGTCGGACTTCGGCGCGGACCGGATCACGTTTCACCCCGGCACCCGGTACGGGGTTTGTCCCGGGTGGCGTTGGCCGGATGCAGGAGGCCCTCATTGGGGCGGACTATCGTCGGACCGCCGGTGAGTTCACGGGCCTGATCAAGGAAGGGCAATCGATGCCCGAGCTTGTCAGGCACGCCTTGAATGTTGCGGCCCCCTATCTGACCGTCCCGTCGCACGTGATGGTTGCCGAGAATGGTGAGTACAGCAACGTCAACTATGACCACTGCGTCCTTGGACTTCGCGCCTCGCGTCGTCTGTTGCCGTACTTGCCTTCCGGACACCGCCAACTCGCGATGGCGCAGGCAGTCTGGTACATGCCTCAGGGTCTCGATGTCTGGGACCAGTTGCTGTGCGAGTTTCCGGGCCACTATGCGCGGGACGACAAGAAGTGTGGTCTGCGCCCCGGTGGCACTGATGAACATGGGTCCGACAGGTTCGACGGTCCCGCATGGAACGCACCCAAGGCGTGGTTCGACACTGACCATGAACCTGATAGAACCGGGACATGGGCAGACCGGCTGCGTCGGCTGCAGGAGCGGATCCTCGAAGGCGACCGGCACGGTTCGTATCGGGTTTCGCTGGGCTTGCGACGTGAAGCCGATCCAATCGTCCGACGCCAACTTGAGGCGCAGTTACTGTTCTGCGGGATCATCGACCTGCAGGACACATTGCAGACCCGCAAACTGCAGAACATCGGCCACAAGGCCCTGCGTGCCCGCGCAGCGGTTGACCTGACAAGCCTGGTTGGTTGGGACCACGCCGATCCACTGTACTACTGTGTCGTGCCCGACCTCGCGTGCTTCCCACGCCTGTATCCGCTCTTCGACATGACCACGGTCACCCTGACGAACCGGTTCAAGGGAGACCAGTGGTCCCTCAAGTCTCGGAACGTCGGCCACCTGGATGAAGTCAGTCGCCATCGCCTGACCGCAGCCATGCTCCACGGGAAGCTTGCAGACGTGACGGAAGTGATCACCGACTTGCTCGCTGAGGGGGTCCGGGTGATCGAGATTTCCGACGCCATCATTGCGGCGTTTTGTCGTCACCTTGTTGAAGAGGCTTGGTCGTCCAAATCCTTCTTCCAGATCGGGCACGCGTTTGATTACAGCAATGTGGTGAGCTTCTGGTTGCGTGAGTATGACCATCCCCATCAGGCGAAGGCGCCCTATTTCCAGGCGGCATTCATTAATGACTGCATTCAGATGAACAAATTTTTCCCGCCCGATCCCGGCAGCCCGCTTTGGGTCGGTGATCCGCATGAATACCAGGGATGGGCGGACGGCCTGCCCCTTTCCGATTGCCTGACGCAGGTCCTCGCGGCGACCGAGACCCTCGATTACCCGCATGCCGGGGCGTGCGTCGAAAGTTACCTGTCCCGGACCCGTGAACGAACCAAACTGCTCCGGACACTCGTCCTCGCCTCATCGAAGTTGCAGAACGATCCACACCAGCAACGTCATGCGGCATCGATGGTTGAGGAGTGGGAACAGACGACCGCTGGCGACGATGCGCGGGACACGATGCTTCGCGCGTGGGTGAAGTATGTCGCCGGGGGGGCGAAACGCACGACCGACCTCGAGTGTGTTCGGATGTTCGAGGCTGGCCTTGGACTGAATTCGTCGGTCATCCGTACTCCAGACCATCTTCAGACGGATCGCGGGGTCATGGGCCTGACGCTTTCAAGACCAGTCGAGATGCCGTGACCTGAAATCACCGCGACAACGATGCAGGCGCATCATCGGCCATTTTGGCGGTGATAGGTATGATCGCGCACCGCGGGATGGCCGTTACGGCCCGGGAGAACTTGGAATGAGGCGCATCGGGGTAGTCGGGTTTGGTCGTCGACTGCAGCACATGGTCAAAGTTGTCCAGCGAAATGACCCTGACGCAGTCGTCACCGCGATTGTTGACCCGGATTCCGACGCGCGTCGTGCCGAGTTTCCGGACGTGCTTGGGTCGGCGGCTTCGTTTTCGACCATTGAAAAGATGCTTGACGCCGGGAACCTTGACGGCGTCATGGTCGGGACGCGATGCGATCTCCACACCCCGGTGGCGGTCGAGGCACTGGCCAGCAACATTCCCCTTTTCCTGGAAAAGCCGGTCGCGATTGATTGGGACCAGTTCCATCGCCTGAGCAACGCACTTTCAGCGAGCAAAAGCCCGACGGTTGTCGGGTTTCCACTGCGGGTCTCCCCACTTTGCGAACTCGCGGCGCGCATTGTGCGCAGTGGCACGCTCGGGACCCTGGCCCAGGTGCAGGCGGTGAACAATGTTCCGGCCTACTCGATTGGCTACTACATGGGTTGGATGCGCGACGAGACCCAGACTGGTGGCCTCTGGTTGCAAAAGGCGACCCACGACTTCGATTACTTGCTCTCACTGCTTGGCGACGGCGAACTTGCCGGCCAACCGGCCCGCGTCATTGCGATGGAGTCCAAGCAGGTCTTCCGGGGCGATCGGCCCGCCGGTTTGCACTGCCGCGACTGTGACATCCGGCACGAATGCGTGGAGAGTCCGTACTTGCCTGGAAGCGCTCGGTCGCACCAGACTGGTCGGGCGGCGGCAAGCCTGCAATGCGCCTTCGCGGTCGACACCGGGAACCATGACAGTGCAAGCGCGCTGATCCAGTTCGAGTCTGGCCTGCACGTGAACTACACCCAGAACTTCGTGACCCGCCGTGGCGCCGCGGTCCGGGGTGCGACGGTGATTGGGCACGACGCGACGTTGTCGTTCGATTGGTATCGCGACGAGTTGGTCGTGCATCACCACCACGAGGCGCGGGTTGAGCGGCATTCCTACGGAAAAGGGGACGAAGGCCACGGCCACCACGGTGGGGACGACGAACTTGGTCGTGACTTCATCAAGGCGATGGCTGGAAGGACTTCATCCCGGGCGTCATTGGCCATCGGGCTTGCGAGTGCCCGGCTCTGCCTCAGGGCCCGTGACGCCGCACGGGCGACGGGGTCGCACTGACGGTGTCGCTTCGACGATTGACCGTCCGTGAGGATCGTTGCCAATGCAATCAATAGCGCTGAATGATCCGCGTCTGAGCTGGGACGGTGCGGTCGGGGTCACCCACGATCCGGACGGGTCGCGTGGTTGGCGAATGCCTCCCGGGGAACGTGATGTCTGGCACCCGGAACTCGTCCTCCGGGCGGCAATGCCTGCCGGCGTACGAATACGGTTCGTCACTGACGCAACGGAAGTCACGGGGACGGTCGAGGCTGGCCAGGAGAGCAGTCCGATCGATATCGTCGCCGACGGACGTTTGGTCACGACTTTGCCGGTTGTCGGATCGTCGTCGTTCAGGTGCGACTACCTGCCTGCGGGAACCAAGGTTCTTGAAATCTGGTTGCCCCAGTTCGGCCCGTTTGCAATGACTGGATTGACCCTGTCCGAGGGTGCGACGGTCAGTGCAGTGACCGATGATGGGCCACGCTGGGTCACGTACGGAAGTTCGATCACCCAGTGCCGCGCCGCGCCGTCCCCGACGTTGACGTGGCCGGCAATTGTGGCGCGCGAGGCGGGTCTCAACCTCACGTGCCTCGGTTACGGAGGACAGTGCCATTTGGACATCGGTGTCGCCAGGTTGATGCGGTCTCTGCCTGCGTCGTACATCTCACTATGTTCCGGCATCAACATCTACGGGGCCGCAAGTCTTGGCCCGCGCGCATTCCGCACGACCCTCGCGGGGTTTGTGCAGATTGTTCGGGAGGGCCACCCGGTGACACCGATCGCCTTGATCTCACCGATCTGGGGTGTCCACCGTGAAACCGAGGTGAACCAGGTTGGGTTCACGCTTGCATCGATGCGCGACGAGGTACAGGCCGTAGTGGCCGTCTTGCGTTCCCGTGGCGACCGCCATATCCACTATGTGGACGGCCAGACCCTGTTCGGTGCCAGTTCGGCACATCTCCTACCTGACGACCTGCACCCGAACGGTGAGGGGTATCGGGTTCTGGCGTCAAACTTCCTGACACAGGTTGTCGAACCGTACTTCAGGCCGGCCCGCGCTGATGATGGCCGCGTGCCTCATGCGTGACGCCCTTTTGGAAGGAATTGAATGCCCATCGTCTCCGCCATCCAGTCGGCCTCGACCCTAGCCCTGCAGGAAGCCATTGCCCAATTCGGTGAAATTGGCTTGCAGGTCGCGGTAATCCATCGGGGCGCGCTTGTTGTCGATGCAGTCGCCGGCATCGCCGATCTGATCACGGGCCGTCCGGTTGACCATGACACTCTGTTTCTGGTGTTCTCGAACTCCAAGGGGGTGACCGCGACGGTCGTTCATCGCTTGGTTGAACGGGGTGAGATGGCGTACGACGCGCCACTTGCCAGGTACTGGCCCGAGTTCGCCAAACATGGCAAGGGGAACGTCACGGTGCGGCATGCCCTGAGCCATCGCGCTGGCCTCCCTGAGTTCCGGAATGTGCCGGTCGCTGATTATCCAAGCCTCTTCCGAACGGGACGGCACCTCGAGGATGCCACCCCAGACTGGGCGCCGGGCGCGTCAATGGCCTATCACAGCATGACGTTCGGAACGCTTCTTGGCCGGGCAGTCGAGGGAGCCACCGGCATGCCTTTTGGTGATGTCATGCGCGCCGAGGTGGCACACCCTTTGGGTCTGCAGGATATCTGGTTCGGTGTCCCGGCAGACGACTCTGTGACCCGGCGTATTGCAACCCTTGAAGCTGCGCATGACCCGGACCCGTCGACCGGTCTTGGACCAATGACCCATGCGGAACACGCCGACCGGGCGCAGTCTGCTTTGGATTTCAATACGACTGAGGCCCACACCGGTTGCATGCCCGCAGCCGGGCTGATCACGAATGCACGTACTCTCGTGCGGCATTACGGCGCGATGAGAGAAGGAGGGTTGGACGGGGTCCAGCTACTGAACCCATCGACAATCGCCCAGGCGACAGTCCCCTACTCTGGTGCCGATGGTGCGCATGTCGCATGGACGACGCGCATGGGTCTTGGGTACGCGCTGGGTGCTGCGACACATCCGTTCTGTGGCTTCCCAACGGTTGCGCCCTGGCCGGATGCCTTCGGTCATACCGGGCTTGGTGGGTCGATATCGACGTACTGCCCTTCACATGACTTGGCTGTGGTGATGACGAAGAATGCGCTTGCACCCTCGCGGTTCAGTTTCCGAGCGTGGGACCATGTCTTGCGGGCAATTGCCGGTGCATTGGGCCTCGACTACGACGGGTGATGGCAGGCGGGCCACCTCAACAGGATCATCGCCGGCAGGTCCGGGTCCGGATCGCTGGTCACCGGGAAGGTCCAGGTGAACCTGAGTTGAGCGCTGCTTGGGTCGAGCATGAGAGAACCCGCCTTGATTTCGGTCAGGTTGATCCGATTGGGCAGTGCGGGGGTCTGGGCAAGGTTCGGCGGGGCGATCACGAGCGTTGGCGCAAGACTGGTCTCAAACTCGAGGACGTCCGCGTGGCACGGATACCCAGAAGCACCTCATTCCGGTCAAGTGGGAAGGTAACCGTTCACGGGGTCATGGCGGGGTAAGGGTGCCGGGTGGGTTTCGTTGCCCGTTCTGTTGAGTGATGCCATCCGTGGTCGCCACCCTGCAGGCAACCATTGCTGAGCTGCGGGCGGTGATCGTTGACCTCCGCGCGGCGAACGCCCGTTTGGAGGAACGCGTCCGGGATCTCGAAACCCGGGTGGGGCAGCATTCGGGAAACTCGTCCCGGCCTCCGTCGTCCGAC
>SHXX01000079.1 GCA_009693165.1 Chloroflexota bacterium
GTTGGCTCTGGTGATAGGACCGTTGGTGGTGATGGGCCTCAACGTGTTGACTTGAGCGGTGATTGACCCGGAATGAGCGACGCAATTGATCTCAATCGGGGCATCTGGCGTGCCTTGCATTTGGGTGTGACCAAGCAGGTCTCGGGCGTGCGACTGGAGTTGCCGTCACACTTGTCGTGCTTCGCCACGTGCCATGCCGCCAGCGTATGTCGGGACGGGGTCACTTGCAACATCGGTGCTTGTGAGGCACTACAATCGCTCTTGGCCCATGGGTCAAATTTATCTGCGCGGTGCGACGATCCGTGCACGATCGCGTATGGGAATTGTGAACGCCGAGTAAACATTTTGTGAACTGTAAACACGATGGAAACATCTGTTCGGTAGGTTCCAAGCGTCGACGGCCGGATTGTGGGGAAGTTCCTCGATTTCGTGGCCGTCTCGTAGGTTGTTGACGAAGTTTTTCGCTTGAAGCGGTCCCGCGTTGCGGGCAGGAGTGTGCCGGTGGGTCTCACGCGTCTTTCCCTGGCGAGGCCAGTCGCAATCGTCATGCTCTTCGCGGCTCTGGTGGTGCTGGGTCTCCAAAGTTATGGACGCCTCGCCGTAGATCGCCTGCCACCAACAAACTTCCCGAGCGTCTCGGTCAACGTGAATTACGCTGGTGCCTCACCGCGTGACATCGAAACGCTGATCGCCATTCCGCTTGAAAAGGCGGTCGCAGGTCTGCGGGGTGTGGAGTCGGTTAGCTCCACTTCGTCCCTCGGGTCGGCGAGGCTCAACATCAACTTTACCGAGGACACAAACCTCGACCAGGCGGCAATCGACGTCGAAAAGCGCCTCGCGGCAGTGCGCAATCAGTTGCCGGCCGATGCATCCGCTCCCTCGGTTGTCAAGGCCGACTTCGGATCCTTCCCGATCATGAATATTGTGATGTCGGGAGGTGGGCGTCTCACCACCTCTCAGCTATACGACCTTGGCACCGAGCAGGTCCAGCCCCAACTGCTCCAGGTCGATGGCGTTGCCGACGTGAGCATTTCAGGTGGGCGCCAGCGAGAAATCCAGGTCAGGGTTGACCCGGTGCGTCTGAAGGCGTTCGATATCAGCTTGCAACAGGTGGTGACCTCTCTCGGAAGCGAGAATGTCAACGCGCCATCTGGAACACTTCGGGTTGGGAATGCGGAGCCGAACGTACGGTTCACTGCACTCGCCCAGAGTGTTTCCGACCTGAAGAACATTGTTGTGCAGCGAGGCGGTGGTGGAGCCGGAGGTTCGGTGGTTCCCGCGGTCTATGTCAAGGACATTGCCGACGTGGTGGACACCTACGCGGAACAGTCCCGACTGCAGCGCTTCAATGGCGAGGAAGCGGTGGGGATCACGGTGACCAAGCAGCCTGACAGTAACAGCATCAAGGTTGCCGACGGTGCCCGAGCCGCCATTGAACGGGTGCAGCGAAGTGCACCCCAAGGTGTCTCGTTCCGGATCGCCAATGACACGACCAAGTACACGCGTGAGGCGCTGAACGATGTGCAGGTTGACCTCGAGCTCGCAATCATCATCACTGGTGCAGTTCTCATGGTCTTCCTCCACTCGTGGCGGAACACGATCATCGTCCTTCTGGCAATCCCAACATCGCTGATCAGCACGTTTCTGGTGATGTACTTCATTGGGTTCACCCTCAATTTGATGAGCCTCCTCGCCCTGGCACTGCTGATCGGCATTCTGGTCGATGACAGCATCGTGGTTCTGGAAAACATTCATCGACGTCTCGGGCTCGGCGAGACCCCGATGGTCGCTGCATTGCGGGGGCGGTCGGAGATCGGACTGGCCGCTATCGCCATCACGCTTCTCGACGTCGTGGTGTTTGCCCCAATTGCATTCGTGAACGGCAACATCGGGAGCCTGTTCAGGCAGTTCGGTCTGACCATTGCCATCGCCACGCTCTTTTCACTCCTTATCTGCTTCACATTGACACCGATGCTTGCCTCCCGGTGGCTGAAGGAGCATGAGCGGGATGGCGACGATGAAGGCACGGTCGCAGCGTTCACTGGTGGCTTCGCCGCAATGGCGGCGGGTATCTACGGCGCGCTTGCGCTTCTGGGGGACAGGTTCGCGGGACAAACCGTTCCGGTGCCGGCTTGGATCACGAATTTCATCAACAGCGCCACCGGTGTGCAAGCGACGGCAGCTGGAGGCTTCGGCGCAGCGCCGGGCGCAGCTGCTCAGGGTCAGACATTGGCCGTGGGAGGACTCGTTGCGCTTGGGATCGGGATCGCACTCTTCCCGCTTGGTTGGTTTGTCCTCAGGCCGATTGCCCGGATTGTCATGCGCGTCTTCCCGCGTGTGTGGGATGCCGGATACGGCGTCATCGCCCGGGGGTACGGTGCCATCCTTCCCGGGGTGATCCGCTTGCGTTTCCTCGTCGTTCTCGCCGGTCTAGGCATGCTCTGGGGAACGGTGGCAATGGTTCAGGGCAACTTTATTGGCTCCGAGTACGCGCCTCTTGAGGACGAGAACCAGATCTCAATGTCCTTGCGTATGCCGCCAGGTGCCACCCTTGAGGCGACCGATCGAGTGACCCAGCAGGTTGAGAGCATCGTCATGGACAAGAACCGCTTCCCCGAAGTGAAGTCGGTGTTCACTTCGGTTGGTGGCGGTGGCGGCGGGTATGGCGGCGGTGGTGGACGTTCCAGCAACCTGGCGATCGAGCTAGTCGACCGTAGTACCCGCTCTCGGACAGTCTGGGATATCCAGACCGAACTCCGTTCAATCAGTGCGGGGTTGCCTGATGTGACGGTCGGCACGAGCCTTCCTGCCGCATTAGGTGGTGGTGGTGGTGGAAACGTCAGCGTTCGTATTCTTGGCCCAGACCCTGAAGTGCTCGGGCGGATCGCAGACCAGTACGAGGCCCTTCTGAGGCGTACGCCCGGGATTGCGGAAGTATCCAATTCCGGCCAGTCGGGCGTTCCTGAATTGCGCGCGACAGTTCGGCGCGCCCAGGCATCCGACCTCGCGGTCACCAGCACGACGGTGTCGCAGGCGATGCGGACGGCCATTCAGGGGACGGTGGCCACCCAACTTCGCGTCCAGGATCAGGCACAGGCGGATGTTCGTGTGCTTGTGGGGCGTGACCAGTCGGGTACGCCACTCAACCTCGAGGACGTGCCAATCCTCACCACACGAGGGGTTCTTGTGAGGTTGGGACAGGTCGCCACGATTGAGAGCGCGACCGGCCCTTCGCAGATCAACCGCTCCGACCGGAACCGGTCAGTCAGCGTCAGCGGTCCGGTGGTCGGGCGCCCACTCAGCGAAGTTGCAGCCGAGGTGCGTCAGGGGCAGGCGTCGATCCCGTTGCCGGCCGGCTATCGGGCGACTGTCGGCGGTGCTGTCCAGCAGCTCGACCGGGCGGTCACGGCCTTGACCGGAGCGCTCGGGCTCAGCCTTGTGCTGATGTACCTGCTGATGGCTGCGCTATACAACTCGTATCTGTCGCCATTCATCGTGCTGGCATCGCTGCCATTGGCGATGGTTGGGGCACTGGGTGGCCTGTATCTGCTTGATAAGACCCTGAATATCTTCAGCTTGATCGGCATCATCATGCTTACCGGGCTGGTGAGCAAGAACGCAATCCTGCTGGTTGATTACGCCAATACTCTCCGCAACGAGGAAGGGTTGTCCGCCCGTGACGCACTGGTTCGTGCCGGGCCAATCCGTCTCCGCCCCATCCTGATGACGTCGGCCACGTTGGTGTGCAGCATGCTGCCGATTTTGCTCGGGACCGGGCCGGGGGCCGAATCGCGTTCGCCGGTCGCCGCCGTAATAACCGGGGGAATGATCACCAGCACCCTCCTGACCCTGATCTTCGTCCCGGCGCTCTACACCTACTTCGACGACCTTGCGAACCTTCCCGCAAGGTTCATGGCCTGGCGTGCGCGCCGACGTTCAAGCGGGGCATCCGTGACAGCTGGCGAAACCGTCGCGGGCGGACACCCGGCGGGAGTTGCCGGTCATGAAGGTGCTGGTTCCGGGATGAGCGCCTCGGTTGCAAAGGTTGCGGTAGTCGGGAGCACCGACAATGGCAATTGATCAGACCAGCACGGTGCACTCCGCAGGACGGAACGAAATCCCGACCAATTCCGTCAACCAGACAGATCAACTGGTACTGAGGTACAGGAAGCCATCCATGAACAATGCGCTGCGTAACCCCCACCACCAAGCCGTTCTCGTCGGCACAATCGCCATGTTCCTGGCCGCATGCGGTGGCGGAACTCCGGCGCCGGTGGCTGGTGGTGGGCAGGCGGGTACGCCAGGCGTACCGGCTGCGTCAGGCGCAAGCGGACAGGCCCAAGGCATCCCAGTGACGGTCCAGAAAGTCGTCCGGGACAACATTGAGGTCAAGTCGCCCTACGGTGGGTCCATCGCCCCGAAGGCTCAGGTAACCATCCTGCCCCGGGTTGCTGGCCGGATCGTAAGGACCGCGGCTGAAACGGGTTCCGTCGTTCAGGCCGGAGACCTCCTCGCCGAACTCGATCACGCGACCCTTGATGCGCAGATTGCACAGGCGCGAGCAAACGTTGCTGGTGCAGTGGCGAACATAGCCGCTGCGACAGCACGCCTGGACATCATCAAGGCCGGTGCCAAGCCCGACGATGTCGCTGCGTCGCAAGCCGTGGTTGACCTTGCCCGCGTGAGGCTGGATCAGGCGCTCGCTGGAGTGCGCGATGAGGATTTGCGTGCCGCACTCGCTTCGGCCGATTCGGCCCGCACCCGCCTCGAGGCCGGCCGTACCGGCCGTCAGGAGGACATCCAGGCTGCCCAAGCTGCTGTGGACGCTGCCAAGATTCGCCTCGATGCCGGTCGTGCCGGTGGTCGTCCCGAAGATATCCAGTCAGCCAGGGCATCGCTAGACACGGCGCGAAACCGCCTGGCTCAAGTCGAAGCAGGAACGCGCGCCGAGGACGTCCGGGCATCGGAGGCCGACCTCCAGACGGCGAAGATCCGTCTCACCCAATTGCAGAACCCTCGAGCCGAGGACATTGCGACGGCGCAGGTTTTGCTTGACCAGGCCCGCACGCGCCTTTCCCAGGCGCGCGAGGGAGGCATAGGCAGTGGCATCACCGCCAAGGCACGTCCAGAGGATCTCAACACGCTAGAACTCAAGGTGCAGGCTGCGCAAGCCGCGCTTGACAAGGCAAATGCCGACCTTGCCAAGGGGCCCACGAGTACCGTCACCTCCCAGGCGCTGAACCTTGCTGCCACACAGGCGCAGATCAATGTGCTCACCTCCCAGAACGACCTCGCCAAAGCCCGTGCCGTTGGAGGTCCAACCGACTGGGACCTGCGGCTCCTTGAAGAAGCTGAACAGGTCGCACGTGTGTCGTTTGAGAAAGTCTCGAATCCGAGCCCAAATGACATCGCAGTCGCGCAGGCTGCGGTCGACAAAGCCCAGGCAGCTCTGGAGAAGCTGAAGACCGTCACGCCATTCGATATCGAGACGGCCCGGCAGGCAGTGGTTCAGGCCCAGGCAAACTTCGACAAGGCGGTCAATCCAGATCCCTCCGCGGTCGCGCAGCTGGAGACGGCGTACGCCACGGCGGTTGCCACACTTCAGAAGGCGATTGTCCCGGATCCAGCGACGGTGGCACAACTTGAAAGCGCCTACGCCACTGCACTCACTGCCCTGGAAAAGCTTCAGAAGCCGCTCCCCTACGACGCGGATGCGGCGCGTGCCACGTTGGCCCAGTCCGAGGCACAACTCAGCGCGCGGCGCAATCCGTACACGGAATTCGACCGGGCGGCGGCTGAGGCGGCGGTCAGACAGGCCGAGGCAGCGCTGGCACAGCAACAAGCGGCCTTGGAACTGCAGACAGTCAACCTCGGAGAGACCCAGATCACTGCCCCATTCGATGGCATTGTTGCTGAGCGCCTCGCAACCGCGGGTGCGGTTGTCCAGGTTTCCACCCCGGTCTTCACCCTCATTTCGCGAGACACGGAGATCGCGCTCAACGTCGAGGAGGCGGCGATATCCCGGTTCCGTGAGGGTGGGAACGCCTCTTTTTCCGTCAACGCATATCCGAGTGAGACCTTTCAGGGGTCGGTTACCAGCATTTTCCCGACCGGTGATTCCCGGAGCCGAACGTTTACGGTCAAGGTAAAGCCGACAGACCCATCCGGGAAACTCAAGCCGGGCATGTATGCCCAACTCAGCGTCACGCTCGATTCGCGGACCAATGTGACAGTCGTGCCTCGTGATGCCATCCTTCTGCGCAACGACAAGCCGTTCATATTCGTGATCAACGAAAACGTAGCAGCGCTCCGGGCATTGGAACTCGGTCTTGGAGACGACCGGAAGGTCGAGGTCAAGACTGGGGTCCAGCCGGACGAGAGCATAGTGATCAGCGGTCAGGCCACATTGCGCGACAAGGATGCCGTCCGCGTCGTGACACCGGGAGGCCCTGCTGGTGGCGGGGCTGGCGGTCAGGGCGCTCCGGGTGGAGCTGCCGGACAAGGCGCACCGGGTGGCCAGCGACCTGCCGGTGGATCGGGTGCCGGCGGGCAGAATGCTGCTCCCTCTGACGCATCTGGGGGCGGTCAACGTCCCACAGGTGGAGCGGGCCCGGGTGGGCAGGGTGCGGCCCCCGCTGATGCTGCTGGAGGTGGCCAGCGTCCTGCTGGTGGATCAGGTGCAGGTGGAGCGGGCTCAGGCAGTCAGCGTCCAGCTGGTGCTGCAGGCCAGGGTGCTGCAGGCGGAGCGTCCCAGGTCACACCCACCAAGGCCCCCTAATCGGCCGAAAGCAGAAGCTGCCGCGACACCCGCATGCGTCCGTGACCGGGCGAGAAGCGGGTGTCGTTGTTCCCCGCATCGCGGGCACGTCGTCTCTCCATGGGACAAAGCCCGGACTGGGAGTGGTGCGCCATTAAGGGTGCGGCGAACTGGTTATGGATCGACGTAAGGGTTTCAGCCGAGTTTGAACAGTCTCTGATCCGTGCTAACGTGGTAGGGAGGGTGCTGTGCTTTAGATCACCGGGACCAGGGAGCGATAGTTCCAGCCGGTGCGGCCATGGGGGATCCACGCATGGAGACGGTGTTCGAACCAGATAGCGGTCGAGTTCCACTGACCGAAACCCGCTTGCATGAGATTGACGAAGCCGTCGAGGTGTTCGTTGAGGAGGGTACGGAGGTGGCGCGTGCCGATGCCGATGCGACCGAAGCGGTTGCCCGGTTTGAAGCGCACGAGGCCTTCCAGCACCTGAAGGAACTGGTCGCAATTGAGATCGCGTTGGACGATGATGAGGATCTCGAACGAGGAAAGCTCATGCGTGAAGACGTGGTCGAGGCCTTCCAGGAGCGCATCCATGACGACGAGGCTGCACGGATCCGCGAGCTTGGTCACGCGCTTGACGACTCCGAGCGCGATCACTCCATGACCGTTTCGCACGACGAGGCGGTCGCTGGTTCCGAAGGGCGCAATCGTGCCAGGGCCGAGGCCCATGCCCGGGAGATTGGCCATGCACTCGATGACGCGGACCAGGCCGACCGCCTACGTGAGGGCAACGACTGACCACCCTGGTAATTTGAAGGGCCGTGTGAGACTCGGTCCGCCCAAGTTGGTGACCCGCGGACTTCGGCACCGTCACTAGGGCACACTCGCTGCACGCATCACGGTTGATCTGGGACGTGCCATACTGGTAACGCATGCATGCGCTCACACCTCGACATATTGGGTAGTGCCCCTCGCGCAGGTTGCTAATTGGAGCATTGGGTAATGGGAGCTTATGCCTCCCCCGTGCGCGCAACAGGTCCGCAAATTATGGTTGCTCGTCCGGGCCGGGACACAATTGCCGCGCTCCGGGACGCCATCATGTCGGCACAGGCCTCCGACCGGTTCGCTCCCGTCCTGCTTGTCACGGCTACGATCGATGTGGGTCGCGAACTTCAACTCGCCATCGCCAATGGCAGCTCATACATCAATGTGTCGTACGCTCGGCTCTCGGAACTTGCGACCCGGCTCTTAGGTGTGGAGGCGACGACGCGACCGCTCGGAACGACCGCGGAACTGAGTGCGGTCCGCGCGGCACTTGCGCGAAACGCGGTGAAGAATGGTCGCGGCGATGCGTTCCACGAAACCCGGCACCACCGGTCACTGCACCTGGCTCTGCTCGGACTGTTCCGGGAGTTTCGTATCCGAGAGGCCCATCCGGATGATGTCCTCATATCGGAGGCGGCTGGTGCCACTGCCAAGGCGGCCTCACAGGTCTATTCGGAGTTCAGGGCAATCACTGGTCAGGACCCTGACGCAGTTTCGCTTGCGCGTGACACAGTGGCAGCACTGAAGTCGCCATCTCAGGCGACGCTCGACGCGATTGCGCGATTGGGAACCGTCATCCTCGTCGGTCCGACAAAGCTTGACCGCGCGGATGCAGACCTTCTGGCATCGCTCTCGCACCATGCGCCCGTCCACGTCATCTTGCCTCGCCTCGACGACCCCCGTGGTCGGGCTGATATCAGGGCGAACCGCATTGCCTCGACCCTGGCTGAGGCGATCGCAGATGCGTATTCTGCCGGTGCTCTCGCCCGCAGCGAAGCATTCGTGGGTCAAGCCACGAAGGGTGGGGATGAAGTCTCCCCCGAACCGCTCGCGACAACGCTTGTGCTCCGGTCAGACCTGCAAGTGATCAGGGCGCCTGATCCCGCCGAAGAGGTGAGGCAAGCCGTCCGCCGGCTGCTTGCGGTTGTCGGAAACGGCATGCCGTTGCACCGTACGGCGATCATCTACAGGCAGCGGGATCCGTATCAGCGCCTCGTTGCAGAGATCCTCGACCAGGCCGGGGTGCCCCACGTCGACCTTGGGGGCATGCCTCTTTCCGAGACCCTGCCCGGCCGGAGGCTGCGTGCACTTCTCCGTCTTCCGGCATCAGACTTCTCACGGGCATCAGTCCTCGCGTGGGCGGAGACTGCACCTGTCGTGGTTGGCAGACTGCCGGGCGCAGATGAAAGCACCCCGGCAGAACCGGTGACCATCGATGGTGCCTCATGGGACTGGATATCCCGGGAGGCCGGAATTGTCCGCGGCGCTACCCAGTGGAGCAACCGGCTCGAGGCGTACGCCGACAAATGCGATGCGGACGCCAGGGGCGCACGGGAGTGGTCCGACGAATCCTCACCTGATGTCGAGGTCCCAGTTGGACGCGCCAAGGACGCGCGACTGATGGCACAAACGATCCGGGGTCTGGCTGAGCTCCTGACACGTCCGGACTTCCGTGACAAGGTGGATGGGGCCGGGCAATCCGTCAGCGCGTGGGCAGCGGCATCCGAATGGGCGACCGAGCTGCTTACCGCCGCAGCGACGGGTGCCACTTCCGGCGATGGATCGGGTGCCGGGACGGAGCAGGCGTACCTCGACCGGATCACGGGTGTGCTTGTCGGGTTGGCGGCATCCAACCCTTTCGACCTCAACCCGAGCACCGAGACCGTCGTATCGGTCATCGAGGCGACACTTGAGAGTACGTCAGTGTCAACCCGCCGCCTTGGGGAAGGCGTTGTGGTGGGCACGATTGATCGGTT
>SHXX01000080.1 GCA_009693165.1 Chloroflexota bacterium
GCTGGCCAGCGAGGACGAGCGCCAACTTGCACTGGACGCCTTCGTGGAATACTCCAACCACGACCGACCGCACCTTGGCATCAACGGCCTCACCCCCCTCGTCCGCCTCGCTTCCCTGTCAACAACCTTGTGAGAGACAACACCTAGTCCACCGTAAGGCATGGTGTCTAGTTTTCTCGCGTGACGACATCGGTGAATACTTTAATATTACTATTTATCAATATTCACGAACACGAGATACACGTTTACCGATATCTGCAAAGTCCGGCCGACCACATCCCGACCATGCTCCCTGCACGGCAGTGACGGCGAAGCTTGTGCGCCAACCACACCCAGTGAAAAAAGAGAACCCCCCCGTGCACAGCGTGCATGGAGGGGTTCAGGGCGCCAGCAACGTAGCCAGCGTTATCCGCACCGTTCGCGGATCAGCGGAGCTCAACCTCACGTGGTGTACTCAATACTGAAACCGTCGAACGGGCGCGGTGGAGACTACTGCTGGCGCAGCGTTTACCCATACGACATCACCTCCTTTCCACCTGCCTACCACATTACGCGCGGCCGGGCCCGGTGTCAAGCGGCAATCTTCGTGCAAACGTCAAGACCGGCCTCAGCCCTCCAGCAACCGGTGTGACCGTGGCGACCACCCAATCCGTTCACGCGCCCGGGCCAGGTTGTGCATCTCCTCGGTCTCGTCACCTGCGATGAAGATTGCCTCGAAACTCCCGTGCCGGCCAGGCATTGGCTGCTCCGCGTCGGACGGCGCACGCGAGGCCGTGCCCGTGACTGCAGCAATCGCGCCCAGATAGGCGCGGGCAAGGTCCGCCTCGTCCAGGATGTACAGCTTGCTGCCCGTCGCAGACCCGTCCGGGTACATGCGGTCCGGCCGTTCATGCCGTTCCTTGAGGAACTGCGCCCGCGTGCGTGGGCCCGTAATCCGCAGTGCGAGCAGGTGCATCCCGAACCACCGCGCGAAGTAGCGGCACACCCCCTCGCCGAACGCCTTGGTCAGGCCGTAGACACTCGGCGTGTCAAGCGGCAGCTCGTCCTCGTTCGTGTAGAACGGTCGAAGACGGTAATGCACACTCATCGTTCCCGTATACACCCCTGACCGGATGCCCCGCTGCTGCGCCAGGTACAGCAACAGGTGCAGGCCCTTGCTGTTCACGTCATAGTTCGCCAGGATCGTCGGCACATCCTGGTTCGTCACACTGCCACCCTGCGCCTTCTGCATCACCGTCCATACGAAGGTGTCCACGCCGTCAAGCGCACGATCGATCGCGTCAGGATCCGTAACCGATCCCTCAACGAACTCCACGCCCGATGCTGTCGGCGGACGGATGTCGAGGACACGCAACTGGTGTCCCGCACGCAGGAGGTACGGCGTAACGAATGTCCCGACATGGCCACTGCCACCAACCATCAGCACCTTGCGCGGATGTGCCGCCGGGGCAATGTCGTCCGGTCCGTCATGCATCGTCGGGGTCACAGGCATCCCAATCCTTATCCGGGATCCGTCGCGTCGCGCGAACCGTCGCGCACGCCCATTCCCGCAAGCCGCGCGATCATATCCCGCGTCATCACGATGGTGCAGCCTCGTATCACCACCCGCCAGCCGGAACACACTAGACCGCAACGACGGCCGGGACGGCATCCTCACGCCTGGAACGGAATGTCCGCCACACGAGGAACTGCGCGCCACCGATCACGACCACTGCCATCGCGAACGGTGCCCGGGGATCGATCGAGTACAGCCACCCACCCAAAAGTGGGAAGATGATTGCCGCCACACCGGCAGCGGTCGACAGCAGTGCAACCCCGCCGGCCACCTGCGACCGCGGACACCAATCGGTCAGTGCGACCGTGATCAGTGTGCCCAGCGCCGCCATCGCCCCCCGACCGGCATATCCCATCAACTGGACCGCCAGCAGCGGCGACGCGAGGATGAGCACATAATGCGCCGCCGTCAGCGCACACGCCACGTACATCGCCACCAGCAGGCCCCGGCGGCGGCGCACCCGGTCGATCAGCAACACAAGCAGCGCCGAACCCGCCGATGCTGCACTGCCTGTCCAACCGATCGCCGCGCTGTCGAACCCGTACTCCTCCTGAAGGAACAGCGGTGCGAACTGCACGGCCAGATGAATCGACGCATTGATTGCCAGACTGGTCGCAAGGAGCATGCGGATCACGGGCATCGCTAGCAGACTCCGGTAGACATCCCACCCCTGGCTGAAAGCGCTTAGGCGCGACACCGTTGACGGAGGTGGCGGTGTCGCTCCATCAATCAGGGCGCCAGTGTCATCGACCAGTGATGGTCCGGTGTGCGAACGGAGCATCGCCATCATCGTCACGCTCAATCCGCAGCCAATCAGTGCCAATGGAAAGACCGCTCCGTCTCCGAACTCGCGCGCCACCCATCCACCGACCGGCGGGGATACCGTCATCGCCACGAACTGCGCGGACCCGATCACGCTGTAGAGGCGGGCCACCCCAATCCGTTCCTCGTCGGCAATCCGCGTCAGGAAACTGTTCACCGCCGGCGCAAGCAATGCCACGAAGTTCTGCACGAATACGCCCGGGACCACATGCCACCAACTCGTGGCCATCACGAAGGTTCCCGTGGAAACCGTGTGCAATCCGTGCAAGACGACCGTCTGCCATTTGTGATAGCCGTACTGCGCGACAAACCCGCCCGGCAGGTAGACCAGCGTCGCAATCAGGCTTCCGATCCCGATTACCGCACCGACCTCGACCGAATCTGCCCCGAGGCCCGAAAGGAAAACCGGCCACGTGTACGCCCAAAGTCCCGTACCCAGTCCCCAAAGGAACCACGCGTACACCAGGACACTGCTGTCCCGCCCGAGGCCGGGCATCCGCATCATCGGGACGGCCTCCATGCCGTCTCCGATCCTGGTCACCCAGGTCCGCAGTGCGCCGCGACCCGGATCCGGAAGTACCGGAGGACGTCCCAAACCCATTCCGCACATGATGCCTGAGACCCGATGGCCGCGGGGCCGGTGCGGCCTCCTCGTCAACCCGCATCCCTGCCCACAACCCGCTTTGGGTCAGGCCTGCACCTGATCAGTAAGCATCCGTGCCGGAAACCCGGAGAGGACGGCGCCGGACGTGCTACGCTGGACCCTGGAGATCGGCACCGCCCATGCGCGAGAAACCCCGCGAACTGACCGGAAGTGGATCCTTCCCTCCCGGCGAGACCGTCCGGTTTCCCGGTGGACGGCTCCGACGGGTGACCACGGTCTACACCTGCACCGAGACCGTCGGGGAGATCCCAACCACTTGGTGGTGGACCTGGTTCCACGATGGAAGCCTCCTCGAACAGACACCCATCGAGGACTGCCACTACACCGACCACGATCTCCTGCCCGCCGACGCACCGTTCACTCGCGAACTCGTCGGGCCGGCGGGATCGCTTGAGCAGTTCGAAGCTGCGGTCCGACGCGCCGAGGTCCCCGGCGTACCGGACGTGCGGGTGAACGTGAACAGCCGACCCTATCGAATCACGGCAACCGGCACGGTGACCGCCACCATTCTCGGTGACCCGCCGTCACTGCCACCATGGCATCGTCTCGCATCGCCAAGCGGAGCACTTGCCGATCACGGGAGACACCATGGCGTCGCCGGGCCAGTACCGGTCTACTTCGCCCTCGCCGACTGCACCCGCCCCCAACGGATCGCCCTCGGACTTTGGACCGATCACGTCTGTCTCAGCTTCGGCCGACGTCTCAAGCAACCGGCGGGAACCGGACCGGATCGCAGGCTACCCCACGGATCAACTGTGGATGCTGGCCGCAATCACGATTGACACGGCAATCACGAAGGCTCCGGCCATGATCGCCGCTGCGACATTTCCCTCGTCGAAGATCCGCCGGCTCAGGTTGCCCGGCGTCACCGCGTCGAACATCCGGTAGCCGACAAACAGCAGCACGAACCCCAGGACCGAGAAGATTGTCGCCAGCAGGATGTTCAATCCGAGTTGCTCGAGGTTCAGTGACATCGTGTGCAGACCCCTTCTTCCATCGCAGTATAGTCGTGTTGCGGAGCGTACCGATCATGGCTGGGTTGTGGGGAAAGTGGCCAATTCCGATGGTTGCCCCGCCTCAAACTCTCGTCTCCTGAAAGGGATTTCATAGGGATCGCACTGATCGGCGCCGGCAGTGTCGTCTGGACCCGGCGTCTCATGATGGACATCCTGAGTTTCCCAGAACTGACCGGGGCCACCCTGTGCCTGATGGATATCGACCCGGTCCGCCTCGAGACGGCCCGCCAGACCGTCGAGCGCCTCGTCGCGCAAGTCGGCGCACCGGCCACCGTTGAAGCCAGCCTCGACCAGCGTGACGCCGTCCGCGGGGCCAAGTACGTCATCTATGCCGTGCAGGTAGGGATGCACCACGCCACCCTGCTCGACTTCGACATCCCACGCAAGTACGGCCTCCGCCAGACAATCGCCGACACCCTCGGCGTCGGGGGAATCTTCCGGGGGCTGCGCACCATCCCGGTAATGCTTTCCCTCCTGCACGACATGGAGGAAGTCTGCCCCGATGCCCTCTTCCTCAACTATGTCAACCCGATGAGCATCCTCTGCCTCGCGGCGTCCCGTGCCTCATCGATCCGCGCCGTCGGTCTCTGCCACAGCGTGCAGGGAACCGCCCACCAGTTGGCCGGCTACCTGGGTATCGATGACAAGCGCGTGGGCTACCGCGTCGCTGGCATCAACCACATGGCCTGGTTCCTTGATCTCACCATCGACGGTCACGATGCCTATCCCGCACTGTGGGATGCGATGGGCAACCCGGCGGTCTACGGGCGGGACAAGGTGCGCTTCGAGATGATGCGACGCCTTGGCTACTTCGTCACCGAGAGTTCGGAACACATGGCCGAGTACGTCCCCTACTTCATCAAGCGCGACGCCCTGATCGCCGAGTTCGACATCCCCATCGACGAGTACGTGCGCCGGAGCAGTGAGAACCTCGTCACGTTCGAGAAGACGCGCGCCGAAGTGGCCAGTGGCGCGCCGATTGAGATGAAACTCAGCCATGAGTACGCGGCCTACATCATCCGCGCCATCGAGGCGAACGTCGACTGGTCGTTCAACGGCAACGTCCCGAACTCGATGGACCGCCGTTCCGCCGCCCTGATCCCGAACCTGCCCGCCGACGCCATCGTGGAGGTGCCTATCCTGACCAACCGTGCCGGACTGCAGCCATGTCATGCCGGTGAATTGCCGGGTGGCGTCGCCGGACTGAACCGGACCCACATCTCCGTCCACCAGTTGGCCGTCGAGGCCGCCCTGACCGGCAACCGCGACGCCCTCTACCAAGCGGTTATGCTCGACCCTCACACGGCGAGTGTCCTCTCGCTCGATGAGATCTGGCGCATGACCGACGAAATGGTCGAGGCACACGGCAGCGCCCTCCCGACCTTCACCCCCAAGCGCCTCGCCGGCGCCCGAGGCCGTCCGCCCCTCGCCTGACCACCTACAACTGCAATTGGAAGTCGAGACCGACATGGACTTGACAAAGGCGTTTCCCCGTAGCCCGAGGATCACCGTCCACGGTGTCGCCATGGTTGCCCGCACCGCCGACAAGGCGCGTGCCGATGCATCCGGAACCCACGTCGACCTCATCGACTTCGAGGAAGGCCACGACGTTCCGATCCGACCCTCCTGACCCGTCACCGCGACACGGTCGGCACCTCCCCCAACACGTGTGCCATGGGCCGGCCGGGTCTCAATGTGCGCGCTGTGGAAAGTGGAACCGTGCCACAACCATGCTCTCCATCGCAACGGAGGGCGTCGTGCATTGGGCCGACGGCGTCATTCTCACGCCGCCGCACACAGCGAGACAAGCATCGAACAGTGCTTGACAAATGTTTTGCACTATGCAGGTGGGCGTGATAACGTCCCCCACTTCGGCAATACTTCGCGGAAGTCCGGACACGGATGGTCCACGGGAGCATGTTCGCACCTACATCGTCTGGATACCCGCAGATGTGAGCCTCTCGTGCAGGCGTCCGTGCGCCGTGCATGCAACCCGAGTTGTCATATTCGTGATGATCGAACTGGCGGTTGGCACCCGACGGGAACGTGTGACCGCACCCCTCCATGTCTGCCAGTTCGCAAGTGCGCCGGATGAGCGAACCGCAACCGCCAGCACCTTCCTCTTCGATGGCCTCCGGGCCGGTCACCGGTGCATCCCTCTTGTCGGCGAACCGGTTCTCGAGGCGGTCCGTCTCGCTTGCACCGAAGAAGTCGATGGGTACCCCCCGTTCCATCTGGGACAGTGGGATGCGGTAGTTCCCAGCGGGGGATGCAGTGGCTATCACGATAAGCAGTCCCTCACGCCCACCGATCCATCGGCCATGGATGCAACGCCCGATGCGTCTCAGTTCTTCACTGGGAACTCCCTCGACCCGTACCGACTGATCGCGTACCAGCGATCCATCGCTGCCGAAGCCCGCAGGGCCGGCGGCAAGATGGTCAGGATGGTCATCGACATGCGATGGCTCTTCCATGATCGACCATTCTCGGTTTACGATGCCCTGAAGTTCGAGGCCTCGTCCCATGCCATCCTTGCGCCGGATGCGGACGTCCTTGCAACCCTCACGCAGTATCACTACGCCGACCTGTCCGCCGCGTTCATCATCGAACTGCTCAAGATCCATCCGGTCGCCGTTGTCGCCCAGTTCGTGCGGCGCAATCCGCACCCGTTCGATGCCCACCGATACATGACGCGCATCCTCGAACGGCAGAAGTAGTCCCGCCTAACTGGCCTGATGCATGCGCCGGATCTGACGTAGCCGTGCCCGGGGCCGGATGCCATGCCTCGCCGGAAACGGTGCCGGCAGTGCAGCGACAGCGTCACGGTGCAACCACGCGTCACCCGTGACAACCATCCATTCGGTCCACTCATCCTTCCGATCGGCAAGCCGATCATGCAGGTACCGGGGCAATCCGGCCTCCCGGATGCGCGCCTGCACCGTCGCGATGTCATAGGACACCCGGTGCACTGCCACCACGACACCTTCGGACGCGGTCGCACCAAAGTCCAGAACAAGGCACGATGCCCGGGGATCACCATCGCGTGGTTGGCCAACCGATCCCGGGTTCAGGATGAACCGACCTCCAGCAAGGTCGAATGACGTGGCATTGCCAGTGCGCAACCGGTCCGGATGAACCATGCCGGTCGGGTCATCCGCAAACCGCAGTGCAAGCAGCAGGTGCGTATGCCCGGTCACCAGATGGCGTGTGGCGATCTGCCCCAAGGCCCGGCGCGCCTGTCCGCGTTCGTGGAGGTACCGGTCCTGTGGCCACGCCGGCACCCCATGGACCAACGTGAAGCCTCCCTGCCCGCGCACATGCGCCAGAATGGCGTCGAGCGCCTGGATATTGCTATGGATGTCGGCAACCACCAAGGCGCGATGCCACCCCGGAAGGATGGGCACGCCGGAGGGTGTTTCGTTCCGGTCCCCGTGCGTACTCGGATGTGTCATGTGGTTCAGTTCGTTTCGTTTCCAGTGATTAGCGGCAGTTCCAGAGGACCGGATCCGGATAGATCCCGATGTCGTCGGTCATCTCGTAGCCAAGTCGCTCGGCCTCCTTGTCCATGAGATGACCGATCGCCTGGATGCGCGCACCTAGCAGGCTATGTATGACCGTCAAGGATTGGGCAATGTCCTCATTGGTCATGTCCGAGCGTTCCCACAGGATGTCTCGTGCTTGCTTTACGACATTCTGTACTGAGACAAGTTCATTCCAATCCCTATCAAGTTCATCAAGTATGTCAGACATGCGGGTCTCCGAATGCGTGGTGGTGATGCCCTGAATCGACAAGGGCAACGGTGGGGTGGAACCGGGGAAACTGGCGGTTCGCGCAAGGCAACCGACGTGGATCAGTGGCCGTATGAAAGCCGGGAGGCCATCTCGAGTGGCAGGTGCACCCGCATCATTTCGGACTGAATGGCTGCCACGTCGTACGCAACGCGGCGATGCGTCACGGTAATTGCGTCACTGCCAGGCCCAGTGCATCGAAGCAAGGTGTAGGACGCCCGTGGATCGCCATCACGCGGTTGCCCCACCGAACCGGGATTGATCACGAACCGGCCAGTGTCGAACGCGTAACCCTCGTTTTCGCGGATCTGGATGATCGTTGGGCTACCCGGTTGCCGGCGCCCCGGAAACCGGGCCACAAGTGGGTCATGCGTGTGTCCGACCACAAGGTGCGGGGTGCGGATCACACGCATCGACCGGTCAAGGACACCGCGATCTGACGAGTAGTCGTACCGGCACCGGCATGGCGTGCGACGGCTGGTCCGGGGATGCTTCGACACCGAGGCACATGGCGCACCATGGGCCAGCGTGAAATGCGGAGACCCGTCCTTGAATCCGGCCTCGGCGATGTCCGGCAGCGCCTGGAGAAACGCCACCGACGCCTCGGTCAGGGCGGCACGGTTCCAGTCGGCACAGGCACTGGCGCGCGAGTGCATGCCTCCAAGCGGGTGTTCGACCCCGAGGACGGCGTGTTCGTGGTTCCCACCGACCGCGGTGACCACCGTTCCGGCCGCTGAAAGGTCGCGCAGGCACTGGATGACCTCGTTCGGTTGCGGTCCGTAGCCAACGATGTCGCCCAGGACCCAGACCTCGTCAAAGCCCCCGCATGCGCGCGCATCGTGGAGTACCGCGTCAAGCGCCACCTGGTTGCTATGGATGTCGGAGATGACCAGCGCGCGCCGACCCGGGACCGGCACCAAGCCATCGGGAGCAACCGGAACCTCGGTTGGCTTGGGAGTGAAAGCGGGGATGTGTGTGGATGCCGTCATGGTCTTTCCTTTCGTAAGTGCGTGTGGGCCTCCTTCACGACCTGGCATCTTGGCCGTGTCGCGGTGCGGGAACCGATAGATTATTTTATCATACAAAATAAGTGAAATATGACACAAATTTCTCCTTGTAACAGATTGGAAACAGACATCATTGATGTCGAAGTACTGCGGATGTCCCACGCTCACCGGCGGTGATCGCCATCCCGTCTCGGCGCCGGGATCCCGTCAGTCACCCACCACCCGAAGTTGCCTTGCCCGTCGTCGCCAAAGAAGAGGCCGACCGGCGACTCGTCATCCAGCAACTCAAGCGTGCCGGTGATCAGCATCTCGGCCTCGATCTCCCAGGCCGTCATCGCGTACGTGCCAAGCATGACCGCATGCATGTGCCGGCGTTTGCGACGCCTTGCAGCAATCTTCTTCTCGATGAATGCACCAAATGCAAGGAACTCCT
>SHXX01000081.1 GCA_009693165.1 Chloroflexota bacterium
GGCAACCCCTCTCCTGCCAGACGATGTCCCACGCCGGGCACGTGGCGCATGGTACACGCATGCGGTAGTGGTGCAAGAAATGGATGCGGAGGCGTGCGAGGACGTCACGAGACACAGATCCGGGTGGCCGGTCTGCGCCCCGTTCCGTCACACGTCGTGGCTATCGGTCCGGGTCTGGGTCAAGGGGAGGCAACCCGATCACGTGGGGATCGGCCGTGCCACTGAGCCGGGCCATCAGGGCGTGCGTCGTCTCGCCGTGCTTGCCCGGACCATGGCCTTCGGGGACAGCCGAGGCACGCCAATGCGCCCGGTACGAACGGACCGCTGCCTGCTCCTCCCATGTGCCCTTCGGGTTCTCGCCGGAATAATGGGACACGAACAAGTCCAGTTCGACACCATCACCCAGGTACGGTGGCAGCGTGCCATCGACATCCCCGGACGCGAACCGAATTGACGACTTCGGCGCGTGGCCGTGAAAGGTGCAGGAATCAGGGAAGATAGCGACAACGTTCCCGCGGTAATACGCGCCAACTGCTGCCAGCACCGAGTGGCAACACGTGGCCAGGACGAAATCATGGCGCGAGTCATGGCGCAGCCTGGTGAGGCATAGTCGCGCTTCGCCAGTCACGTGGACCACGTCATCAACCACATAGGCGAGGGTCGGGATGACCACGCCCCATTGCCGTCCGGCCTGCGCGGCTGCCCACTGGAACTTCTCGCGGCAGCCGAAGCACCCCGCATTCCGCCGCGACACCCGGGTTGGCGGCAAACGTGAGGGAGGCCTTCCCGCACAGGCAGGTGACCGTGGACGTTCCTTCCGCATGACCCGATTTCATCGGCAACCACTCTCCAGCCAGACGATGTCCCACGCCGGGCATGTGGCGCATGGTATACGCCTATGGTAGTGGTGCCAAAACCGGATGCGGTGGCGTGCAGATTGCGACGATTCACCGTAATCGTAAGGGGCAGTCACGACGGGCCAGAAGTCTCGGCGACGCGGCGCAAGGGGACCGGGGCGATACCAGCGTCCTGGTACGCCAGTGGTGCGGGATGCGTGGTACCGGGAACGGCCGGCGGTATCTCCACGAAGGGGGAACCGGACCGGAGCCAGCCGGTGAGCACCTCGATGGTGGCACCGGCGAGTCGCGGGCGCAAGGTGCACTCCCAGACGATCGCGATCCGCCACCCGGCATCCATCAGGGCCTGCCGGTTGCGTGCGTCGCGGGCAACATTCCCGGAGAATTTCGCCTGCCAGAACCCGGCGTTCGCCGAAGGGGTGGAGGCCGTGCGGCACCCATCGTGACGGTGCCAGAAGCACCCGTGGACAAGGATCACGGCGCGGTGCTTGCGCAGGACCAGATCGGGTCGGCCCGGCAGGGCCCGGGCAGGCAGGCGGAAGCGGAACCCCGCCCGGTGCAGGGCGCGTCGCACCCGCATCTCCGGCAAGGTGTCGCGCCCGCGGATCGACGCCATCATGCGCGACCGGGTGGCAGCATCAACGATGTCTGGCATGACCGGGCGAGGGTGTCAGCAATGGCGTCCCGTGGCCACCCCGTACTGATGGTGCGGGAAGGGCACACGGATACCCAGCCACCTTGCGCCTATGCCCCGCCTTCCCGATGGGATATCACTTGCATGATTCTCATGTTGCGGGTATACATCTTGTAGCAGTTTGCGGAGGTGATGGCATGTCAAGATCCCTGAACAAGGCCATGATCATTGGACACCTCGGGCAGGATCCCGAACACCGCACCCTGCCAAGCGGGGATTCGTACACCACATTTTCAATCGCCACCACGCGCCGGTGGACCAGCCAGCAGACGAATGAGGTGCGTGAACAGACGGAGTGGCACAACATCGTTGCCTGGCGCCGCCTGGGTGAACTCTGCCTCCGCTTGCTTCGACGGGGAAGCCTTGTCTATATCGAAGGTCGCGTCGAGACACGCTCATGGGTGGATGCGGAAACCGGCAGGAAGGTGTTCCGCACCGAGATCAATGCGTCTTCGATGAACATGCTCGAGCGCAAGCCCGAGGACGGCACCGAGACCCCGGATTCTTCCCCCATCCCCATCTCCCGGGGACGCAGGCAGGGTGGCGACGCCCAACCATCCGGCCGGGGAACCATGCCACCGCCCCCGGGCCGGACGGCACCGCACCCCGAACCGCCGGAACGGGGGTTTGAGGACGACGACGACTTCCCCTTCTGACCGGTTCCCTCCCCGCGCCCGGGACGCGCAGGCTCACCGGGAGGCGCTTGGTGACGGGATCGGGTGTTCACCTTTGCAACGCCAGTGCCCTCCGGGGCGTTCACGATCCCCCATAGACTGTTGACAGGGCGTGGGCGGGCCAGTGCCATGGGGGCCGTGTGGCCTCCGGGGCTTGCACTGACCGGCTTGTTGCCGGAGGGGAACACCGAATGAAGAACCTGCGCAGCGTGGCCATCGCCGGGGTGATGGCGTTGGCCCTGCCATCGCTTGCGATGGCACAGGCACCGACTACCCTCACCATCCCTTTGGGCGCGAACAACAACTCCGGCGTGACCGGGACCGCGGTCATCACCGACATCGGCGGTGGCAAGTCCAAGGTTGTCCTGACCATCTCGGGTGGCAAGACTGCCACGACGGGTCCGGCACACATCCACTCGGGCAAGTGCCCGGAAGTGGGCGGGGTGGTGGCACCGCTGACCAACCTTGCCAATGGCACCTCGACCACGGAACTGGCGGTTCCCATCTCGGCGATGATCGGCGCCGCCCACGCGATCAACCTGCATGAGACCGGTGTCAGTGGCGTGCCGGGCTACGTGGCTTGCGGCAACATCGTCGCCACCCCGGCCGCGATGCCCGCCACGGGATTCGGCACCCGCACCATCGCCCTCGGTGGCGCCGCCGGTGCCGTCATCCTTGGCGGTCTTGGCGCAGGCATCTCCATGATCCGCCGTCGCGTCATCGCATCGCGCGGCTAATCCTCGCAAGGTCGCGACGGTTCCGGGCACCTTGCCCCGGGGCCGTCGCCGTACCGTACAACCACTCGGATGCGTCGACGCGCCGCCCTCGTCGCCACGATCGCTGCCATCCTTGCCAATGGCGTTGCCAGTGGCCGGGCGAAGGCGCGCGTCTCCTTGGTGGCGCACGCCGCGATTGGCACTGATCAGGACACGTGGCCCGGGAAAGTCCGGGAGACGGTCGATGTTTCGACCCGACGACCGGATATCGGTGTGGCTTCCCGAACACCCACCGCGATCAGGCTCGATCGCCTGGCCATTGATGCCAGGGTCGCCGAACTCGGCATCGATGATTCTGGCACGTGGCAACTGCCGGATTCCGGCGTGGGGTGGTACTGGTTCACCGCAACCCCGGGGACGCCGGGCAACGCGGTGATGGTTGGACACTTCGATACCTGGTGGGGCGGCGATGGCCCGCTGGCCCGCCTGAATGAGGCACGCGTTGGTGACCGCATCGACCTCGATGTGACCGTGCGCACGGACAGTCCCGAGGGTGGAGACCCCGTGGTGGAGACCGAGACGCTTGCCTATGCCGTGGCCACCTCGCGATTGGTCGACCGCGCCGATGTCTCGCCGGTGGCCCCGACGGATGACGAACGCCTGACCTTGGTGACGTGTGCCGGGTGGTGGTCGTTCACCCTGAACGACTACACGATGCGCCGGGTGGTGACAGCTCTCCGCGCCCCGTAGGAACGGCCACAGTGTTCAAGCCGTGGTGATGTCATGCCACGCCGTCCAGGCCTGGGGCAGGCCCATCACGCGGAGTTCGTGGTTCAGGAGCCGGGCCTTGAGGTGCAGGCCTCCGCCAAAGCCGGTCAGGGTGCCGTCGGTACCGATCACTCGGTGGCATGGCACGATCAGGGGGACCCGGTTGGTGGCGTTGGCCCGTGCCACGGCCCGGACCGCGGTTGGCCGGCCTAGGGCACGTGCAAGCTGCCCGTAACTCCACGTCTCGCCAAACGGGATGGTCCGCAGGCCCCGCCACACCTGCCCCTGCCACGCGGTGCCGTGGTGCCACGCAATCGGCAACGCATCCAGTGCGCCGGCCTCGCCCTGTGTCCATGCCTCGATCGCGCGTCGCACGGTACCCGTCTTCGCATCGTCGCGCATGGTTGCGGGGTAGCCATCCCGCACGAGTTCGTCCAGGAGGGTGCGCGGATAGGTCCCTTCGGCGAACTGCAGGGTCAGGACCGCGCCGTGGATGTCGGTGGCGAATTGCACCGGTCCCGCGGGTGTCGGGGCTTCACCGAGGAACGCCACCGCGGGTGTGCCGGACGCGTCTCCCCCTTCACCCGGCCGGAGCAACGCGGCAGGTGGGTTCGGCAAGGCGTCCTGGGGTAAGGCAGGTGAACGGTGCGATGGCGTGTGGTGGGGGAGGTGCTCGGTGGTCATGCTCCATGGTGCCACAGCCCGATGGTGACCGGGAGGCGCTTACCCCCAAGCCTTCATCCGTCGAGACGGGAGAGCGGAGCCGGATTGCGCAGGCCCGGGTACGGGTAAGCCTCAACCAGGTCCTCGCGCACGCCGAGGAACTGGTTGAGTTGCACGGCTTCGCCCCGGAAGGGGTACGCCCCGGCGAGGATGCCCGACTCCTGCACCAACACCACGTACCCGTGTTCGGCGATGAACCGTGCCTCGCGCCCGTCGATGGTGTCGAGTTCGAAGATGAATGCCGGGGGTGCGATGTTGCAGACGGCCTCCAGGGCATCGCGTTGCTGGATGTACCTCTCCAGTGATACGGGCAGGCCATAGACATCCCGGCGGGTCTTCGAGGTCATCACGCATCCGGTGAAGTCGCGCGTGGTGAGGCCGAACTGGTCGATGAACCGCAGGCGCCCGTAGTGTTCCTGGACCAGGTGGAAGGGCACCAGTCCCGCCTGCCCGGACATGATGACAAGGGGTTCGTTCGGGACGGCATCCACGTAGAAGTCGATCACCGGTCGGACGGCATTCAGAAAGATCAGGTCGCGGTAGTGGGTGCGGTTCTGCGCCTCGAACCATGAGTACGGGGTGGTGTCCGTCGGGAAGGCATCGCGGAAAGAGCGGTCTCCAAGGACACTGGAGGTGGACCACTCCTGCGCGAAGAGGCATGAGGTGGCGATGTTGATGCCCACGATGGTGATGATGACGGAGCCGCGCGTGAGGACAGGGCCGTACCAGCAGAAGGCGAGGATGATGGCGGGGGCAAGGATGGGCACGAAGAAGCGTCCACCTTCCATCCAGTCGCCCCCGGAGGTCAGCACGAAGAGGATGTAGATGGCCACGAAGACGGCGAGTGGTGCCATGCGCGACCGGATCGGGTCAGGCCGGCGGACGCCCCGGGCGAAGGCGATGGCCATGACCAGCGACAGCACCACGACGGGATACTGCCCGATGGTCGTGAGTGCGTAGGTGATACCTCCGGTGATGCGGTCAAGTGCGAATGCCTGCGGGCCGACCTTGGCAGCGACTGGTTGGGGCAGGAGGCTTCCGAAGTATGACCAGCGCCAGGCGAACTGCAAGCCGGTCAGTGCGGTGGCGACGGCACCCATGTGGAGGTGTTCCAGCCACGCGCGGCGCAGATGGACCTCGATGGATCCGGTGGCAACGAGGAAGCCTCCGACGATGAGGAAGGTTTCCGGTCGTACGGTGAGGATTGCAGTGGTGGTGGCGGCGAATGCCAGGAGGCGTGCCCGGTCCGGTTTGAGGCGGTAGGCGTAGTAGGCGATCAGGAAGCCGATCACGGCGGCGGCGTTGAGGGTGGTCTCGAGGCCGCCGAACGCCCAGTAGAGGAATGGGGTGGCCGTTGCAAGGTAGACCTGTGCCAGGGTGCGGGGTGTGCCGATGAGGTGGGCGAGGCGCCCGATCAGCCAGATGGCAATGACCGCTGCTCCGGCCGACACGGTCACGCCGAGGGTTGGCAGGTTGATGCCGGTGGCAGCGTGCAGGATCCCGAGGAGGACGGTGTGGAGGACGGACGAACTCTGTTCGACGCGGTCGCCATCGTAGTTGACGATCTCACCGAAGCGGGCGAGGGTGTGCGCAGCCCAGTAGGTGATGAAGGCGTCATCGCGGCCGGCTGACGGGAAGAGGAACCCTCCCACCGACAGGAACAGTGCGTATGGCGCGACGGTCCACACGCGCGAGACCGTCGCCGGGGGATCGGAACTGCCCTGGTCGGGCACGGCGCGTGCCATGGATTCAAGACCCATTGAATGAGTCATGGCTGCCGCAAGGGTCCACGTGGCGGGCAAGGATTCGGGCGGACGATGACGGTGGCGCGTGCCATGGGTTCAAGATACTCGGTACTGCGAAGGTTTTCGCAAGGGTCGTCTTTGGCGGGGTCTGGGGGAACCCTGGCCCCCGACCCTGGCCGGGTGATCGGGCCTCATGTATGTAATGTAGGTGTAACCGGGAATCGCAAACCGTGGCCCCTGCGCCCACACGGCACGCCTACTATCTCTTCAGTGGGGATGTCGCAGTCACGGTTGTGATCGGCGACGCAATCCGATCCACTGCATCCCGGCACTTGATTGGTGCCGGACACGCCCGGAGGAACACACGATGTCAATCTCACGTCGCGGCTTCGTATCACGCCTTGCCTCGGTGGCCGGCGCCCTCGCACTTGCGCCTGTTGCCATCGCCTCGGCCGATGGGTGCTACGAGGAAATGACCACCACTGCCTACGGTGCCAAGCCGAACATTGTCCAGACGGCCATGCAGGCCGGTTCCTTCAACACGCTTCTTGCGGCCGTCAAGGAAGCCGGCCTTGTGGACGCGCTTTCGGGCGAAGGGGCCCTGACGGTCTTTGCGCCGACGGACGAGGCGTTTGCCAAGCTCGGCGAAGACACCATCAAGACGGTGCTCGCGGACAAGGCCCTCCTGACCAAGATCCTCACCTACCACGTGGTGAGTGGTCGCGTGATGGCTGCTGATGTTGTGAAGTTGCAGACCGCACCGACCCTTCAGGGCCAGGATGTGCGGATCAGCACGATCGGTGGCATTCGGATCAACGACGCGATGGTCGTCACCCCGGACATCGAGGCTTCCAACGGCATCATCCACATCATCGACACGGTACTGATCCCGACGTAACACCCGATCTTTCGTCAATGCATGGGCGGGCATCCCGGCCCGCCAGTGCGGTGTGGTCATCCTTGGTCCGCGGGTATCCCGGCCCGCCCCTGCTTCGTGGTCGTGGATTGATGACCATTCCCAGTCCTTGGCCCGCGTTCACAGGCCGGCACGCAGTGGGTTTGCGTGAACGTACTCGACGGCACGTCAAGGGCGGTCGTCGTGCCGGATTACCCGGTCAAGGTAGTCAGGCATCCGCAATCTGCCTGATCGACCAAGCCGTCGGTTTGCTTCGGTTGCCGAGAACGACTTCCAACCGTGGACGGTGGTGCGGAGCGCATGACCGCCAACACACTTCACGACCACGTGGACATGGTTCGGCATGATGCACCAGACGATCAGGTGGTCGCGGAATCCGTTGTGTTGCAGCGTGTTTGAAACCACTCCGGCAATGCCGCGTCGGCCAGGCAGGCTCTCGCCGTGGCCCGAGGCGAGGTAGTTCTCGGTACAGCGCTAGCGCTCCCGTTCATCGCGCAGGACGCTCGGTGGCATGGTGCGAAGGTCCGGTGCAATCACCCCGATGACGTGTGCCGGAAGACTGTCACACGTGCGGAATGTCACCAGCCGTATCGCACTTGCTGGATCAAAG
Organism: Chloroflexota bacterium; assembly: GCA_009693165.1. Classification (GTDB taxonomy): domain Bacteria; phylum Chloroflexota; class UBA11872; order UBA12225; family UBA12225; genus UBA12225. Next base: position 7,704 of record SHXX01000081.1, read on the forward strand.
TGGAGCACGCAGCCCCGCGCATTCCAGTCCTGACGACCCATCCGTGCAATCATCGCACTGCACGGATGCACAGGGAATCGCGTCCAGGGAGATGCGGGCAGGGATGCCCGCGGACCAGCAGTGACGTCCGCGGTCCCGGGCACTCGAACCTTCATTTCTTCAGTTCGCACCCGTGCTATCTTTGCAGTGATCCTAATGGGATCATGTCCGGAAAAAGTTGGATATCCGGCACGTGCCGGACTGGTCGGGCGGGTCGCGCACGATGAGGTGCATTGATGAGGTCGCAATGGCGTCGGGTAGTGGTGGCAGGGTAGTGGTGGCAGGGTTTGCATTCCTTGGAAGTGCCTTGGCACTGATCCCGGCAGTTGCGCATGCGGACTGCCGTACCTACCGCTCATCCGGCAGTTCGTGGGCCACCACCACGTGTGACGACGGTTCGTCCTCGCGCACGTACTACTCCGGCAACTCTGCCACCACCACCTACAGTGACGGCAGCTACGCGCGCACCTACCAATCGGGCAACTGGACAACGACCACCTACAGTGATGGCACCACCTCCCGCACGTACCAGTCCGGGAACTGGACCACCACCACATGGGATGACGGCACCACGTCGCGAGGCTACCGGTCGGGCAACTGGGGCACGATCACCTACGACGATGGCAGTTCGGCACGGACATCCTTCTCCGGCGATAACGCCACGACAAGTTTCGTGTCGCCATATTCCGGCAGTGGCGACGACCCGCGAGGGACCGCGCGCGCCCTCAACCCGTATCCCCTGCCGTCACCGACACCCCGCCCGACACCTCGTCCAACCACCTATCGCGCACCGGCACCGCGCTACGGCACCATCGGTTCGGGCCGGTAGCAACGGCCTGGTTCCGAACGAAACGACCCCCGGATCAATCGGGAGGTGTACAAGAACTACCCCAACCCATTCCCGCATCAGGAATGGGTTGGGGTGCAGGCGTCTTGCTCGGCTGGGGATGTGTCCGGGCCACCCTCGTGTTCGGGAAACGGGTTTCCTAGCTGTCGTCTCTCACGACATTGGTTACAGGGGCTGGGGAGAATGGGATGAAGGCCTCGCCCGGTACGGTGCTGGGTACTGACACCACACCCGCCAGGGAGGCCTTGGGATGCAACACTATCACCCGCACGCCAGGTTGACCACGCA
>SHXX01000082.1 GCA_009693165.1 Chloroflexota bacterium
CCCGAACACTGATATTGGAGAGCCATCGTGGCCGAGACATTTGAACATCCTGCCAACGCTGGTGAGAGCGCACCGGCAGCCGCTGAAAGCTCCGCAACCGTCGCAACCGGTTCCTCATCCGGCCGTCCTGAGCGCACGTTCCGCCGTGAAGGTCGCGGCGAGGGTCGCGGCGAGGGTCGCGGCGAGGGTCGCGGCGAGGGTCGCGGCGAGGGTCGCGGGGGCGGTCGTGACTTCCGGTCACGCCGCAAGGTTTGCGCCTTCTGCGTGGACAAGTCACGCGTCATCGACTACAAGGACGCATCGCGCCTGCGCCGCTTCCTGTCGGACCGCGCCAAGATCGAACCCCGGCGCAAGACAGGCGTCTGCGCCAAGCACCAGCGGCGCCTTTCCACCGCACTCAAGCGCGCGCGTTTCCTCGCACTGCTTCCCTACACCGGGGTGCATCTGCGCAACAGCGAACGAAGCGCGTAATCCAGGCATCTTTCGCCGGTGACAGGGGTGTCACCGGCGATCACGGCCCCGGGTCCCCACCCCGTGACACCAGCAGGACGTTCGGGCGCATCCATCGCGTTCACCTGTGCGTTGCCATTCGTGAAGCACAGATGAACTGTTGAACACCATGACCGATGGTCCTGCCGAACCGACGCCCACACGCACACCCAAGAAGACGCCGGGAACAAGATGGGTTGCCTCAAGGGTCCCCGGAACTGCGGCACCTTCTCCCGCCACCAAGCGCACCACGCCCGCTACCCCATCCAAGGGAATGGGTGCGCGCCTCCTGAACTGGTTCTCACCTCAAGACCTCGAACGTGCACCCGCCGCGGTCCGCGAACAGGTCCGATCCCGCATCGCTGCCGTCGTACTGGGAATGATCGCTCTCATTTCGGTCGCAACCGTCGGTGGCGCCGTCTTCTGGGACCAGGTCCTCTACGGACAGCAGGCAAGTCTCAAGGCTGATGGCAAGACCATCACCCTTGACGAGTACCGAGCGTGGTTCAGTTACCGGCAGAACATCCTGTTGGCAAACCTTCAGCAGGCGGAAGCAAACGGCGGAAGTGCAACCATGCCGACGCCCGTGCCCGGCGACAGCGCGGCCTCACAGGCGTACAGCATGCAGCAGATGTGGCGTCAGCGTGCGTCCCAACTCCAGGGCGAACTGAATTCCCTCAGCACGTCCCTGACCGACGAGTTCATCGACCGTCCAATCCTCCGGGCCGAGGCCACTCGCCGCAACATCACGATCACGTCAGAGGATGTGGACAAGGAACTCAAGACCATCACCGGTTTCGAGGACCCATCGGGCACTCCAACGCCAACGACTTCCGAAACACCAACGGTGGGTGCAGGAACCCCGTCCCCAACGGCGCCAGCGTCAACGCCAACCGTCATGCGGACCCCGCGCCCGACCCCCACGGTCCGGACGCGCAAGCCAACCACGCTTGAACAGGCAATCCGTGATTACGCAAAGTTCGCCGGATCGACCTACGAGATGGTTCGCGAAGATGCCGAACTCACAATCCTCAAGCGCAAGCTATCCGAGGCATTCGGCGAAGAGGCACCCCGGACTGGTGAACAAGTGAAAGCCAGGCACATCCTTGTTGGTGACCAGGATGCTGCGCGGAAGGTCGTTGACCGCCTCAAGGCAGGCGAGGAGTTCGATGCCCTCGCCGCCGAACTCTCCACCGACGGCAGCAACAAGGACAAGGGGGGGGATCTGGGCTGGTTCGGACGTGGCACGATGGTGACACCATTCGAGGACGCGGCCTTCTCACTCCCGGCCGGCCAAATCAGTGAACCCGTCAAGACCCAGTTCGGGGTGCATGTGATCCGGGTGGATGAGAAGGACTCGACCAAACCCCTGGAAGAAAGCCAGTACCAGCGGGTGAAGGAAGAGGCGTTCACGAAGTGGATTGCCGCCGAACGCGACACCCGCAAGCCGGAACGGTTGATGACCGAGTCGATGCGGAACTGGGTGGTCAAACACGTGACCCCGCTGAACCCGACTGCCCTGCGGTCGTGACCAAAGCGGGTGCCCCAATCATCTAGCTGGGCACCCGCGATCACACCCTTGACAACATCGTCACCCGGGCTCAGCCTTGCGTTCTACGGCTGCGGGAACAGCCAGGCGTCCGGGGTCGGGTACTGGTACCCGACCGGGTAGGCCTTTCCCAACGGCACGGGAAGTCGTCCAGTGGGGGCAGCACCCGACACCCCAAAGATTGTCCTGACAACCGCTTGCAGCGACGCCGGTCTCATCGAATATCCGGTGACGAATGCGTCAATCTCGCCTGCGGCAGAAAAGTCGTATGGGAGCCTCAGGGCCACCACGATGATCGGTACATCAGCGAGGCGGAGGGCATCGAGAAGTATCGGCTGGGACGCGAACATGCCCGTGTTGTAGGTGCCAACGATCACCAGTCCGGCTGCACGGGCGCACTCGGACGCCGCCAATCGTTCGGGGCGTGGAGGATCCAGTCCCACCTCAGCCACCTGAATGCTGGGATGGATAGCGCGGACGGCATCGGCAAGGGTGGCGGGGCCCGTTACCGGAACCACAATCTCCTGTCCGGCAATCTCACGCAACCGGGGTTGGACCACACAGATGCGCGGGTGGTCGGCCGATCGCAGAGGCAGGATCTGTCCATCCTGGATCAGCGTGACTGCCTGTTGCGCGACTTCACCCGCAACGATCTCCGGAGCCTCGGGAACGTCCATGTCTGCGGGAACGTCGCTTAGCAAGCCAATGGCGTCTTTCGCCCGGAGCACACGATGCACGCTTGCATCAAGGCGCGCCATGGGGATTGATCCGCTACGGACAGCGGCAACAATCTCCGAATGGGCGCGGCGTGCCTGAACCGCATCCCGGCGAAAGAGCAACAGGTCGCTGCCTCCACTGAAAGCACGCAGTGCCGACCCGGCGGTACCAAACCGCTGCACGATGGCACCCATCTCAAGGTCGTCACTGACAATCAACCGGTCATCCCCGACGAGCGCACGCAATTCGGCGAGCGCCTTTGGGGAAAGACTGACGGGCATGTTCGCGCCCTCGCCCGAAGTGAGGACCGGGACGTCGAGATGAGCGGTCATGATGCCAGCCACGCCAGCATCAACCGCCGCCCGGAACGGTGGGGATTCGATGGCGTCCAAGCGGGACCGGTTGAGTGCAAGCAGGGGTAACGCCAGATGCGAATCGACATTCGCGTCACCATGACCGGGCCAATGCTTGGCAATTGCCAGTACACCTGCACGCTGCTGCCCGCGGATTGCCGCCGAGGCAAGCCTCCCCACCATCGCAGGATCGGCTCCGAAACTTCGAGTGCCGATAACCGGGTTCTGCGGGTTCGAATTCACGTCGACGACCGGCCCGAGGTTGACGTTGATGCCGAGCGAACGGAGTTCACGGGCAACGGCCGATGCCGAGCGCATCACCAACGACTCCGACCCTGCCGCGCCAAGCGCCATCGAGCCCGGGAACAACGTTGCAGCCTCACCGACGCGCACCACCGGCCCACCCTCCTGATCAACGGCGATCAGCAGAGGGACACCGGGATCGGTTCCCTGCCCACCCTGCGGGGCACGGGCACGCGACTGCAGGGCCTCGGTCATCGAACGAACTCGTTCGGGGGAACCGCGCCCAACGTTGTCCTGGAACAGGATTACGCCACCGACCCGCTGGGAATCGATCAGGCCGACTACATCACCCGTCGGGGTATCGCCACTGAAAGCCACGACCATGATCTGGCCGACCTTGGCCTCAAGCGAGAGGCGCTGGAGCAATTGATCGACGATAGACGACGCGGGAGGCAGGCCCTTGTCAAGCGGACGCGGAATCGGCGTCGGTGCCTCCTGCGCCCAACCGGGAATAACCGTCGCCCCGGCGATGAGGACGCACAGGAACGCCGATGAGAGGACGCGCCAAACGCGGTTCGTGGGCGAAGTGACTTTGCTCACTAGTTTCAAGGCTCTCCATCAGGCGAACGCACGACACATCAAGCAGTGCCACCGGTCGCGACTCGAGCTACTACCCTCGCGCCACAACGTGACACGCAACCGCGTGGACGTTTGATGAATCCAGTTCGGCAACCGTCGACCCAGGTGCCCGCAATTGCGGCACCGACACCTCGCACAAGCCAGTCTCGAACTGCGGGCATCGCGGATGGAACGTGCAACCGGTTGGAAGCCTCAGGAGACTGGGAATCTCCAGGCTACGGAGTTCGACACGCGTCTTCGTGCGGGTTAGTTCCGGGTCAGCCTCCGGTATCGCCGCGAGCAGCGCCCGAGTATAGGGATGCTGCGGCTTCGCAACGACATCGGATGCGAGACCGAGTTCCACCATCCGGCCCACGTACATCACGCCAATCCGGCCACCCCAGGCGAAGTACCGCGCGAGGGCTAGGTCATGCGTAATGAACAGGAACCCGGTCCCGAGTTCCATTTGCAGGCGAAGCATCGTGTTCAAAAGGCTGATCCGGATCGAGACGTCAACCATCGAGACCGGTTCGTCGGCAATGATGAAACGCGGTTCGACGGTGAGCGCGCGCGCGATGGAAACACGCTGCCTCTGACCACCCGACAACTGGTGGGGATATTTGTCAAGGAAGTCACTCGAGGGTGTCAGGTCAACAAGGTCCAGAAGTTCGGCCGCCCGCTTGCGGGCGGCACTTGATGACCCGGCAAACCCGTGCCGACGCAAAGGTGCGGAAAGCGTCGCGCCCACGGTATGCATCGGATTGATCGAGGCGTACGGGTCCTGATGGACAAGTTGGACACCCCTCCGGAACCGTTTGAAGTCATCGCCTCGCAACGAGGAGATATCGCGGCCTTCATACAGGACCCGGCCACTTGTCGGGGTGAGGAGACCCGCCGCAATCTTGCCGGTCGTCGTCTTGCCACAACCGCTCTCACCAACCAGGCAGACTATCTCCCCATCCCGGGCACTGAAGGAGACCCCATCGACCGCCTTGACCAAGCCCCGGGGTGTTGGAACGTGCCAACGCACATTCTCAAGCGTGATGAGCGCCGCATGGCTCCCATCAGACGTCGGACTGTCCACGGAACGGGCGTTGACGGCAGTCATCGTGCGCCTCTCTCTGCCGCGATATCCGGCGAAGCCACGTCTTCCGCCTGCCCAGCCTGAAGGTGCCGTGAAAAACTCTTGGCGACCGCCGGTGCGTGGAAGCATGCTGCGGTGTGACTGCCAGCACCGGGGATTGACGGTCCACCAGGCACGACCGAGACAAGTTGAGGATCTTCACGCTCGCACTCGGCCGTACCGAACGGGCACCTGGGAAGAAACGAACATCCTCTGGGCAGATCGATCAGATCGGGCGGTTGTCCACGAACCGAGTCAAGCGACCGAAAGTCGCCGGACAGCGTCGGGACAGCATTGAGCAGCCCAACGGTGTAGGGATGGTTCGGGCGATAGAACACGTCGGTCACGGAACCATACTCGACGATGCGACCGGCATAGACGGTCGCGACCTGATCCGCCAGCTCCGCTGCCAAGGCAAGGTCGTGCGATACCAGGATCAGGGCAAACTGCCGCTCTTCTTTCAAGCGGCGCAGCAGGTCGATGACGGTGCGTTGCGTCAGGATGTCCAACGCCGTCGTAGGTTCGTCAAGAATAATCACCTGTGGGTCAAGCAACAAGCCCATCGCAATCAGTACCCGCTGGCGCATCCCACCCGAAAGTTCGTGGGGGTAGCACCCGGCAACACGTTCCGCGTCGAGCTGGACCAGTTTCAGCAACTCGAGGGTTCGCGCCTTGGCAGTTGCCCGGTTGGTCATGCCGTGGGCCCGGGCGACATCGATGAACTGCTCACGTACCCGAAGGACCGGATTGAGGGCATTGAGGGCGGACTGGAAGACCATCGCGCACTCGTTCCACCGGTAGTGTCTCAGGGCATTGCTACCAACACGCAATACGTCAACTGCCCGCCCATCGCGTTGGTAGACGACCGTGCCATCGGTCACCCTGGCAGCGCGGACGAGGAGACGCACGAGGGCGAGGGCCAGCGTGGTCTTGCCCGATCCGCTCTCGCCGATCAGTGCGAGGGTCTCACCGCGGCGCAGGTCGAAACTCACCTTGCGCACCGCCTGGACCATGCCTCGGCGAACTCGGTATGCCACGGTCAGGTCACGGACCGACAGCACGACCTCCTTGGGAAGCTTGCTGCCATCGATACGGGCATCCACCGCGGAAGACCATGGCAAGCGGAAGCGCGATGGGGGTGCAAAGACGCCGGTTCCGCCACTGGCGGGCGCCACGGTGTCACTCACGGTACGTTGTCCGGTCACCCCGTCAGTTCCCTCTGCGTAGCCGCGGGTTGAAGATCTCTTCAAGCGACCGTGCAAGCATGATGAGCGAGAGTTGGAGGAGGGAAATCGCCGCGACCGGGGACAGGATGTACCCGAGGCCTCCCTTGATGAAGATCGCACCGCGGACCCACGCAAGCTGAAGCATCACGCCCCAGTTGTTCCCCGAAAGCGGGACAAGACCGAGGAAGATCAAGCCGACCTGCAGGAAGATCGCATTGATCATCCCGAGGGTGAAGCTGATCGCGATGTAGCCCGTCATGCTCGGCAGGATCTGCTGGAAGACGATGTGTCCCGTCCCGAGATCGAGGCATCGGGCCGCCTCGATGTAATCCCGTTGACGCAGCGACAGGACCTGCGAGCGGATGGCGCGCATCAGCGCCGGCCAGCCCAAGGCCGCGAGCAGCACCCCGAGCAGCACGATGTTGTTCAGGCGCACGAACGTCGCGAGGACAAGTAGCAACGGGAACTGCGGGATGGTCAGGATGATGTCGGCAATCGCAAGCACGACGGTGTCGAACCAACCACCGAGGAAACCGGCGAGCGCACCGAGACTGACGGCGATGGCAGTCGTGATCAGTGCGGTCGTTGTCGCCACGATGATGATGTCGCGTCCACCGTGGACGATCTGGGAGAAGACATCCCGCCCCTGGTAATCCGTTCCCAGAAGGAACTCAGAGGACGGCAGTTGGTACTCCTTGCCAAGCTTCGTCTTTACATCGAGGGCGACAAACGACGGGCCGACAAACGCCAGGAGCAGGAAGAAGACCACGCCGAACAGTCCAATGGCACCGGCAGGCTGTCGCACGAGGGCCAGTAATGGACGCCCGAAGGCACGCACCATGGCCATTCCGGGCAAAGGCGTCGATGGTGGTGAGGCAACGGTCGCGCTCATGGGTTCCTCGGATTCGGATCGGATCGCTCGGGCAGGTTTGCTACTAGCCCACGCGAACCCGGGGGTCAATGTATCCGTACAGCAGGTCGGCAAGCAGGTTTGCAAATACGACCGATGCCGTCGTGATGAGGAAGCAGCCCTGCATCACCGGGTAGTCGCGACCGCTCACCGCGCTGACCAGGATCTGGCCAATTCCCCGGTACACGAAGATCGACTCGATGAGGACCGATCCGCCAAAGACGAACCCGATACTCAGGGTGAACTGGGTGAACAACGGCAGGACGGCGTTCCGACCCACGTACGCGGTGCGGATACGCCCGTCGGTGAGACCCTTCGCCCGGGCGAAACTGACGTAGTCCTCCTCAAGCGTCGCGGTTGTGGATGCCTTCATCGTCAGCATCCACGTGCCAACCGTGGTCACCACGTACGTGATGATCGGAAGGACGGCGTGGAACAGGACGTCCACCACGAACGCGATGGTGAACCCCGGTTGCATGCCCGGCGACATCGAGCCGCGCATCTTCACAATCGGCAGGAGTTCCCACCGTACCCCGAGGAAGATGATGAGAATCATCGCGATCAGGTAATTCGGGATCGAATGAAGCAACGATCCGATCATGGTCAGCGCGTAGTCAAGAACGCTGTCGCGCCAGTACGCCATGAGCGCACCAAGCGCAATGCCCAGGATGAAACTGACAACGAGGGAGAACCCCACACAGAAGATTGTCCATGGCAGGAAGGCGACAATGATGTCTGAGACCTTCGCGCCTTGCGACTTGATCGACATGCCAAGGTCACCGCGGGCAATCTTTCCGAGGTACCCGAGGTACTGGACCATCAGGGGTTGGTCAAGATCAACGGAGAACAGCGAGGCCGCCATGTCACGCGCTTCTGCATAGGGAAGGCCGTACTGGGCAATGAGTTGCCCGATGTACTGCTCAATGGGGTTGCCGGGCATGAGGCGGACCAAAAAGAACGTCATGGTCGCCACCGCCCAGATGGTCAGCAACGCCTTGGCGACGCGCCGGACCACGAAGTTCCCCGCAACCGAATGCCAGAGGCCAACCAGCGGCGACATTCCTGGCGCGGGCGCGAGGGATTGCGACGCTGCAACCACGGCAGATCTCCTTGGTCACTGGTGAGCCCACCAGCGGGATGGAGTGTCCTCCAATCCCGCTGGTGGGCGGCGTGCAGCGTTCTACGCGGGCTTCAGGGTCCCGTCAAGAATGAGCATGATGGTGAAGGAGTCGGCATACGGGCTGTTCTCGAAGATCGGGTCGCCAACCGCTGGCCAACCCTTGACACGGATGCCTTCGGGGGCCGGGTTGTTCCCCAGACGCTCGTACTGCGGAATGTTCGGCAGGAGTTCGTTGTAGGCCAACGCCAGTTTGCCGATCAATTCCTTTTGTGCTTCGAGGTCAAGGCCCTGCGCCGACGCGGTGATCATCGCGTCGAGGTCGACCTCGCCACCGAGGGCATCGACCTTCTGGATGAGCGGATATGCCATTCCCGGCCCCGCACCGGCCGGGGTATTCCAAGTGAA
>SHXX01000083.1 GCA_009693165.1 Chloroflexota bacterium
TTCCAGGACTGTCCGGGCAACCACCACGAACCCCCCGTCACCACTGGCAATGACCCGGCGCATGGTCTCCTCGACCGCCTTGGCAGCCTGGCCGCTCTCCTCGAGAAACTGCCGGGCAACTTCCCCTTCCCGAACCGGGCTCGCCTCGGTCCCTCCGGGTAGTCCAGTGAAGGCGTGACCAAGGCAGAGACGGTCAGGGGAAAGCCCTGCAACCCGTGCAATCGTCGCCCGGTACGCGCGGGAATCGTCGAACACGAGAGGCAGTCGACCCACCCCGCCGCCAAGACCCTGGATGGCGTCGCCCGTGAAGAGGGTCTTCGCGTCCTCCAGGAAGTAGCTCATGGAACCGCGCGAGTGACCAGGCGTGTGGACCGCCCGGATGGTGCGCCCGCCGCCGATGTCAATACGGTGGCCATCGAGGATGAGCACGTCAGCCTGCACCGGGCACACGATGTTTGAGGCCATCTGGGCCATGACGGCCTCAAGTTCCGCCACATCGCCAAGCGCCCGGGGCATGTACGTGATGTAGCCGAATGTGTGTGCTTCCAGACGATCAAGCAAGTAGGCGTCTGCGGGTTGAATGTAGACCAGTGCGTGTGGCGCAAGCGCCCGCATGGACCCGTGCCCACCCATGTGGTCCCAGTGCCCGTGTGTCGTGAGGATATGCCGGATGGACCGCAAATCAAAGCCCGCATCCGAAAGCGCGGGCAAGAGGTCGCGTCCAGGCGTCGCGGTCACACCAGTGTCGATCAGGACCGGTTCAGGAGCATCAATGTAGTAGAGGTGCACGATGCCGTCGGCAGCAAACTGGCAGGCAATGCGATAGATGCCGTCCCCAAGGGCCACGGCCGCCGGGTGATCATTTCTGGATGTCATGGGGCAATCGTAGCCGCGGATGGGCCAGTCGCGTCGACCGCGGACCGCCAACTGACCTTCAGTCCGGGCACTTCCCTATACTGAGAGCACCATGCCTGAGTTGCCTGCAAAGTACGACTTCCGAACCGCCGAACCCCAGATACAGGATGGCTGGGCATCGACCGGCGTCTACCAGTTCGATCCCGCTCACCCAGGTGATCCGTATCTGGTTGATACTCCGCCACCCACCGTCTCGGGCCGCATCCATGTCGGACACGTTTTCTCATATTCCCATGCCGACATCATGACCCGGTACCACCGGATGCGCGGACGAAGTGTCTTCTATCCCTTTGGGTTTGATGACAACGGTTTGCCAACGGAAGTCTTCACTGAGAATAGTCGCGGGGTGCGTGCGCGCGACATCGGCCGCCGGGCCTTCATCGAGGAGTGCCTGACACTTTCGCATCAAGTGGAGACCCAATTCGAACGCTTTTGGTCGCGCTTGGGGCTATCGGTTGACTGGCGACTGCGCTATTCGACAATCGATGCGCGGTCCCGGAAGGTTTCCCAGACCGCGTTTCTCAAACTGTTCGGGCAAGGTGACGCCTACCGGCAGGAGGCGCCCACCCTGTGGTGCCCGACGTGCCGGACCGGTGTTGCCCAAGCGGAAATCGACGACAAGCCAGGCGTTGCATCGCAGTTCACCACGATTCCGTTTGCCCTTGTCGGGATGGAAACACCGGCCAACACCGGCCATGCCCCTCCGACAATCCATATTGCCACGACGCGACCTGAACTCCTTGCCGCCTGTGTCGCCGTATTCGTCAACCCGACCGACGATCGCTACCGCCACCTGGTTGGCAAGACTGCGCGGACACCGATCTTCGGTGCCGAGGTCCCAATCCTCGCCGACACGCATGCCGACCCCGAGAAGGGCACTGGCGCCGTCATGTGTTGCACGTTCGGGGATGTCACGGACGTCGGATGGTGGCGAGACCACGGCCTCCCATTGAAGATGGCGATCACCCCGGATGGCCGGATGAATGCGATTGCAGGCCCCTACGAGGGTTTGACGTTGAAGCAAGCCCGCGCACGCATCCTGGAAGACCTTGGCGCTGGCGGGTTCGTCCTTGCCCAGAAGGCGATTGAGCACACCGTCGGCGTCCACGAACGGTGCGGCACTGACATCGAATACCTGCTCGCCGGACAGTGGTTCATTCGTCTGCTCGACAAGAAGCAGGTCTGGATTGATGCTGGGCGTCGGATCAAGTGGCACCCGGAACACATGCGGACCCGATATGAAACCTGGGTCGAGGGATTGAACTGGGACTGGAACATCACGCGTCAGCGCTATTACGGCGTGACGTTTCCGGTCTGGTACTGCAAGTCGTGCAAGCGCGTCGTCACGGCAACCGAAGAAATGTTGCCCGTCGACCCACAGGACACCGCTCCGCCCGTGGACGCGTGCCCTTCCTGCAATGTGACCGGGCCTGACTGGTATTCGCCTGATCCCGATGTGATGGACACGTGGGCAACGTCGTCAGTAACCCCTCAAATCTGTGCGACGTTGGCTGCACCCTATGGCATCGACGCCGAAGGTTTCGAGGCGCGCTTTCGGCCGATGACGTTGCGTCCGAACGCTCACGACATCATCCGGACGTGGGACTTCTACACCATTGTGCGAAGCATCTACCTCACTGGTGACATCCCGTGGACGAACGTCCTGATCTCGGGACATGCGCTTGACCCGTCCGGCAAGAAGATTTCGAAAAGCAAGCTCAAGGCTGCCGAAGACCCGACTGCCATGCTCGAACAATTCTCCGCCGACGCAGTTCGCTATTGGACGGCATCCGTCAGGACCGGAGGTGACACCCAACTGTCTGAGGAAGTCTTCAAGAATGGGTCTCGTCTGGTCACCAAACTATGGAATGCAGTGCGTTTCAGCCAAGGGTTCCTGGGTGGATACGTTCCGCCGGCGGAACCCCCGGTGTCCGAGTTCACGGCCACGGATCGGTGGATCCTGGCGCGCCTCGCCGACGTCACCAACCGGGTTACCAACGACCTCAACGACTACGAGTTTGCAGCCGGTCGCACCGAAATCGAAAGGTTCTTCTGGACCGACCTGTGTGACAACTATCTCGAACTTGTGAAGGCGCGCCTGTATTCCGGATCCGCCGATGGCGCCCGCTACGCCTTGCACCACGCATTGCTCTTCGTCACGAAGATGCTTGCGCCGTACCTGCCGCATGTGACGGAAGCAGTCTACTTGGGTGCCTTCGCCGAGGCGGATGGGGCCAAGTCGGTCCATGTCTCGGCATGGCCGACAAGTCATGCAACGTGGACTGCCAATGTCGAGCATTCCCTTGCATCCGGGCAGGCAATTGTCGAAGCTACCGAAGCCGTGCGCAGGTGGAAGTCCGAACGCAAGGTCAGCGTGGCGCTTCCCGTCGCTACAGTCAGCATCTCTGCACCCCGGTCACTCTGTGCCGACTTGAAAGGGGCGGCGGGCGATCTCGCAGGCGTCACCCGGGCATCGTCAGTGGTAATCCACCAGAATGATGACCCGGACGCGTCCGGGATCGTAGTGTCGATTGAGGCGCAGGAATAACCCTCGACGCGCAGGAGACTGGGGCTTTCCCATAGGCTTTTCACGCCGCGGGGCGGATAAGCGAACCGACCCGCGATTGCCGTGCCGCCTACTCTCGTGCTTCATTGATCTGCCAATGCACCCATTGCGGTGACGGAGATTCCTTACACTTGGCGACATGGACCCACGCGCCCTCACTACTCTCGAGTTCGACACGGTCCGCACCCGGCTTTCCGAGTTTGCCGCATTCAGCACGAGCCGTGAGTTGGCACTGGCATCCGAGCCAGTCGCGTCACCGTTTACCATCAACCACGCGCTGACCGAAACCTCGGAAGCGAGGCGTCTTCTCGAACTTGCGCCAGATTTCTCCATTCGAAGCGTCCGCGACGTGCGCGAGGCAGCGACAACCGCCCGGATCGGTGCAACCCTCGATCCGCGGGTGTTGGTTGACCTGCGAGACCATCTTGAGAGCGTGGCGTCAATCCGGTCCGCAGTGTTGCGCCTCGGCGGCGACCTGCCTAACCTGGCGAACCGTGCTTCAACCCTCGATCCGTGTTCAGTCCTCGTGCGAGCCTTGCGTGACGCCATCTCCGACGATGCGGAGGTGCTTGATCGCGCCTCGCCAGAACTCGGTCGCGTCCGGACGCAAGTGCGCATAGCCTACAACCGCCTGATGGATACGCTACGCCGCATCCTAGACTCCGCAGTTCAGCGTGGCCTCGCGCAGGAGCCACTCATCACAATGCGCGCTGGCAGACACGTCGTGCCAATACGCGCAACTTCGCGCAACGTGTTCAGGGGAATCGTGCACGATGAGTCCGCCAGTGGCGCGACGGTGTTCATGGAACCTATTGCAGCGGTAGCCCTCAACAACGACTGGCGACATGCCCAGATCCTTGAGGCCAAGGAAGTCGAGCGCGTCCTTGCAGCCCTTTCCGCACTTGTCGCGTCAGTTTCCGAACCCATCATTGCGTCGGTCAACACCGTCGCAGCAATTGATCTGGCGATTGCACGCGGACGTTATGCCTTGACGCTTGATGCAGTGCACCCGGAGGTTCGCTCTGACCGCGCCTTCAACCTACCTGGCGCGCGCCATCCACTTCTGCGCGGAGGGGTGGTCCCGATTGACATTCATCTCGGCCTGGTTCCGGGTTCCGAAGAGTATCCTGCCGTTCCCGAGAGACCCTCTCCAAGGAAGCCGGTCGTATCGCAGCCGGTGACTTCCCTGCTAATCACGGGACCGAACACCGGTGGCAAGACCGTCGCGCTCAAGACTGCGGGCCTCCTTCACTTGATGGCCCAATCTGGCATGCACATACCTGCCCTGCCTGGTGCAAGCATCGCGGTGTTCGAAAACATCTACGCTGACATTGGCGATGAACAGAGTATCGAGCAGTCGCTCTCCACGTTTTCGTCTCACCTCACCAATATCGTCCGGATACTCAAGGCCGCCACACCTGCTGATTTGGTCCTCCTCGATGAGCTTGGCGCAGGGACGGATCCTGTCGAAGGTTCAGCACTGGCTCGGGCGATGATCAGCCATCTGGTCTCGCGAGGGATCCTCACCATTGCCACCACGCATTACTCGGAGCTCAAGGCTTTCGCGTACGAGACGCCCGGTGTCCAGAACGCAAGCGTTGAGTTCAACCTGCAGACCCTCCGACCAACATACCGCCTCCAAATCGGAGTCCCGGGACGCAGCAATGCGCTCGCCATTGCCGAACGCCTAGGCCTGCCCGAGGCAATCCTTTCCGACGCGCATTCCCTGATTGATCCGGAAGAGCGACGGATTGACGACATGCTTGCAGGCATTCTGGAGGAACGGGCCCGCGCACGGGACGCTCGCAGCACCGCGGCACGAATTGAATCCGAAGTGCGGGTCCGCTTGGCTCACCTTGAGCATCGTCTTGCGCTGCTTGATGAGGAGCGCGAGGCCATTCTGCGCCGTGCAAAGGAAGAGGCCACCGGTCTTGTCGATGAGGTGCGAACGCGGATCAAACGTGTTCAGTCCGCGACGCTAGGTCCAGACGCTCACCCTTGGGTGGGCGCGCAGGCACTGAAGGATCTCGACGCGACTGCCCGCCAGGTTCTTGCAAGACCCATCCGCCAAGCGCGCCGCGAGGCCGGTCCCGTCGAGGCACCGCTTCGGGCAGGGGAAAGAGTCCACGTCACCAGGCTCAGTGCTGCCGGCGTCCTCGTGTCCGCTCCGGACGCCAGTGGTTCAGTCGAGGTTCAGCTGGGCACCCTTCGAACCAAAGTGAACATCTCCGAAGTCTCGCGGGTCACTCGGCGCGAAGCAGACGCGATCACCCCAGGGACCGTCCCGGAACCCAAGGTGACCTACTCGCGCGCAAGCACGACCGCACACCGAAGTGCCAGTGCGCCTCCGGTCGGACTGCAGCTTGACGTCCGGGGCTCGCGCGCTGACGATGTCGTCCCGCAAGTTGACCGCTATCTTTCAGATGCGTTCATGGGAGGCATGCCATGGGTGCGGATCGTCCACGGAAGGGGAACTGGGGTCCTGCGCCAGATCATCAGGCAACACCTGACCGGGAACCCGATGATCCGACAAGTCGAGGCCGCAAGCCCGAATGATGGTGGGGAGGGGGCGACAATTGTTCACCTGAACAATTGACGAACCGGAGACGGCGTGACGTGCGTCTAAAACCAATGCCGGCGAGAAAGACATCGAAGTGCCCGCTCAATGACCCTAGACCATCAGGTCAAAACGGGGTTCGTCGTCGCGCCCTCCAAAGACGCGCCTCACTGCCTTCTTGATTGCGCGGACACGATCGGGGCGAAGTTCAAACCCGAGCGCTGATCCCAGGACCAGCCCGCAGGCGCTCCCAAGTACCATTCCGGCAACAAAGAAGACGCTTCCACCACGCGACCCCTGATCACCCGGAACCCACTTACTTGACATACCCGTGCCTCGCCTTCACGCGGCCGCGCAGCGGTTGAACACGGTCAGCATACCCTGTTCCCCGCGCCTGCCTTCAGTCTGCTGGAGCCCGCCCTACGCAAAACGAACCCGAATTCCGCGAAAGGGACGCAGGGTTCCAACCGCGCTTGCCTGTACCAACGGAAACGATTCCAAAACGGATCACTGCATGCGCAGCAGTGTCGCTGCCTCGCTCCAAAGGCGTTCAAGCCGGTAGTACTCGCGCATCGTCTGGGAGAACACATGGGCAATCACTGGGCCAAAGTCAATCAGAACCCACCCGCTTGCCTCGGCATCTGAGGACGGCTTGTGGATGGGGTCGGCCCCATATTCCTCATCAGCCACGTCAAGGATCGCCCGTGCAATGGCCCGGACTTGCCGTTCATTGTCCCCGGTGCAGATCACGAAATAGTCCGCGACGATAGAAAGCTTGCGGATATCCATCAGCAAGACATCAGAGGCACCCTTGTCGGACGCCGCTTGGACAAGGTCCTTTGCCAACGAGAGTGCATCAGCGTCGGTCTGACGGGGAACGAAAAGCTGGGGCGCACTATCGGGGTCATCGCCGAGATCGCGAGGGTCGACAAACACTTCCGCAAGTTCGGAAGCCTGATCATCATCACTGCCCGACCCGTCCATTCCGGACATCATCTCGTCGTCGGGCGTCAGTTCACGCGAAGTCATCTACAAGCCATATCCATCTCGAACTGTACGGCATCCAATGGGACGACCGGCTTTCGGGTCGCGTCAGGCGCCCTACGACTTTCCGTAAATCCCGGATAGCTCAATGTATCGTGCCACCGCATCCGGGACATGATCGCTGACCGGCACTCTGTCCCGAACCCTCGCTCGGACTGCTCTGGATGACGTGTCGTGCGAGGCCGTCTGGTGTAGAACGATCCCGTGTTGGCGCTTTCCCAGTAAATCTATGACAGATGCCGGAACGTCAAGAGTGGAACCCGGCCGGGCGACGGCAATGAGGGTTGCCAACTCCAGGATGCCCTCCGGATCTCGCCACCCTGCAAATTCAGTCAGGGCATCTGCCCCGATTATCAGGAAGAGTTCCGTCCCTGGAAGACACGCACTGAAGTACCGGAGCGTGTCAATCGTGTAAGACGGGGCTGGACGATCAATCTCCACGGATGACACCTCTGCCCACGGCAGCCCATCAATCGCGAGGCGAACCATTTCGATGCGTTGACTGCCAGACGCGCCTGCTTCAGGCTTGAACGGCGACCTGTTGGCCGGGACAAAAACAACGCGATCCAGAGTGAACGACACCCGTACGTCATCGGCAACGACCAAGTGCCCCCGATGAACCGGATCGAACGAGCCACCGTAAATTCCGTAGCGCCGCCCCGGCAGGCCCGGGTCGCGATCACCTGCCCGCGCAGGAATATCACCCATCAACAAGCGCCAGCGAGAAACCCGGTATCTTGCGGGCAACCGCCCACGCCAACTGATCACGAGCGTCAGAGAGGCTTACTGAATGCGCCGAGACCATCAGAGTAATGGTCTCCGCCGTGACCGCTTCTGCCTCAATCGTGATTGGATGTGCCGCTTCAACCGCACGACAACTTCGGACAAGTGCCTCAATTTGCTCGCGGACCTTGGGCAACTGAGATCGCTCCGCTGTCTCGCCTCCTAGCGGAACCGTGATACGTGCACGGAAGCGGGACCGGTTCGCCGAACCTTGGTTGATCACCGGATTTCCGATGAACAGGGCATTCGGAACGATGACGATCTCACCTGATGTCTTTCCGAGGACCGTGAACAGCAGGTCGACACGAAGCACCGTCCCTGAAGCCATCGGGATCTGGATCAGATCACCGACCACGAAAGGTCTGCCAACAATAAGGTAGATACCGGCAACAAGTTGCTTGAGGACATCCTGGATTGCCAAGCCGACTGCAACGCCAGACACCCCAAGAAGCGTGACGACGGAACTCACCTGCATTCCGAAGACGTCGAGGACCCATGACAGTCCAAGGAACGTGATGACGATCTGGGACCCGCGCTCAAGCAGAATGACTATGCCGGGATCGGTCCTCGTCCGAACCAATCCATGGCGCACAGCCCCAGCGACAAGACGCCGGATTGTGATCGTGACGATTACGAGGAGGATGGACACGCCAATCCGTCCCCACGGAATTGCCGTCAACTCGATCCCGGCAGCCCTAAGGATCATCTGCATAAGGTAGCGGGGGGGAGTGTGATGGGGAATCATGAAGGCATGAACCAACTGAGCCTGATGACGGGATTCGAGCGCGGGACCAAGCGGACGGTCAAGCAGGTGTTCCTGGAGGAGATGCTGGCGGTGGTGCCGTGGGATGCCCTGGTCGCCCTGGTCACG
>SHXX01000013.1 GCA_009693165.1 Chloroflexota bacterium
AGTGCCTGTACCCGCAGGTCCTCACCAGCGAGGGCGACCGCCAGGTTGCCATCGACGCGTTCGTCCGGTACCACCACTGCGACCGACCGCACCTCGGGATCAACGGCCTCACTCCCCTCTCTCGCCTCGCCCAACTGGTACCAACGTCGTGAGAGACAACAACTAGGCGCCTACACAAACAGGACCCATGGCTCGGACCGAACACGCTAGAAACGCGAAAAAGGGTTCTGATAGGGGAACCGTTTATTTTTTCCATTGTTGCTGATGCACAACGGAACTGCTTCCTGATCTAACTTCGCCGTGATGGCGCCTACATGTAGGCGTCGAAACTGAGACCGGCGTACTGCGGGGTCGGGGTCTGCCCGTAGAGGAGACTGAGGAATGAGCCTCTCGACTGGCCCTCACTGCCCTTGGGATGCGCGGCGAGTGCCATGCGTCCGGCACGATCCGGGCCCCGGAACTCGGCGGCGGTCTGGGCACTGAGCGTCCACTCGGCAGTCCGGGGCATCAACTCGTACGGCGGGCCGTAGGGGGCGTTGGCGAAGTAGGCCGGCACGCCCCAGCGGGCAGGAAGCACTTCTTGCCGACGCAACCCAGGAAGTTGCAATGTGATGTCATCAGGCGCGACGTCCTGCGCGTCGGCCGTTGCTGCGGTGGATGCACTGATGCGACCCGGTCGGGGCGCATCGACGACCTGCCGGCGCCCGGCGACATCGGGAAATCGAACGCCAGGCGCGCGCCGGACCGTTTCGTCCTGCCGACGGGAGGCACCGATCACGAGTGCTGGTCCACTCAGGAGCGCGGCGCCACCGACCGGGATCGTCGCGCCAGATCTCGTATCGATTGCCACCATCAGGTCGCCTCCATCGCCCGTGTCCCCGCATGACACGCCACCCGAGGTGGTTCAGCCATCCGTGGACCATTCCCCATCCTTGGGTTCCAGGCCTGTACCGATCATCGGCAGAATCCCGAAAAGTTTGAGCATGGCGGCGCAAACGTGACCGGATTCGCCCATGATTGCGTGAAACGGTAGGATCGACACATGGCATACCTGGTTCCTCCGTGGGTTTCCAACGGTATTGCGATGTTGCTCGACGTCCTTCTGCCGTCGCCAGGCGTCACCTGTGGGCGGACGGGGTCGCCGATCTGCGCCGGTTGCCTGGAGGCCTCTTCGAACGTATCAGGGGGACCGGAAGGCGTGCGGTGCGGGGTTGCCGTTGGCACCGGGCACACACGTGGGTTCCTGTGACGACTGCCGTCACATTCCATCGGCCGTCAGGTCCGCCAGGAGTGCCGGGCCGTTTGACCGCGTCCTCCGGGCGGCAATCCACGCCTTCAAGTACGGCGACCTACCGGACGCGGCGTCTCCACTTGGATCACTCCTCCTTGCCCGGGTTTCGAGACTGATCGCCGGGAGTTCGGTTGCCGTACCGTGGACCGTCGTACCAGTCCCGCTTCACCCCGGACGCGTTGCTGGGCGGGGCTACGATCAGTCGTCACTCCTCGCCTCGCATCTGGCAAGCTCACTCGACTGGCCCTTGGAGACCCGACTGCGCCGGATACGTGAAACCATCCCGCAAGTGGGGCTTGGGCGCGACTGGCGTACATCACCGGTGCCTTCCGGTTTGATGGGCCACCGATACCCGGGACTATCCTGTTTGCCGTTGACGTGATGACCACGGGTGCGACGCTTGACCAGTCCGCCCTCGCCTGCCTTGATGCCGGGTGCAAGGATGTCTGTGCGGTTACCGTGGCGCGTGAGCCTTGAGTGGGCTTCGACCTGCGTGCCCCCATGCGGAGCATCAAACGGGTTACGGACCGGCGTGAATGGCCGCACCGCATCAGAACCTGCCCCGGTTGCCGATACTCTAGTATGGGAACGTGCATCGACCGCTGGGTTCGGGGGCAGCAATGCAATCCTGATGAGGGGGACCGGTGGGAACGCGCCAGAGGTGGAGGAAGCCCGACATGGACGTGGTGACGCAGGCCCTGCACGTTGCATCGCGAGTAGGCGAACCAACCGGGGTTGTCTCTTTGACCCTTGACCTAGATAACCCGGCACATCGTGCCGCCTATTCCGCTGCCCTCGCCGTGCTTTCGGCCCTTGGACACGACCCGCAAGCCCTCCTGGGCGACGTTGTCCAGCCCCAGTTGCCACCCGCGGTGACCGTTCCCGAGGCGTATGCGGGCGACTTTGACCGCTATCCGATGGACGCGGCCTTGCGCCGGTCCTACATGGTGGCGATTGAGGAGATCGCCGGGGAACCGGCCCGAGCGGCGAGGATTGTCGAAGACACGTTCGCGACCGTTCGGGATCTCCTCCGGGACGGTGTCAACGTGGCGAACCTCGCACAAGTCCAATATCACCGGTGGGTTGACGCGCAGGGCGAACTCCGCGCCCGACCCTGACCATCGCCCCCGGACCAGCCTGGCAACCCCAGGTCCCGGGAGACGCCCCTGCCCCGCGCACGATGCGGAACCGGGGCGTCTGACGTTTCGAGGCCGGGTTACCTGACCGGTTGGTGGCTACAGTTCGATGTCGTAGGCGACTCCGGCGGTTTCGGCAGCCTTGTGAAGCGCGCTTCGGGTCGGGATATCCAACGGGATGCCCGAATGCGAACGCACCGCGTTCCGCCCGGCCTCCAGTTCGCCCGGCAGGTAGACGCCGTCGACACCGTCCTTCACCCGGCTGCTCTTGAACCAATCCACCAAGCGGTCCATCCGGCCAGTGAACTCTGCAAGTGGCTGGAAATGTTCGATGTCGATCGCCTGCACGATCATTCCGCCACCGTGGTTTGGCTCCTCACCTTCGCCATATCGACCGCCGGAGAGGACCGAGCAGAGGATGTCGGCAGCGACGCCGAGACCAACTCCCTTGTAGCCGCCAACCGGTGCGAGCGTGCCGCCGTGGCTCAGGACGGCAAGGGGGTCTGTGGTGGGGTTGCCCTCGGCGTCGTACGCCCAGTCGGTAGCGATGGGTTCGCCTCGGTCCCGCGCCATCTCAATCTTCGACCCGGCGACAATGCTTGGTGCCATGTCCAGGTTGTAGGTGAAGCCCTTGCCGGTAGGCGCAGCCCATGAAATCGGGTTGAGGCCAACGCGCCGGTCCAGACCACCCCAGGGGGCAATCATCGTGCCGCCGGTGGTTGCGGCAAAGCCGATGCACCCGGCATCCGCGGCCTGTTGGGCGTAATAGGCGACGGCACCGCAGTGGCTGTTGTTGCGTATCCCAACGGTCGCGTTGCCGAACTCCTTCGCCTTGCGGATGGCGATGTCCATGGCGAACTTGACGGCAATGTGGCCGACGCCGCGGTCACCGTCGACGATTGCGGTTGCACCGCGTTCCAGCACCACCTTGGCGACGGCCTTGGCGTTCAGGTGACCTGCGGCAAGGCTCGCGGCGTAGCGGGGTGCCCAACGCACACCGTGCGAGTGGATGCCCCGCCGGTCCGCATAGGTGAGGCACTCGCCCATGAAGGCGGCGTCATGTTCGGTGAGGCCGGCGTGAACGAACAGCGCGCTAACCAGTTTCTCCAGTCCATGGGCGTCCACGTTCCGGTACATCTCTTCTGCCATGAGGGTTCTCGGTCCTTCCCAATTCGTGCGACAGCCTGCCTAGCAGTATCCGGCACCGGCGCGATGCCCGGTTACACCGCCCACCGGGGTGCGCGACACGCGACTATAATCGCGCCGCCGAGGTCAAAGCGCAATTGGCGTCCCGCACACTGGGAGAAACGAACATGCCCGCACTGCCCAAGCACGACCAGGAACGCCTCGATTTGGTGGCGTCCCGCCTCTACACCGCCGTTCTGTCTGACGTGGTCGACAGCCTGGGGTTTCGCAATCAGGCCATGGACGCGCGGGTTCGTCCCGTGTGGGACGGCGCAACAGTGGTGGGGCGCGCCCACACCTTACTCACCGTCGACATCTTCGAGGTGCGCCCCGATCCCTACCGGATGGAAATCGACGCCGTCGATTCACTCAAGCCAGGCGATGTCCTCATTGGCGCGACGGGACCGTCAACGCGGACGTGCCTGTGGGGTGAACTGCTTTCAACCGCCGCACGGGGACGTGGTGCCACCGGTGCCGTGATCGACGGCTATGTTCGCGACGTTCGACAGATCCGTGAGATGGCATTTCCGGTGTTCGCAGCAGGCATGAAGCCAGTCGATTCAGCCGGACGGTCGGTGGTGGTGGAGTACGGCACGCCGGTCTCATGCGGGGATGTGCTCGTTCATGAAGGAGACCTGATCATGGCGGACGTCGATGGAGTGATCGTCGTGCCAAGGCATGTTGAGGAAGATGCAATCCGACTTGCACTCGAAAAGGTCGAAGGCGAAAACCGGACCCGCGATGCGCTGCTGTCAGGGATGACCATCGGCGAGGTCTACGCCAAGTACGGGATCCTGTGACCGCAAGGGCAATCGTCGGCCGGTTGATCTTGCAACCAACCTGCAACATCGTGGTAACGTCACGCGATTATTCGGGTCCTTGGGTGCGGACCGGTAGGATGATGGGTTCGTGTCAGTGAGTGCAAGGCAGAGCAAGGGGGATGGAATGAAGATGGGAATTTCCGGCATTTCACGCCGGTCAATCGTCCTGAACGGGGCAATCCTGTTCGCCGGAGGCCTGCTGGCCGCCTGCGGGGGAGAATCCGCGCCCGCGGCGCCGGCCGCACCGGCGAAGGCGGAACCGACCAAAGCACCGGCAGCGGCACCGACGGCAGCGGCGGCGGCCGCAGCGCCTACCGCGGCACCCGCGCCGGCAGCCGCCGCCAAGGTGATCGAACTGCGCACCCATGCCCGTGCGGACGCCGAAATCGATGGCTATGCCAAGAACGTTGAAGCCTTCAACAAGAAGTTCGAGGGCAAGTTCAAGGCAGTGTACGAAGGCTTCCCGGGCGGGGAGTTGTATGTCAAGCAGGAAACCCTGATGGCCGGTGGGACCATCGGAGACATCCACTACGCGCATCAGTCGCAGATCAAGTACCAGGAATACGCCAAGAAGAACCTTGCGGTCGCGATCGACAGCTACTTGGCCAAGGACTCCGAAACCAAACTGACAGACTGGCCACAGCGCGCTCAGGACGCACTCAAGGTCATCGATGGCAAGGTCTTCGGCCTCCCGGTACGCGGGCAGGTGGCGTGGATGTTCATGTACTGGAACCGCGACATGCTCAAGAAGGCGAGCATCGCAGAACCCACCCCAGACTGGACACTCGACCAGATGATCGAGGCGGCCAAGAAGGTCAAGCAGTCAGCATCGTGGCCCGAGGAGTTCTACCCGGTTGGGTATTCCTGGGGCAGTTTCGAGGCGGCGGTTGGCAACGTGCGCCGGTTCAATGGAGAGGTCCTGGATCCCGGGAATGGTCCGGGCAAGAAGTCCATGATGGACTCGGCCCCGGCCGTCCAGATGGTGAAGTGGTTCTACGACAACATCAAGGCGAAGGTGTTCTCCCCACGCACCTATGGTGCCAAGGAATTCGGTGAAGGCAAGATGGCCTTCTACTTCGGTCGCCTGGCCGGTGAGCGCGGCGCCGTCAACAACGCTGCGGGCAAGAACTTCGAGTGGACCTTCGACATCTCGCCCAAGGGACCAACTGGTCGACGTGGCGGGTTCCTGTCAATCGACACCCAGCAGATCAATGCGGCGTCGAAGAACAAGGATGCCGCCTGGGAATTGCTCAAGGCGCTCACGAGCAAGGATGCGGGGGTCAATTTGGCGCTCCAGCCAACTGGTTCACTCACACCCGGCTTCCGCAAGGACGTCTATTGCTCAGACCAGCTTCTGAACGATCCCCGGTTCCCGAAGACCGCGATGAAGGCCAACTGCGACAACATCGATCAGCCTGAAGGTTTCACCTACCCGGGCAACTTGCGGTTGACCCAACCGGGTGCCTATCAGGAAATCCTCAACAAGTACATGAACGATGTCGCTGACCTGAAGGCCGAACCGACACCAGCGTACATGAAGCAGATGAACGAGCAACTCCAGAAGATTCTTGACGAGCCGAGCATCTAGTCGCCCGGTCAGTCCACATCACTGGCAACTGTTGGCCCGCCTACCCGTCCTGGGTGGGTGGGCCAACCGCTTTTCAGGCCGGATGTCGCAGGAGCGGGACGGGGTCCGCGGCCCACCTGTATTGGGCCATTAGGAACCAGAAGACCGGTCCCGGCCGCGCCGCTTCGCTGTACACGCGGATGCCAGTATCCCCGAGTGACGAAAGCCACTTCTGCAACCAATTCAGCAGGATGAAGTACGGCCGGCGCATGGTTGCGAAACGCCGGTACATGGTCCTTGCGTCGGACGTGGACCATCGACCCGATGCGACACCACCTGCAAGTTGACCTGCACGAATTGCAAAAGTCATCGCCGCGCGGATTCCCTCGGCAGTGAGGCCGAAGCAGTGACCGGCCGCATCGCCGACGCACATGATGTCCCCGACCACCGGCTGCCGAGGCGAACAAGGGATGAAACCACCATGCAGGTGCCTTCCCGCCGAGGGTGAACTGGAAGAAGGTCGCCATGGCGGTCCTCCATCAGGAGACCAGAAGTCGGCGCCGGGACCATCCATGAAGTGGTCAAGGGCAGTGCGAAGACCCCCCGCTTACACCTGTTGCAACCGCGCCGGTGGTGACGCTTGCCGAGGGCCTGTGTGTCGGGAAGTATCGACCGGCCTCGGGGAATGCTAGAACGCCCAGGCGGGTTACGGCCCCCGCCGGAAAGGCCCACGCGTAGCCTGGCCAGACCGTTCCGTGCCCGGCCCAGAAGTGCAGGCCAGATGCGGGCGAATGACCCGGTTGCTGAACTTCGACTTCGAGTCCACAACTCAAGTGATCACGTCGGACATGGGTCGGAGCGATCGAGGATGCAAGTGGTGCACGCCATCCTGCAGCGTCAATGGTGCATGTTCCACTGACACGACCGCGATCGGTGACAACTTGGGATGCCTGGTAGCCAGTTACCCGCGCCCGTGCAAATTCCACACCATCCGCCATGCAGTCCACGGCGAGGTTGCGGCACAACTTGCCGTAGTCGAACGTCGCAAACGGATACGGGAGGCGGAACGAGAGTGGGTCGCTCCGGCGACCGGAAGCCGGTTCAAGGTGGATGACCATCTCCCGATGAACCTGTTGAACCGCCGCGGTCATCCCGAGCATTTGAAGAGCGCTGAGTGTCGTTGCACACGCGGAAGTCTGGCCGGCACCGATTGCCTGCACATCGATTACGAGAACTGACGCGCCAAGCCTTGCTGCTTCGCGTGCTGCTACAAGTCCGGCAAAGCTGGCACCAGCGATTACCAGATCGTAGGTTTCTCGAAGGAAAGTCTGAGATCCAACCGTTTCCACGTCGCAGTATAGATGGGTCAGAAGTGACCAACTGACTATCCACGGAGTACGCGCATCGGTGTCCGGTGCTACACTCCGTTCGCGATGCCCAACACGACACGTCGATTACCAGGTGGCAGGCAGCGTCCCGCCGGACGTCGCGGCCCCCCCCGTTCCGAAGCGTCCATTGACCAGTCCACAGGTGACATGCCGGATGGACCTGGTACCGAGAAAGTGACGACGAAGCCCGCGCCGCGACCTGTCGGTCGTCCGGAGGCGACCCGCAAGGAGCTTTCACAGCGAGTGGGGGTGAGCGTGGCTGAACGGCGCGCCGTCGTTTCCCGCAACTCTGTGGCGCCTCGATCAGCTTCCAGAGGGCAGAGTTCCCGATCTGGCCCGAGCCAGCTTGAACTTGCCTCGACAACGTATGGCCACATTCGCTCAGATTTGCTCAGGATTGGCATTCTGGCAGTCGTGATGGTTGCGGTCATCGTGACCCTCTCATTCGTCATCGTCTAGCCTCGATGGCGCGACGGCAAATGGTCGGGTGAACAGGACACGGGAAGGTGCGGGTACTGATCACCGGATCCTCGGGCCAGATTGGCACGAACCTTGGCATCACGCTCGTCAGCGGGGGCCATGAGGTCGTCGGCATTGATGTGCGTCCGAATACTTGGAGTCATGCATTTCCGACCCACCTTGCCGACCTCACCACGGATTCCCATCCCGGCGTTGGTGTACTGGGTGGTGTGGAGGTCGGCACGGTAGACGCAATCGTCCACTTGGCTGCCCATGCGAAGGTGCACGCACTGGTCGAACGTCCGCGTGGTGCTTTGGAGAACCACGCGATGGTGACGAATGCCCTTGAGTTTGCCCGGATGAACGCCGTCCCGGTAATCCTGGCTTCGTCGCGAGAGGTCTATGGCAACCTTGGCCGGCGAGACAACCCGGTCTCTGAGGCTGAGGCCGATTTCCGATCCTCACCAAGCCCGTACGCCGCAATGAAGCTTGCGGGCGAGGCGTTGGCCTCAAGCTACTTCCGATGCTACGGACTGCCGTACGCCATCATTCGGTTCAGCAACGTCTACGGTCGCTATGACGATGACCTCTTGCGCCTCGAACGTGCCATATGGGTGTTCAATGACCGGATCCGGTCTGGAAAGCCGGTCACCGTGTTTGGCGCCGAAAAGACCTTGGACTTCACGTACATTGACGACGCTATCGATGGTCTCGTCCGGTGCCTGCATCGCCTGGTCGATGGTGACCCCGAGGTCACGGCATCAACCTTCAACTTGGCGCATGGCACCGGTCACAGCCTTCTTGGCGTCGTCAACCTGATCGCTGCGACGCGCAACCTTACACCTGACATCCGCGTGGAACCGTCTCGTCCAGGGGAGGTCACCTGGTACGTGGCCGACATCACGCGCGCTCAGGCTGCGCTCGGGTACTTGCCGCGGACACCGGTCACCACCGGAGTTCCACGAGCGATCGTTGAGGCAATGGCACGCGGTTCGTGACGGCCGCCGGGGTCGTATGCTTCCAATCATCATGACCGACATCACACTCACCCATGAACCCTTGGATCTTGCGCTTGCCGGTGTCTGGCGGATCAGTCGCGGAAGTCGCACACGGGCCGAAAATATCCTGGTCCGTCTCTCATGGGTTGACCCGACCGGTCGCGTGTGGGCGGGTCTCGGTGAGGCGGCTCCATATGCATACTACGGCGAACTTCGCGGAACCGTGACCGCCTGCCTTGATGAGTTTGCCTTGCTACTGGGCGACGACCCATTCGCGATCGACGCAATCCTTGACAGGATTGAAGGCCGGATCCGGCATAACACCGGGGCCAAGGCAGCGGTCGACATGGCACTGCACGATCTCTGGGGCAAGATCCTCGGACGCCCGATCTGGCAGGCGTGGGGACTTGATGGGTCGCAGGGGCCGGTGACCAGTTATTCGATCGGCATTGACACGCCTGAAGCGATGGGAAACCGTGCGCGTGCCCTCGCGGAGGCTGGTTGGCCATTGATCAAGCTGAAAGTTGGCACGGCCGATGACATCCGATGTGTCAGCGCCGTCCGCGAGGCCGCACCATCGGTCCGCCTCATTATCGATGCCAATGGAGCGTGGACACCGCGCGAAGCCATATCGCGGCTTCATCAATTGGCGCAGTTCGGCATTGAGTTCTGCGAGCAGCCATGTGCGTCCGCTGACATCGCCGGCCTTCGTTTTATCAGGGAACGATCCGACGTGGCGTTGATTGCTGATGAGAGTTGTGCGACCGAGGAAGACATCGCGGGCCTCGTCGGCGCCGTGGATGGCATCAACATCAAGTTGATGAAGTGCGGTGGTCTCAGGCGGGCGAGGCGCCTCATCGAGGTTGCTCGGTCAAATCACCTCCGGGTAATGTGTGGGTGCCTCATCGAAAGCAGCCTGGCAATCAGTGCAGCGGCACAGTTGCTGCCTCTTCTTGACTACGCCGACTTAGACGGGAACCTGCTACTTGCCAGCGACCCATTCACAGGCGTGACCGCGACCCGGGGGAAGTTGGTCCTCGGAAACGGGTCCGGCTTGGGTGTCACTCGCCCCCTAAGCCAGACCAACGCTTGACGCCGCCCGGTCCTTCCGCTTGCGGCAGACACAACACGATCATGCATGTCACTAATCCGTTGACGGCCGCATTCACCCTAAAGTGAAGCCCAATCGGCGGCGTCAGTTGCGGCCGCGCGCCGCCGGGTGCTAAGATAGGAACGTCTGTTCTAGAACATCGTTCGAATGTAGAGCGGCAGTTCGCGGGACAGCGAATTGGAGGCGAAGTCATGGTCGCGCGAGAGATTGCCGACGACACCGCCACAGACGAAACCATCGTACTGCCAACCGGCTTTTCGCTCCGGGTTCGAACCGATGAACGTACGCTGCCAGCGCAGCGTGTCTTTGACCTCTACCGGGGCGAACAGCGGGTTGCTTGGGGACTTCGCACGTTGGACGCTGCGGTCCGCTGGGGCGAACGGTTGGGCGGTTCGGTGCGCGCTTCCGAACGACGCCCGGTGCCCGCCAGGCGGCTTCCTTCAAGCACCCCCTGGTGGCTGGAGAAATCCTAGCCAACGGCACCTGACAGGTTGATCGGTCAGGCTAGTGATTGCTGTGCCCTTCTGGCACCCGGCGCCAGTAGCCAAGCCACGATCCCGGTTAACGCCAGCACGATGACTGGCAGCCCGGCCAGTACGTATATGGCGGCTCTCAACCCCATTACGTCCGCAACTGAACCGACCGCGGGCACGAACAGGCCTCCGGCACCAAATGCAAACCCGACGATCAGGCCCGATGCGAGTGCGCGTCGCTCGAACCAAAGTTCCTGAGCCAGGACCACGGTAATCGAGAAACCAGCCGTGACCAGTGCGCCTGCGGCCCAGAGCAACGCGATTGCGACTGGGCTGGCTGCCGGCAGCAGGAGGAACCCGATTAGGCATGGTGGGATGCCTGCAAGCGTGGCAGCAAGTACACGAAGCCTGCCAAACCTGTCAGCAAGGAACCCGCCCAGCAGGGTCGCCCCAGCGCCGATGAGCAGCATGATCGAAAGAACCTGGCTGGCGAATGCCTCGGATACGTGGGCATCACGCACGAAGTAGAGCGGAATGTAACTGTTAAGGCTGCTTGAAATCGTCGACCGGACCGCAACGACGGCAATCAGGAACCCCAGGGCAATGAACCTCCGTGGGCGGCTCAGAACCGCAATTTCCGCGGGTGGTGGTGCCGGAGGTGCTGGTACGGTCCTGACACCGAACTCATCCACGGGCATTGCGGTCCACTTGGGCAGCGCATACCAAAGTGCCCCGGCAATGATGATGCCGAATGGGAGCACGCCGAGTGTTCCAGCGGTCCCGTAGGTGACGACGAAGAACGTCCCGAGAAGCGGCCCCATCGCGACTCCAACGTTCCCTCCGACGAGGAACCAAGAAGTGGCCAGTGCCTGTTTCGTCCCTGAGTACGAACCGACAATCTTGTAGCCCTGTGGGTGGAAGCCACTTGTCCCCAGCCCACCAAGGACTACACACGCGAGGAAGGTCGGGTAGGTTGGCGCGATGCCAATCATGCTTGTTCCGACGGCTGCAATGAGGGTTGAAAGTGCGACCCAGCGGGGGTCTCGGCCTCGGTCCGTGATGATCCCGACGATCGGTTGCGCAACCGATCCGGTCAGACTAGAAATCGCGGCGATAAGCCCTGCGACGCCGTAACTGAGACCGAACTTGACCTGCCAGAACGGAAGAAGCGGCAGGATCATCGTGGCATAGGTATCGACGGTGGCATGGGCCACCGTCATGAGGGCAAGTAGCGGCAGATGGCGAACCGGAAAGGAGGAGCCATCAGAATTGCCGACATTGGGCACGGAGGCAGATGCCTGTGAGGTCTGCGCGGCCATTGGTCATCCTTCGGGCGCGGCTTGCCGTGCCGTTCACACATAATGGTACGGGCGCCATCTCCCCATCCGGTCGGCCGGTGACACCGACTGTGATAGCCTCCGGTGCCATGTCCGAACCGTCGATTGAGAACCTAAGCCCGGATCGGGTTGGTCCATTCCCCGAACCGCCCCCTGACCGACTGACTGCCTGGGTGGTCCTAGACCTCCTCGCAACCGCTAGACGGTGGCGCGCGCGTGACCAGTTCATTGCCGGTCGCGTCGATGCACTTGGGGAGGCGCTTGTCGCGTGCCTGAACACTGGTGCACCTGCGCCCAGGTGGCTGCGCCAGACCATCGTTGGCGCACTGATGGATCACCTTTGGGAGTACCCCCGTCCATCCGATGCCGATGGTGCGGGAGTGTGGCATGCGTCACGCGACGCTTTGGTCGGTCTTTGGCGTGAGGAGGGTGCAGGCCGGTCTGAACTCCGCCGCGCCTGAAATCCACTCCCGACTTCATACGACTGGCTCTGACCTCATGTAGGCCTATCGGTCTAGCGTCTTGGGGTGGGCCAGTTCCGGCGATGGTGCAGTCGGAATCGCACTTGCATGTGCGTCCTTTGATTGACCGTCGATACCACGGCAACCACGATGGCGGCCCCGGTCATGACGGAGCTGACTGAAAGGATGTTGCCGAGGCCCTGTCAGACGGATTTAGCAGTTGCCACCATTCGGATTTACCGCCCACTCGAGGATGACACTGTTGTACCCGGCCGCTTCGTCATCCGGTTTGCCGGCAAGTTTGCGGAGTAGCAATGCCTCGGCGCCACGGTCGTCCGCGGTGCTGATAGCGGCCAAATGCCTTTCACTCGCGTCAATCCCGGCGAATGCAAACATCTTGTTGTCCATTGAGCAGTTGTATTTGAAGGTGCCGAGGGTGCCGTCGTTCGCTGCCCGCGCCTTGTCGGCCGTACGGGCAGCCATTGCGAGTCCGGCAATCACCGTGCGAGGTCTACGCGGTTGCGTGCTTGCAAGGTCCACTGGAAACGACCCGCCGTGGTTCGAGACAAATTGAACGTGAATCGGAAACCATGGGAAACCAGATGAAGAAGGCTCGGTAACCAATCCCAACCGCGGCTCAAACGTTGATCGGCACATTGCCTACGGCACCCGCCAACGGCGGTTACCAAATCCGCATCAAGCGTCCTAGTTGTGGATGTTGATCGGGGTGCCTACGTTCGCCCAGTCCCAAAGCCACTTAGCGTTACGCTCAAGCATGCCGAGGCATCCGTGACTACTCGGAATGCCAAAGAGCACCGGACTGCGCCAGTAGTTCGTGTGCAAGGCAGCGCCACCATTCGTGAAGTATTGGGTCCACTTCACGTTCTCGAGCTTGTAGTCTGGAACCTCTCCACTGTCAAGTCGCAGCAACGTGCTGCCAAGCATCGTCTCGTTCTCGACGCGTCGGAGCACCTTGTATACGCCCAGTGGTGTCGACCAGCCGGGCCGCCCACTTGTGACGGCCGCCATGTACACCCGTGTCGCACCTTCGTAGGCCACAAAGACCTGTTGCGTGATGTTGACGTCTACCCACTTGGCACCATTCTGGCCGAGTGACATGGTTGGCGGAACTGGTGCTTCGGTGACGACCTTTGGAACCAGAAGGCCAGAGTAAATGTATCTCTCAGGTGAGATGTCTCCAAGGGGAAGATCCACCCAGGTGCCGTCGCTCGCCTTTCGACGAACACCCATGACCCTTGCCCAGGTCCGGTTGTCTCCTTCGAGCTCTTCGCCCTCAACCCATGAGGAAATCGTGACCTCATCACCGCGGAGGACCTGACCCGCCGCCGCCATGACGGTGTGCGGTTCCTGCCGAAGGTTCGTGCGTTCTCCGGAAACGATCCCGACCCATCCGCCAACCTCCACGGCAGCCGGCTTTGGCGCGCCACTTTTCGAGACCGTATCGTTGTCGATGTAGGCGAAATTGCGGGTTACCGGGTTAAATATCGTGAGGCGAGTGCCGACCTGAGGTGCCATCACCAGAAACCGATCACCGACCTTAACCGGGCCGAAACTGACCCCATCGGTAACCGCACTCCAGAGATTCGTCGCACGGCTCGCCTCAACCCACCATGGTCGATGGCCGTCGGGAATCGTCGCGAACGCAGGCGACGACCAGATCACCTCATCCTCTGGGGTCGGCGCCTGGCTTGGGCCGACTTTTGACCCATCGATGTATCCAACGCGTGCAGTGCGGGCGTCCTGGATGTAGTAGTGTCCGTCTCCCGGATCACCCAGGACCATGATCTTCGTGAACTGGGGCAAGGTCGCGACCAACCCGGAACCGTT
Source organism: Chloroflexota bacterium (assembly GCA_009693165.1). Lineage (GTDB taxonomy): Bacteria > Chloroflexota > UBA11872 > UBA12225 > UBA12225 > UBA12225. The sequence continues at coordinate 14,076 of SHXX01000013.1, forward strand.
CTTCCTGCCAATCAGGAGTTCGGTGACTTCGAGGGTTGCAGCCCAGAATGGGCGAAATGCATTCGCTGATGAGGCCGAAACCGGTGCCTCGCCGGGCGGCGCTTCCGTCGGGTTCAGCGTCACGGCTTCGATGTACCCGAAGTTCTGCTCTCCAGCCTCACGAGCAAATAGGCGGGTATTGCCGGTCTCAGGTTCAGCGTTGACTACAAGGACATAGGTGCCGCGCGGGAGCTGTCCGAACAGGCGGGCCGTCGCGTCAGGACCCGACCAGAACTCTGCTGGACGGATCGTCTGAGCCCACCAGCCCTCAGCGCCAACGGTCCCAGAAAAGCTGATCGACATGACCGAACTGGCCAGAACCGCGATAACCAGGCGACGAAGACGGTTGACGTCCATCCCAACGCAGACTTTCACTTGCAACGGCATAATACTAGTCGAGACATCCGGGACGTTTCGGAGCATCCCTTGCTGAATGCTTCAGCCAACGCCCCTGAACCCCGATTGGCCGGAGCTCGGAGATGCCTACAATGGCGCACATCCAGTATCTACTACGAGCGATGTGTGCTTCGATTGGGGGCATTCTCCTTGAGCGCCGGTCTGTCTCTTGTAGCTGGAATGCCTTTGCGTCCCAGATTTACCGCATGATATCGGTTCTCGCCCTGATTGCATTATATGGGCCGGGAAATGACTACTTTGGCTACGGGTTCGGTGTGCCGGTTGCGCACGCAGATAGCGTGGTCGATTCCGATCCTGCGCTGGCCGAAGTTGATTTCGGGAATGAAATCCGGTTCCTTGTCAGGGCGCGCAGCGTCCGGGCGGATGACCCTCTTACCTCTGTGCTTCTCCTGTACCGTGTCGATGAATCTGCCGTACAGAACACGGGAGTGCCGTCGTTCCAACCGGGTGCCGTCGTGTCGGCCCTGTACCGGTGGCGAGTAAGTGGCGTCCTTCTTCCTGGTGCAGAGGTCAGGTACCAATTCCAGATTGAAACGAAGTCTGGAGCGAAGATAACGACCCCTGAACAGTCGGTGACGTACAACGACACGCGGTTCGACTGGCGCGAGGTCAAGTCCGGGAAGGTGACTGCGCACTGGCACAGCACCGATGCGAACACTGGACAGACCATTCTCGATGAGGCCACCAAAACCCTTCGCCGGATGGAACAGGAATTCGGGCTGGTGCCTGACCGTCCGATCAGCTTGTACGCGTATGTACGTGCCCCTGACTACGCGAGTGCCGTTGCCACAAGTGGGCGCTCCCTCGAATACGCCGTCGGCGCAGGGATGGCGCGCGTCTACGTCTTGTATGCGGAACCGAACACAACCGAGGCGCTCTTGGCCCTGCGCCGTGAGATTGCTAGGACAGTCTTCGACCAGAAGACGACGAACCCGTTCTCGCCGCCACCAAGATGGCTTTCGGTGGGTTTTAGCCGGTACGTCGCTGGCGAGGATGTCCCGGCCGAAAACCAGAAGGTCCTGACGGATTTCGCTCAGAACAACCGCCTTCTTGCCCTTAAGACGCTCGCCGGCAACATGCCGACCGCGGACCGTGAACGCGCGCTCGCACTGGAAGAGAGCCTCTCTGCGTTCAAGTACATGGCGGGGGCGTATCCGCCCGAAAAGATCCGGGCAATGTTCGACGCCTTCAAGGAGGGCAACACCGTCGACGATGCGCTCAAGAAGGGGCTCGGGAATACACTCGACCAGTTCGAGACGAAGTGGAAGAACTCGCTTCGCCTCGGGTTGCCGCAGAAACCGAATACGGCGAACCCCACACCACGTGCCGGAGGAGCCCCACCATCAGGGAGTGCGGCACCGCGGGCAGGGAGTGGAACGGGTTCCGCGACAAGCACCTCGGCAGGTCCAGAGTCCCTGGCATTCGTTGATCTGGTCTTCGGGCAGTCTGTTGACTTCTGGAAGAGCCTGTTCGGCGAAAAGACACGCCATGTGCTGCTTGGCGCGCTCGTCTTCATCGTCGCAGCGGTTGGGGCGGTGGTAATCGGAAGCGTTGCCGGTGCAATCCGGCAGACGCGAGATGAAGGTTGAGAAGAAACGTGACTTTTCCGTGAAATTCCACGGAACCAACCACTGCTGACGATTGCGATGCTTCAAAAGCCCAAGCGGACACACTATGATGGTCGGCCGAAGGAACCATAAACCGTTTCGGAGATCACAGCGCGATATGCGGGGGGCGCATGAAAATCCACGACATCCTGCACACGACACATCCGGTCTTCTCGTTCGAGTTCTTCCCACCGAAGACCGAGGAGCAGCAACGGCAATTGCTTGAGACCGTCAGGCGCCTGGGACCCCTAGCCCCTGCCTACGTCTCCGTGACCTACGGTGCCGGAGGCAGCACACGTGCCCTCACAATCGACACTGTCAACCGTATAAAGGAAGAGTTCGGCATCGAGGCGATGGCGCACTTGACGTGCGTCGGCGCATCCCGAGACGAAATTCGGGAGACCCTCGACACGCTTGCTTCCCATGGGGTCGAGAATGTCATGGCTCTCCGTGGAGATCCGCCCAAGGGCACCAAGGATTTCCAACCAGCGCCAGACGGGTTCGCCCATGCCAGCGACCTGATCCAGTTCATCAACGAAAATTACGACTTCTCGATCGGTGGAGCCTGCTATCCGGAGGGGCATTTCGAGGGCAATACCGGCAAGCGCCAGGATGCCGATCTGGATTTGGAGCACCTCTTCAAGAAGGTGAAGGCAGGTGCCAAGTTCCTCGTGACCCAGTTGTTCTACGACAACGAGGCGTACTTCCACTTTGTCGAGCGGGCTCGAATGTTCGGCATCGAGGTTCCAATCATTCCCGGGCTGATGCCAGTGGTCAACGCCGAGAGCATCCCGCGTATCGCCAAGATGTCGGGCGCCTCGTTCCCGGCGTCACTGATGCGTGAGGTCCAGGCACGTGCCACGGACCCGGATGCAGTCGTGGAACTTGCCGTGGCGTTCACTGCCCTTCAGGCCGATGAACTCCTTCGCCACGGTGCGCCAGGCATCCACTTCTACACCCTGAATCGGTCGCCAGCAACTAGCGCCATCGTGAGTGCGCTTCGCCTCATCCGACCGTGGGAAGTCCACAACTACACGTAGGCGCTTGCGTTCCGCCGGCCCTTTGGCGCCCTGAGCGACTTCAGGCGGGTTGGGACGCCTGCCATGTGGATATGGCATCCCAGTGCGGGGCCAGGACTGCGTACAACGACTCATACTGTGCATAGAGTTCGTGATATGACGTGGACCATCCGTCAGTCGGCGAAACGCTGCCGACATCGGCGATCGCAGGTGCGTCGTCAAGCGAGGCAAGATCACCGGTGGCGCGCATGGCCAGGATTGCCGCACCAAGGGACGACGCCTCAGGCGAATTGACCAGAGTGAGGTTTCGGTTCAAGACCGACGCCGTGATCGCCATCCAGAGGGGGGAACGCACGAACCCCCCGGCAATCCGGATCTCCCGTGCCGGTCCGGCAACGTCCTCCATCGGTTCCAGAATGGTTCGCATCCGGTAGGCAACGCCCTCGAGTGTTGCCCGAGCAATGTGCCGGTGATCGTGCGATAGAGAGAGCCCAAACAGGCACCCACGGGCACGGGCATTCCAGCCAGGAGCACGTTCACCAGCCAAGTACGGCAAAAACAACAGGCCTCCGGCCCCGGGCCCGACCTCGCTGGCCCAATGCGTGAGGTCGTCAAGCGTCGGTTCGCGCCCACCCATGGCACCAGCAATTTGTGCCCACTGCTCACGCAACCAAGCCAGGACCACGCCGGCGTTGTTTATCGCCGCGCCGGCAATCCACCGACCTTCCGCAAGGTAGTAGCACCAGGTTCGCGCACGCACATCGGTGACTGGTCGGTCAACGACGGCGCGGACTGCGCCGCTGGTCGCAACCATCGCAACCATCTGCCCGGGTGAAACAACCCCGGTCCCGATTGTCTGAAGCACGCCATCACCGGCGCCGGCAACGATGAGGCAGTCGTCCGGAAGGCCAACCTCGCGCTTCCAGGCAACGGGCGCATCCACCGCCTGCGTGGGTTCAACCAACCGCGGGACACGCTTGCGGTCGATGCCAGCGATCTCCAGGAGATCCTCAGCCCAGTCCGCGGTGTGAAGGTCAAACAAGCCGGTACCACTGGCAGTTGAGCGCTCGCTCGTGAGTTCGCCAGTCCATTGCCCCAGCACATATTCCTTGATGCCGGCGAACGTCGCGGCATTTCCAAAGATGTCGGGGCGCGACGAACGCCACCAGCGGATCTTTGCCGGCAAGTACATGGGATGCACCGGGCCACCGGTCCGGTGATACAGCGTGATAGGGTCGCAAGACGCACGGATGGCGCGCGCCTGTTCGTCACCTCGGGTATCTGCCCAGATAAGGGCATCATCGAGGGCATCACCGTTCGCGTCCATCGGCAGCACCGAATGCAGGATCGCTGAAAGCCCAACCGCGCGAACGGAGTACCCCTGATCGCGCGCCCAGGCGGCAGCTTCTGCAAGGACTGCCGTCGTGGCATCGGAAACTATCACCGGGTTCTGCGCGGCCCACCCTGGGCGAGGGGCAAGTAGCGGATAGGTTTTCGTCGAAGTGTGCCACGCGTGCCCATCCCGGTCAAAAACCACCGCGCGCGCTCCGGTGGTGCCGATATCGACACCAATGTACGCCGCGATAGAACCTGAGCTCATCACATCCCTCTCCGCGCGACCCTGACCGATATGACACCCGGGTGCGGATGCGATTGTAGTCGCCATACGATTGACCGGAAATTCAGGCTTCGGCCCGCTGTGAACGGTACAACCCGTGATAGACTTGCTTGAAAGCAAAGTTCGTTTATCAACGATGAGACTCTCAGCGCGTTCGGATTACGGAGTGCGTGCAGTCCTCGACTTGGCGGAACGCATCGGACAGGGTCCGATCCCAAGTGAGGCAATCGCACGTCGCCAAGGCGTATCCGAAGCGTTCCTCGATCAGGTCCTGACACTCTTGCGCAGGGCCGGACTTGTCCAAAGCACCCGAGGTCCTCGTGGTGGCCACGTCCTGATCGCATCTCCAGACCAATTGACCCTACTCACAATCCTCGAGGCCGTGGAAGGGGAGGAGTTCCTGCCTTCGATGCCCGACAGCCGGGGACGGGGTCCCGGCACTGATGCCCTCGGGTCCGGCGCGCGTGCCGTGCCAAGTGTGCGCGTGCAGCAGGAAGTGTGGGAACGCGTGCGGACATCGGTGACCGGAATCCTCGGGGGGACAACAGTGGCCGACCTGCTGGAACGGCAGCAGGTACTCACGGCACCGGCGCGGTATTACATTTAGGACATGGCGGGTGATGATGTCGAAGACCGAGCGGCAAGAGAACGTGAGCGAAGCGCGTTCGTGCGCGTTCCGGCCGGGAACGGCCCCGTCTGCCCGACCATGCTCATCCAGGACGTCCTTCTTGGTTACCCCGAGACGTGGAAGGTCTTCGTCGCTCATCGCCTGCCATGCCCTAGGTGCCTGGCAAGCACCTATGAATCGATCGGACAGCTCGCAGCGATGCTTGGCATCGACCTTGCCGACCTTCTTGCCGACCTCAATGCATCCGTTACCGCCGTATCCCCCGATGAGGGTCGATGGCCTGTCGGGTCAGTGCCCGGCAAGAACTGACCGAGATCCTGGGAACGTCGTAATTGCCCAAGCGTTCTCCTTTAGTCTGAACTGCCTGCACGCGAGTTCCGCCCTAAGGGATTGGTCATGACCGTATCGCCTCAGTTGCCGTCGTCCATCGCAGCATCGGCACTTGAACTCATCGGCCGGACACCTATGGTTCGCCTGAACCGCGTTACCCACGCAGGTGGGGCAACCGTTCTCGGGAAGCTCGAATCCAGGAACCCAGGAGGCAGCGTCAAGGATCGCATCGCGTTGGCCATGGTTGCGGCGGCCGAGCGGGATGGGTTGATTGCACCGGGGGCTACCCTGGTCGAGCCGACTAGCGGCAATACTGGAATCGGTCTTGCCCTTGTCTGTGCGATCAAGGGGTACAAGCTGATCCTGACAATGCCCGAAGACATGAGCATTGAACGGCGACGTCTGCTCGCCCGCCTCGGTGCCGACGTCCGCTTGACACCTGCGGTTGAAGGAATGAGTGGTGCGGTGTGGCTCGCGACCGAGCTTGCCGGAGAACACGGGTACTTCATGCCTCGTCAGTTCGACAATCCGGCCAATCCTGACGTCCACGAACGGACAACCGGCCCCGAGATACTTGCGGATGCCTCGGGAAGGGTGGACGCATTCGTGGCTGGCGTCGGAACCGGAGGCACGATCACTGGCGTTGGCCGGTTCCTGAAGACAACTCTCGGGTCATCCGGGGTGAAGGTCGTCGCGGTCGAACCAGCCAAGTCACCGGTACTCGGCGGTGGCCGCTTCCGGCCCCACGGCATCCAGGGCATCGGCGCAAGTTTCGTGCCAGGAATCCTTGACCGGACAGTGATAGACGAGATACGGACCGTTACCGACGAGGATGCCACAGCGATGTCAAGCCGGCTTGCCCGCCAAGAGGGCCTCCTGGTCGGTATCAGCGCGGGTGCCAACGTCCACGCCGCTGTCGAACTTGCACGAACGATGAAGCCAAATCAAGTGGTCGTTACGATCCTTTGTGATACCGGCGAACGCTACCTGAGTGTGGCAATGTGACCCACTACCCGCCAGCAATGACCGATTAAACCGCAAACCCCTCTAGCACACCAGTACGACAAGGACCGAAAACATGAGCGTGACCGTCTACATCCCGACACCATTTCGCGCACTCACCGGGGGTCAGGCGCGCGTTGAAATCGATGCCAACAATGTAGGTGGTCTCCTCAGCGACCTTGAGACCCGCTACCCGGGCATGCGTGACCGCCTCCGCGATGACGCCGGTTCCCTGCACAAGTTCATCAACGTCTATGTGAACAGCGATGAGATATCCGACCTTGAGGGTGAGGCGACCTCACTCAAGGGTGGCGATGACGTCAGCATCATCCCGGCGGTGGCAGGCGGTGACATCTTCACGCCCGGACAGATCCAGCGATACAGCCGCCATCTGCTTCTGGACGGTGTCGGTCCGGCCGGACAGCGGAAGCTGATGGCGGCACGCGTGCTGCTCATCGGTGCCGGTGGCCTCGGTTCACCGGCCGCCCTCTACCTCGCAGCAGCAGGCGTCGGCACGATGGGGATTGTCGACTTCGATACCGTCGACTTCTCAAATCTCCAGAGGCAAATCCTGCACTTCACCGACGATGTCGGCAAATTGAAGGTTGAGAGTGCAGCAGAGACCATCCACGCCATGAACCCGAACATCAGGGTTGAGGCACACAATGCGATCCTCGACTCGAGCAATGCATTCGAGCTATTCGAGAAATACGACTACGTACTCAACGGTGTCGACAACTTCCCGGCCCGATACCTTGCCAATGACGCCGCATACCTGCTTGGGAAGACCTTGATTGACGGTGGCATAAACCAATTCGAAGGCCAGGTGACTGTCTACAAGCCGGGACACGGGTGCTACCGATGCCTGTTCCCCGCCCCGCCCCCTCCAGGTTCGGTGCCAAGTTGCGCCGAAGCCGGCGTCCTCGGTGTCCTTCCTGGCATCGTGGGATCAATGCAGGCACTTGAGACCATCAAGCAGATCCTTGGCATCGGTGAACCGTTGATCGGACGCCTGCTTCTGTTCGACGCGCTTTCCATGGAGTTCCGCACGCTGAAGCTCCGGCGTGACAAGCACTGTCCGGTGTGTGGAGACAACCCGACAATCACCGAACTCATCGATTACCACGAGTTCTGCGGGGCACCCATTCCGCACGAGCTTGCTGAACAGCGCGACCGCGTTCCTGCAAGGCACTGAATTCGCGTCGGCGCCGCTCGGATGACGGTACCGTGCCTGTTCCCGCTCCCACCCCCTGGGGTGGGGTCGAGTATTGGGGTAGACCCTGCGCAACCGGGTTTGCACGGTGGCGTGGGTGGCGCGCCCGTCGGGACGGGCTTTCGGCCGATGGCAACGTTGCCCCACCACTAATCACGTTCCAGGATGCCCGCACATGTCAATGATCGCCATTTCCCGGGCCGACGCGGACGCCGTCATCGCGCACGCACGACAGGGCGCTCCCGACGAGGTGTGCGGCCTTGTAGGCGTGCGCGATGGCCGGATCTGCCGGCTCACACCAGCCCGGAATGCCTCACCGACCCCCCGTAACCGGTTCGAGATCGACAGCCGAGACCTTGTTCAGGTAATCCGAGACGAACGCGACGGTCTCGACGTCGGCTTCTATCATTCTCATCCGGCATCGCGCGCCTACCCATCGGCCACGGATATCCAATTCGCCGCGCTGTGGCCGGGTGCCCTGCAGTTGATGGTGAGCTTGCGAAATGACCGCGCGGGCAAAGGCGGGCCAGAACTTCACGTCTACCGGATCAATGGTGATCGTGTTGAGGAATTGCGACTGATCGTTGAGTGACCGGCATTGGTTGGTTGCCCGGCCGGTCACCCGCCGCATCCGCGGACCTAAGAAAGCTCGTACAGGTCTCCGAACTTCGTCTTCAGGTAGGCAAGGTACGGCTCAATCGTGAGCGCATGGCCGGTTGCCCGAACGACCGTCTCGTTGACATCATGCTTTCGCCCAAGCGCGTGCAAATTGGCATGAAGCCATGAGAGTAGGCTTCCAAACTCCCCCTTTTCGATCTCCGACGGAATGGAGGGATGTACTTCGCAAGCCCGATCGAAGCATTGCGCACTGAGGACGTTGCCAATCGTGTAGCCTTGGAACTGTCCGGCAATTGGCGAAGCGAACCAGTGAACGTCCTGCATGCATCCATCCTTGTTGCTTGGAGGGGTGATCCCGAGATCTTCCTTGAACCGTGCATTCCATGCGTCAGGCAAGTCCGCGACCCGAAGTGTCCCATCAAGCAGGGCGAGTTCGAAGTCGAAGCGCATCATGATGTGCAGGTTGTAGGTCATCTCATCCGCCTCGACGCGGATCAGTGACGGTTCCACCCGGTTGATTGCCCGGTAGAACTGGTCTGCACTGACATCACCGAGTTGCCCGGGAAACGTGGACTGCAGTCGGGAATAGCCCCACTTCCAGAACCCGCGGCTCCGTCCGACCACGTTTTCCCAAAGTCGGGACTGGCTTTCGTGCACCCCGGATGAAGCACCACTGCCGAGCAGGGTCCCGTCAAGACCTGGGGCAATCCCCTGCTCGTACATCCCGTGACCGGCCTCGTGCATCGTGGCGAACAAGCCGAAGCGAAGGTCGGTTTCCGACAACCGGGTGGTGATCCGGACATCATTCCGGCTGAAACTCGTCGTGAACGGATGGGGCGCGCGATCCTGGCGCCCGCGGTCGAAGTCGTACCCGAGTTTCCTCGCGATCATTTCACCGAACTCCCACTGCGCATCCACCGGATACCCGCGAGTGAGGAACGTGTCATCCGGTCGCGTTTGGGCAATGATCTGTCGCACCGTCGGAACCAGACGGGCGCGCAGGGAACTGAACAGCGTGCGGACGGCCGCGACGTCCAACCCAGGTTCGGCTTCATCGACGAAGACATCGGCGAGGTGCGCGGTACGGGGGAAGAAGCCGGCGTACTCGCGGCTGAGTTCGACGGTGCGTTCGAGGATCGGAGTGACGGTCCGCCAATCATTCGCCGGTCGTGCGACGGTCCACGCCTGGTACGAGGCCGACTGGTGTTCAGCAAACGTCGCCATGAATGATCCCGGGACGCGTACCGCACGGCCATAGTCCTGCCGGGCCACTCGCAGGAGCGACGCCTCGTCGCTGTCGGCAGGAAGCGACGCTTCGAATGGGGCAAGCTTGTCGAGAAGGACGCCGATGCGATCATCGGTGAAATGTTCGTGAGCGAGGCGGGTCAGTGTTGCCAGGTGTCTCCCCCGTGGCCCTCCCGATCCCGACGGAAGATAGGTCATCTGGTCCCAACCCAGGACCGCACTCGCGGCGTGGAGGTCGTGCACCGTGGCCAGGCGCGTGAGGAGCTCGGTGTACTCGGCGGGATGGTTGTCGTCATGTTGTGGCTTGATCACCTGAGCATCTCCTTCGGCGCAGGGTAGCAGGTCGGTCCGGGGACACCGGAACCGGGAAGGGGGTACCATCCCACCAACGGAGGTCTGATCGCGCGATGACAACGGTTGCAGATGCGGTGGCCACCAACGTCGACCTGTCGCCTGCCGAGGCGGAAGCGTACGCGCGTCTCCGTGCCATATGCCGTGAACTTGGCAGTACGCTTGTGGCGTTCTCGGCGGGGGTTGATAGCACGCTCCTCCTCAAGGTATGCGTCGACGAGTTGGGTGACCGGGCAATCGCCGCGACTGCGGTCTCCGAAAGTTACCCAAGCCACGAACTCCAACAGGCGAAGCGTCTTGCACGCGATATCGGCGTCCGCCTTGTCCTCGTCGAGACACACGAACTCGCCGACGAGAATTACGCAAGCAATCCGACAAACCGGTGCTTCTACTGCAAGCAGGAACTCTTCACGACGATCTTTCCGGTTGCGACCGAAGAGGGTCTGGCGACAGTGGTCTACGGTGCAAACATGGATGACACCGGCGACTATCGACCAGGGATGCAAGCCGCCAAGGCCATGGGCGCACGTGCGCCGCTGCTTGAGGCAGGTCTTGGAAAGCTTGAAATCCGTGCAATCTCGCGCCACCTCGGACTCGAGACGTGGGACAAGCCTGCATTCGCCTGCCTGTCATCTCGCATTCCCTACGGTGAGCGCGTGACACCAGAGAAACTCGCCCAGATCGATCAGGCCGAAATGGCACTCTACGAGGCCGGGTTCCGCCAAGTACGGGTCCGTCACCATGGCGAACTGGCTCGGATTGAAGTGCCACCGTCCGACCTGCCCAAGTTCTTCAGCGATGGCATCAACGTACTAATCGCATCACGCCTCAAGGCGATTGGCTTCCGTCATGTCACGCTTGACCTGCAGGGGTACCGGAGCGGAAGCCTGAATGAGGGCCTGTCCGCAGCCATAGCGTCCGCCGGAACCCCGGGCTTGAGTGCCAGACGCGTATTGCCAGTCGTGAACGTCAGTTGACCCGCCTCAGTCCGTAAGAACGACTGACGCCCGACCAAGCGTGCCGAAATCGACGGTCACGTGGTCGTGTTCAGTGAGCGGCACCGGCACCACGCAGGTCCCAGTTATCACGATGTCACCGGCCGCGAGGAAACTCCCGTGTGCGATTAATTCATTTGCAAGCCAGGCGAGCGCCACGCATGGGTCGCCGAGTGCGTTTGCACCCGTGCCTTCAGCGACGAGTTCTCCATTGCGATACGCAGAAACGCGATGGTTGGCTAGTCCATCACGCGACCAACCAGTGGCGGTCTCGGGCCCTGTGATCACAATTCCCGCGCATGCAAGATCTGCGATGAGTTGCGCCTCGCCGGCCACCACGAAGTCACGGTACCGTGAATCGGGGAGTTCGATTGCCGGGAATGCGAAACCGACGGCCGCCATCACTTCCGCCGCCATCAACGGGCCAGCGGAGGTCCCGCGGAGGTCCCGCGCGATCCGGAAACCGAACTCTGCCTCCGCAACACGCATTGCATTGCCCCGGAGTGGGGCGAGGGATCCGTTGGGTTGGAACCGGCTGGCCAGGATGCGTCCAGCCAATGGGCCGGAAACCCCGATGTGCTGCTGCCCCGCCACACTTGTCGCTGCAATTTTCCAACCAAATGCGGCCTCGCCCGACTTGGCGACGACTGCCCGTTGGATTTCATAGCCATCAGCGCGGGTGCGTGGCCTTACATGGTCCGGAAGGGCGTCAATCCGACTCCGCGCATGCCAGGCTTCGACCAAAAGGGAAGCGGGGTCATCGAGGGCCGGTGGTGTCGATGGTGTCGATGGTTCAGGCATGGGCGGGATCATAGCGTCCCAACCAGGACCCCACGATCGGCAAGGCGAACTGGCCGTGAATCGAAACGCCCACCCGTTGAGCGGGCGGGCGTGGAGAGTTGCAATCCTGGCCGTCTATCCCCCGGCAACCGCTGGAACGATGCTCACCTCATCACGATCAGCGACGGGTGTCGACTGACCTTCCAGGAACCGGATGTCCTCGCCGTTCACGTAGATGTTCACGAAGCGACGGATCTCACCACGCTCGTCGTGGAGACGATCATGGAAGCCGGGAAAATCGGTCTCGAGGGATGCGAGTACCTCGCTGACCGTCCCAGGTTGAAGCGTCACTTCCGACGCCCCGCCGGCGAGAGGACGGAGTGGGGTTGGAATGCGTACTTTCACAGCCATTTCATCAGCCTCATTCTGGGTAGTTCGGAGGGAAAGCGGGTGACGACGCCGCGTGGCCAGCCACCCGCACGATCACCTCAATGTCGCGTGGACAGATAGGCCTCGAAGGCGTCGAGGTTCGGCTGCACGACGGGCGTCTCACCTAGCAGGGCGTCAACGGCGTCAAGTGTCTTGAGGCCATTTCCTGTGATGTAGGCGACGACCCGTTCGTCACGCCCGAACTTGCCCTGTTCGGCCAACTTCTTCAGGACTGCGATGGTCACACCCGCCGCCGTCTCGGCAAAGATGCCCTCTGTGGATGCTAGCAAGCGCATCCCGTCGGCAATCTCATGGTCGGTCGCCTCCGCAACACTGCCACCGGTCGCCCGGGTGGTCTTCAGGACGTAGTAACCGTCCGCCGGATTTCCGATCGCCAGCGACTTCGCGATGGTATTCGGGGATTTCACGGGCTTGACGGCGTCCCAGTTCCGCGCGAACGCGTGGGCAACGGGGTTGCACCCATCGGCTTGGGCACCCGACACCTTGAACGACTTGCCGTTCGTCAGTCCGACCTTGGCAAGTTCATTGAAACCCTTGGTGATCTTCACCAGAAGCGATCCGGATGCAATCGGGATCACCAGGTGGTCGGGAACCTCCCAGCCAAGCTGCTCGGCGACTTCAAACGCAAGCGTCTTGGACCCTTCGGAGTAGTAGGGACGCACGTTGATATTGCAGAATGCCCAACCGCGCTGGTCGGCGATTTCGGAACAGAGCCGGTTCACGTCGTCATAGGTGCCGTCGATGGCGACGACATTTGCGCCGTAGACCTGGGCGTTCAGGAACTTGGCCCGTTCGGTGTTCTGAGGAAGGAAGACGTACGTGTTGAGCCCGAGGCGGACACCCGCAGCGGCGACCGCACTGGCGAGGTTTCCGGTAGAGGCACACGCAAAGGTGTCGAAGCCGAATTCCTTGGCCTTTGACGAAGCGACGGCGACGACGCGGTCCTTGAATGAGTAGGTCGGGTTGACTGCGTCATTCTTGAGCCACAGGTTGTTCAGGCCGAGCACCTTGCCCAGTCGGGTGGCGCGGACGAGTGGGGTCCACCCTACACGCCAGTCTGTGTCACCCTGTCCATCAAGGGGAAGAAAGTCCCGGTACCTCCACATGTTGTCCGGGCCACGTGCGATCGTCTCGTGCGACACCGTCTCGCGGATGAGCTCGTAGTCGTACTGAACTTCAAGCGGGCCAAAGCAACGACTGCAGACGTGGATGGGTGCGATTTCGTAGGTGTCACCGCATTCGCGACACGCAAGACCATTGATGCGCGTCCGTCCGTCGTTGCCACCCGGACGGCCCGCCACCACTGGCGCCAAAGTACTGACCATGGGGTTCATCCCCTCCTGATACCCGGTGTCTCCACCGTTGTCCTTGTCCTTCACGGACCGAACTCGCCAGGCACTACCCGGGGGGAACAAAAAACCCCGGACATGAGGCCGGGGTACGACAGACGTGCAGCTACTGTCTGCATGCTTATCTCGTCACATTCATCCGGCGTGATGCCGTTTGCCTGGTGACCGGAGTTGGCACCTGTCGCGCCGTGCGAACGATCGCACACGCAGTGGTTGCCGGGTTTCGTCGGGCCGTATCCCTCCACCTCTCTGGATAAGAGCGGTCAGTGCAGTTGTTAAGGTGCTATCAGTCTAGCACCGGGTCACCCATAGCGCAACTGCGGCGATGCGCCGAGTCCGTCGGCAACCCGAACCGTTAGCCGCTGCCTCGTCGCTCGCTGACCATTTCCAGCACAAGCCGGTTTGCCAAGGCGACCGAGTAGTTCTGCCCACGGTCCTGCGGATACACCTGAAACATGCTGCCAATCCAGAGCCCGGGCAACGGGCCCTTGAGTGGCGGGATGTGGGAAGGGAACTCCCGTGTCACGATTGGTTGCGCATACGGTGCACCGAAGACCCACGCGTCACGGATCGATGACTCATCGAATGAAGGGACGATCCGCTTGATGGCCGGCACATACTCGGAGCGGACTTCTTCCAGGGACTTCCCGAAGAGTGGATGGTCCATCGGGTGGTAGTTTCCGAGGTACACGATATGCCGGCCCCCGTAGCGGGACGGCGGGACGTAATTGGTGTGTTCAACGACGACCAGGAACGGATATCCACTGTCATTCACGTTCAGCCAGTAGGTGTTTTCCGGCAGCAACGGCTTGTCAAGCGCAAGGACAAGGCAGTGCGCACCGAAGGCCTCGCCCCAGTCGTGCCGACGGCGCCAGGCATCTGGAAGGTCCGGGATCAGGCGGGCGGTGACACGGACTGGAAGGGTAGACACCACACTGTCCGAAACGACGGTCTGCGGAGTGCCTCCGGCATCACGAAGTGAAACCGACCAGCGATCTCCGGCGATTGGTCGCGCGCCTTCCACATGAGTTCCGAGCCGGACCTCGCCGCCGAGGCGACGGATTTCACCCACCATCGCGTCATAGAGGTCCTGAAAACCGGGTTCGAGAAATCCCAATGAAAAGCTCCGGCAATAGATGCGGGACCAGAACCACGCCAGAGAGATGTCATCGGCGCGGGTACCGAATTTTGCCCGCAGCAACGGTTCCCACAGGACACCGAAAGCCCGGGTTCCCATCATGCGCCTCAACCAGGCTGCGGCGGTATGGCGCTCGAAGTAACCAACTTTCGGCCATGCCTTCAGGAACGCGAGGACCGCACCCATCCTGACGCGGTCCACGAACGGAAGTGGCGAGAACGCCAGTAGTCCGGGAACGGTGTACGGCCGCCAGTATTTCCCACCCCACAGCACCGAGTTGACCGGTGAAGCCCACCTGACATTTGAAGACAGCCCCAATTCTGCGATGAGGGCGATGATGGCCGTGTCTGATCTGAACAAATGGTGATAGAAGCGGTCGAGGAACGGGCCACCGCCAGGCAGGTCAGGTGCAGGTTGGAACCCCGACGCCAAGCCACCGGCGGCCGGTTCCTTCTCAACGAGGGTGACCCGTTCACCCCGCTGCGCAAGCCGGAGGGCGACGGTCAATCCGAGGGCACCACCGCCCAATACCGTTGTCGTGGGTCCGTGTGGGAGGGGGGTTGCTGATGCCGACACGACGAAAGGGTAACGGAGGACACTCCTCCCGGCACCCCGAACCGGAGACGCGAGTACCATCCAAGAATGATCGAACCGGGGAGGACTTCGATGACGGACGAGATTGCCCACAGTGCGGCACGACGAAGTGATTGGCCATCAGTCGCGGCCCCGATCGTCATGTCCCTGGAGTTGCTTTGCCGAAGCCACTCGCCAGTCGGATGCGAACGCGAAATCGATCCGGTCATCCTCGACCTTATCGGTACACTCGCAAGCCGCACGTGGCAGGACGGTGCCGGGAACATCCTCGCGCATTTCAGAGGTCGTTCGGACAGTGCGCCACTCCACCTGACCGCACACAAGGACGAGTTAGGCCTCATCGTCAAGCGTGTCGAACCGGACGGTCGGCTTCGGGTCCAGAACATGGGTGGTCTGTACCCCTTCAAGTGGGGGGAAGGTCTGGTCGATGTCCTAGCTGACGACGGCTCGGTTGTCACTGGCGTCCTGTGTTTCGGATCGCTGCACGTCTCCGAGGAGTCCCAGATCGAACGAGTCAAGGCCGGACGTGAGGCGATGATCTGGCGAAATGCCTGGGTTGACTGCAAGCGCTCACGCTCAGAACTTGCAGCCATCGGGGTCCATACCGGCAGCAAGATCGTTCCGGCACGGTCGCGGAAGTCGCCGGTTCTGCTTGGGGACTTCGTGTGCGGACATGCGATCGACGACAAGGGAGGCGTTGCGATCCTGATCGAGGTTGCGGTTCGCCTCGCGCACGAGATGCCTCCGCAGGACACCTACATGATCATCTCAAGCATGGAAGAGATCGGCAGCGGGTCGGCGGCGTTCGCAACGCGAACCCTTCCCGGAGACCGTTTGATTGCCGTTGAAATCGTTCCCGCGATGCCGGAATACGACATCGTCAATGATGCGCGCCCAGTGATCCTGTACGCCGATGGGCGCAATGTGTATGACGAACGGATTGCAAACCGCGCCGCGGCTCTGGCAAACACCCTAGGGTTCGACGTGCAACGAGGCGTCCTGAGTTCGTACGGGTCAGATGCAAGCATGGCCAAACAGTCAGGCTCGACACCATCGATCGGATTGTTCGGATTTCCAACCGAGAACACCCACGGGTACGAGATTGCCCACCTCGGCGGGATGGTCAATTGCCTCGAGATGACAGCCGCCTATGCGTACGACGGGTGATCGGGAATCGACGTCCCAACGGACGATGGCTTCGTTCAGGAAATCGTGAACTGCAAGGTCCATGCGGGATACACGACTTCGGGTGTTTCGTGTTCCGTCAAGTGCTCCGCGGTGTCGATGCCGGCGATCACCCGCTTCCAGAAGTCACGTGCCCCGGTGTTGTGGCGCGTGCCCTGCACGACCCACGGACCCGGGGTTGCCCGTAGGATCGCATCAGCCGATGCACGGCCAATGCCGAGACGCCGGTACCGGCGCATCACGAAGAACTCATCGATCTCACGCGCTCCGAGGTGTTCGGGTGCGGGCACCGCAATCGCAAACCCCGCCAAGGTTTCCTGTCCCCACTCCGTATCAGTTACCCGGAAAAGCCACGCGTCGGCACCGGGTTCGTCGAGACGATTCTCGAGGTCACCCAAGTCCAGGTACGTGAACCGGCCAGCGAGGTTGACAATCCCATTCTCAATCTCGCTGAAGTCGTACTGATAGAACTGCGCAAGATTGGCCAGTGCAGGTCGCAAAGCCGAGGTCAACGGATCAAGGATCACGTTCATCGATGGCGGAAGTCTATCGGGTTGCGCGGCGGGTCAAAGTTGCTGACTTGCCGCCCGAAGCACGGAATGTGTCGGTTCGCGAGTACCATTTCAGTTCGACCTACGACGCAACCGGATGCTCTCGGGGCATGACGCCCGGCGTTTGCACAGTCTGGCCGACGAAAGAACCGTCGAACTTATGCCCACCACCACCGCGCCAGTCAGCCCGCTCAAGACCGATGACGTTTCACTCGCTTCCGGAGGCGACCCAGACCCAAGCACTGCCGCCACCCACGTGAACGGCGCTGGTGAGTCGCCGAACCCGCCGCCTCCGACCGACAAGGGGTCGTCGTTGCGGAAACTCCGCCTCGATGTGATCAAGTTGGCGTGGCCGGTGGTGGTTGAACAGTTGCTCTCAACTGCCGTCGGGATTGCGGACGTCGCGATCACGGGACGGCTGGGACCCTCGGCACTTGCCGGCTCAGGCGTGAGCCTCCAGATCATGTTCATCGCGTTCAGTGCGCTCAGTGCCTTCGGCATAGGGACGACGGTCGTGGTCGCTCAAGCGACCGGGGCGCGCACCCCGGCAGTCGCTGGCAATGCCTTGAGGCAAGGGATGGTGCTCGGCACGATGTTCAGTCTCCTGCTTACGGGCGTGGGATGGCTCGTTACCGAACCGCTTGTCGCGCTTGCCGGAGGGACCGGCGAGGTGGCGGTGGCGGGCGTCACGTTCCTGACCGTTGGATTGGTTGGCATGGTGCCCCTGACCCTTCAGTTCGCGATCGGTGGCGCGATGCGGGGAGCCGGCGACAGCCGCACCCCGATGGTCTGCGGTGCGCTTGTGAATGTTGTGAACATTGCCGCCGCCTACGCACTTGCGTTTGGTGCGTGGGGCGCACCGGAAATGGGTGTCGCCGGCGCCGCATGGGGAGCGAATATTGCCCGGTTCGTTGGCGTGGCTTTCCTGCTCGGCACATTGCTCATGCGGTCGGCACCCGAGGGAATCCGCCTTGGTTCCGGCGCCCCCGCAGGCACGGCGGGATGGATGCCGAACCTCGCCATCGGGCGCACTTTCCTGACGCTTAGCCTGCCCGCCGTCATCGAGCAACTTTCATTCTCCGGCATGTTCCTGATCCTCGGTCGCATCCTGCTGTCGATGGGTCCGACAGTGTTTGCGGCACAGCGGATTGCGATCACTGCCGGGTCGGTCAGTTGGCTACCGGCTATGGGGTTGCAGATTGCCGCCACTGCCCTCGTCGGTCAGGCAATCGGTGCGAAAGATTACGATCGAGTGGCCACGGTCAATCGCTTCGCCCAGCAACTCGCGGTTGGTTGGATGATTGCGGCTGCGCTGATATTCGTGGTCGGTGCCCGGCAGATTGCTGGATTCTTCACGGCTGATCCGGACATCTTGGCGCAGACCGCGTGGGGTCTCTACTCGTTCGCCCCAGGACTGCCAATCGCCGGCATCCAGTTCGTGTTACAGGGTACGCTTCGCGGGGCAGGGGACACGCAGTTCCCGATGTGGAGCTCCATTGCCACCCAGTGGCTGGTCATCCTGCCGTGCGCATGGTTGTTTGGGCACGTCCTCGGCTTCGGTATTGTCGGTGCATTCCTGGGGTTCATTGGGTCATCGGTCGTCAACGTGATCGCATTGAGATGGCGGTTCGGCACCGGCATTTGGCGGTCCAACGCGGTTCTGGTGTCCGAAGCCCACGTCATGCCTGCAACTTGACCACCGTCCCGAATTGGCCTTGACCAACGGAAACCAACGTCCGGCAGGGCTGGTCGGGTCGGTCACTAACGCGAGTTCCGAAGGCATCCACGTACACTTGCGGGCAAACAAATGCTTTCGGCTTCCGAGTATCGGAGACCGACCCCATCCAATCCGGTTCCGGCATTCCGGGCCTTCAAGTCGTGCCCGCAAGCCGGGCTTAATCAACTACCACCGTTCCAATGACAACCAGGCGGGCTTAGACCATAGCCATGGGCGATCACGATGCAGTTCCGGCCGAAGCGCCATAGGGGAGCAACCGGAGTGGAGAACACCCGAACCGTGATGCCGGTGGCTCGACTGTCCAGCCAACGACTGATCTCCGCCCGGACCGGTGGGCAATTGGCGCGATGCTAGGTGACCGTGCGCTTCGCGGCGATGTGATCCGGCTCGCGTGGCCAGCGGTCGTTGAACAGTTGCTTGCCACGAGTGTGGGCCTCGTGGACGTGGCAGTGATCGGTCGACTTGGGTCGTCATCGCTTGCAGGTTCCGGGCTTGGTCTCCAGATCATGATGGTCGCGCTCAGCGGGCTCAGTGCCTTCGGGATCGGGACGACCATTCTCGTTGCACAGGCGACCGGGCGTCGCGACCCGTTGGGTTCGGCGACTGCTCTCCGGCAGGGGCTTACCCTTGGCACCGCACTCAGCGTCACCCTCACCATTGTCGGGCTACTGGTTGCCGCTCCCCTGATGATTTTCCTTGGTGGCTCCGGCGACGTGGCAGCGATAGGCACAATCTTCCTTCAGGTATCGCTCTTGGGAATGGTGCCCCTGACCCTGCAGTTCGCCCTTGGCGGTGCGATGCGTGGCGCCGGAAACAGCCGCACGCCGATGGTTGCCGGTGCCCTTGTCAACGTGATCAACATCGTCGGCGCGTTTGGCCTCGCGTTCGGAGAGTTGGGGATGCCGAACCTTGGCATTGCCGGTCCGCCGGTCGCAGCGAACATCTCACGCGTCGTTGGCGTGGCCTACCTGCTTGCCGTACTCACCCTGGCGTCCGCACCCGCCGGTTTACGGATTGGCCGCCTAGCTCCGGTCGGGGCCTTGGGGTGGAGGCCCTCAGCCGCCCTTACTCGCCAGTTCGTCCGACTGAGCCTTCCGTCGGTCATCGAGCAACTTTCCATCTCATTCATGTTCCTTGTGATGGGACGCCTCCTGCTCACCCTCGGAACAACCGTCTTCGTGGCGCAGCGGATCAGCTTCAGCGCCGGTGGGATCACGTGGCTACCCGTGATTGGACTCACGACCGCGACTACCGCACTGGTGGGACAGGCCATTGGGGCGCGAGACTTCGATCGGGTACGCGCAGTGACTCGCTTCTCCCAGGTGCTTTGCGTGACCTGGATGATCGGGATCGGCGTCATCTTCGCGTTCACCGCGCGCCTGATCGCTGGCGCCTTCACCACTGACGACGTGATCGTGGAAGCGGCGGCCGGAGGCCTCTACGCATTGGTTCCGGCGCTACCCGTGTTCGCAATCAACATGATCACCTCCGGGGCACTGCGAGGGACCGGGGACACGACCTTCCCGATGGTCAGCCAGGTCACGACCACCTGGTGCGTTACGATGCCATGTGTCTGGATCTTCTCAACCTACCTAGGGTGGGGACTGATGGGTGCGTACCTCGCGTTCGCGGTCTCGTCGTCAATAAGCTGCCTTGCGCTCACCAATCGTCTGCTTGCGGAACGCTGGCGAACATCCGGAACGAAAATCGCCGGGCGCATCGCATCGATTGGACACGTTGGCGACTGACGTCGCACCGGCCCGCCCTGACGTTCCTGGAGGCACGCATTGGACACCGATCTGAGACCCTCACGGCCGTGGCAGGCGCGGATCCGGGCGGTCAACGCCGCGAATGGTTGGGCCGCGCCGACGGGGACCGGCGAGTGGCGCGAGATCGTCACCAGGCTTGCACTTGCGAACACCGAAGTTGCCGAGGCGATTGAGGTTGTTCGACGCCGGCCACTTGATCGACCACATCTTGCCGAGGAGCTCGCGGACGTAGTCATCCGCTTGTTCGATCTTGGCGAGGGGCTTGGGATCGAGGTCCTCGGGCAGGATGCCCATGATGTGACCCCATCCGGGTCCGAAATGGTTGCAATCGGCCTAACCGACCAAACGGACACCACCGGTCTCGTCGTTGCACTGGGGATCATCGGGGCGAGGATCGCACGGCCAATCCCGGCATTCACGGCACCTGAACGCGCACCGGCGATGTCTGCGCTTGCTCACGACATCGGTGTCGCGTGCACCCTCGCGATTGAGCTTGCGGGTTGCCTCGGCCTCAATCTCCGCGATGCCATCGATTCCAAGATCACGCTCAATGCATCCCGTGGCTTCCACCACGGTGGCAAGGCGATCTGAGGATCCAACGGCTAGTTATCAAGGAAAAGACCTCCGAATGGTGACCCAATGCGGGAAGGCCCGGACTGCGATCCGTCGCCGGCTTCAACAGCAACTGCCCGGCCGCGCACTCAAGCCCGGTGCAGTCGTCTTGCCAGACACCGTTCCCGCGAACGAATGCGTCCTTTCGGTTCTTTTTATTCCTATGCATTTCTTCATGCCCGCGCGTCGCCTCGCCCGGCACGGCGAGCGGGGGTCTCGGGAAGTGCCCGGCTGCGGAACCGGTGGGGGTAAGGCGGGGCGCCTGGCACCAGGCCAGATTGCGCGCGGGGAGGGGGAAAACCCGGCTGGATTCCGCAGGCACCGCGAAAATGGCCGATTCCCGGGCCCTATCGCAACTCCGGGGCCATTTCCGGGGTGTTTTGCGAGTTGCGAAAACCGGATGCGGAAACGATTGCAGCGTGGTGACTCCGTAGTGGCATGCCGAAAAAAGATGCACGCCGATGCATCAGGTATGAGGAAACCGGGATGGGTAGGGCAACCACACCACCCGGGTGGATTTCGCAGTTCGCTCCTGCAGATCCCTAAAACCCCTCAAGGGGACTGAAACGAGCGGATCCCTGGTCCGCGGACATCCCTGCCCGTACGGCTTGACCTCCGGTGTGCCGCGCGACCCGTGAGACGAGCAGGGCGGACCGGAACACGGCAATCCCGGCGAAGGGTCCCGGCCACCACGCACGCACGCCGTTTCCGTTGCGCCCGGGTAGTTGGGAGTACGGCATGGTCTTCGGGCCGTTCCCGGAGTAGCGTGGCGGTGGGGTTGGTGATGAAGCGGGCAGGGATGCCCGCGGACAGTGACCGGAGGCACGCCGCCGCGATGAAGAAGGACCCCCTTCACGACCAGTATGACCCGTAGGCTTGCACCGAACGTGATCCCGGAGCCAGGTGGTCCAGTCAGCTGGGCTGTCGTCACGATGCCAACACACGTCCCCGGTGAACGCCGGTTGGTTCACCTCCGGTCATCGCCACGGCACCGTTCACGATCACGGTGTCGATGCCAGAGGCGTACTGGTGAGGGTCCGTGAATGTTGCGTGATCGGTCACCGTGCCGGGATCAAGGATTGCAAGGTCGGCGGCCAGACCGGTCCTGATCCAACCACGGTCCTGCAAGCCAAGACGCGTCGCTACCTTGCCACTCATCCGGTGCACCGCGTCTTCCAGGGAGAGTACGCCAAGATCACGCACGTACCGGCCAAGCACCCGTGCCGCCGCACCATAGTTCCGGGGATGGGGACGGCCGACACCTGTTGGCCCACCGATGGTCAGGGCCGAACCATCCGACCCGACCATGATCCGGGGATGACGGAGGAACACCTGCATGTCCTCTTCCGTCCGATAGAAGAAGATGACCTGCATGCGACCCTCATCGTCACGCATCAGGTCAAGGGCGGCGTCAATCGGGGCTACGCCACGGGTTGCGGCGAGTTCGACGAAGTTCATCCCTTCGGCATGCGCCCATTCCGGATTCTCAACCCGACAGATAAGCAATCGGTCCCAATGCCACGGCCAACCGGCGAGAAGGCCGTTTGCCTCCATGTCTTCACGGATACGTGCGCGGGTAGCCGGGTCCTTCAGGCGGGCGACGGTCTCCAGACGTCCGCCAGACTGCGCCCACCAGGGCAGGCATTGCGAGAAGCCGGAACTTGATGCGGCGTATGGATAGACGTCGCCCGTCACGTCAAGCCCGGCAACCGCTACCGTGTCCAGTTCGTCCATCACTTCACCGGCCGACCCCCAACGTCGCGGGTCGTTCACGGCCATGTGGGCGAGATGGACCGGAACACCGGCGCGGTGCCCGATGTCGAATGCCTCGCGCATGCCCGTCGGACCTGCCGCCGTGTCCCCACGCGTGTGGCTGCAATAGAGGCGCCCGCGATACCGCGCAAGCGTCTTGCACAAGTTCACGACCTCGTCAGTATCGCCGTAGGCACTAGGTGGCAAGGTCAGTCCGGTTGAGAGGCCAAACGCGCCTTCATCGAGGGCGCGCGCAAGCACGCGGCCCATCTCGTCCTGTTCGTCAGCCGTCGCCGGTCGATCGTCGAAACCAAGCACCGCACCACGGATCGCACTGTGGCCTACAAGCGGCGCGAGGTTGATGCCAATCCCCTGGGAGTTCAGGGTCTCGCGGTAGCCGTGCAGGCTTTCCCACCCCCACGGAACCTCGCCGGCGATTGCAAACAGCGACTCCCGCAGGACCTGGGCGCGGGCGGGATCGTGAGCGACCGGGTACGGGGTCATGCCACAGTTGCCAACGACGTCGGTGGTGACACCTTGGCGGAGTTTGCTCCACCCACGCGCATCGGCACGGACGGTCAGGTCCGAGTGGGTATGCATGTCGATGAAGCCGGGCGTGACGACTTTCCCGGTTGCATCGACGATTTTCACTGCAGTCGCGCCGTCAAGGCTTCCGACCGCGACGATCCGGTCACCCTGTACCGCAACATCCGCCTTGTACGACGGGGCACCCGTGCCATCAATGACCGTGCCACCAGTGATCAGGATGTCGAACATCGCGTCTCTCCCTCGCCTAACGCCATTTGGGTGCCACCGTTGCCGGCACACGATATCCGCA
>SHXX01000084.1 GCA_009693165.1 Chloroflexota bacterium
TGGCGGGGGCGGACGGGGAAGCGGATGCGGTGCGAAGGACGCACCTTGGGTACTACCGGGCACTGGCAAAGCGGTGCGAGCCATTGGTGGTGGGGCGGGAGCAGGTGCGGTGGATGGGGGTGATGCGCGCCGAACTGGAGAACATCCGGAGCGCGCTCGAGTGGGGCTTGGGAGAGACGCGGGACGGGGAGGGGGCAGAGGCGCGGACCGAGCGGGTGACATGGGCGTCGGAGCTGTGCCATGCGTTCCGGCAGGTGTTCGGGGATCATGGCCGAAGCAATGAGCGGAGCCATTGGGCGAAGCGGAGCATGGCATGGATTGATCCGGCAAATGTGGAGGGGGCGTCACCGGGGTTGGAGCCAACGGTGGTGGTGGACCCGAGGCTATTGGCACGGATCCGGTGCGGGTATGCCACAGACCAGTCAGTTGAGACATCGCTGCGCCGAAGGTTGCTGGAAGCGGTGCGGGACACCTGTGACGCGCTTGGGGACCATGCCGGGGCAGGGATGGCTTGGACGGGACTGTGGTTAGTCCCGACCACGGCGACCGGTTTTGACGTGAGGTTCCGTCTCACCTGTGGGCGGGAGGCAGCCGTGCGGTACCGGAAGACTGGCGACGTCCGTGGACTGATCTGGAGCCTTGGCTTAGTTGGTACCTATGCAGTCTGGATCGGTGAGGTTGCCGAGGGAACGGCAGCCCGTCAGGAGGCGCTCGCGATTGCCACCGAGCATGGTGACGTCAGCATGATCGCGACTCTCACGATCGCAGCCGCTTTCGAGGCACGTCGGCGGGGCGATTTCAACGAGGCGTTGCGCGGGATTGACAATTCCCACGGCTGGAATCAGAGTCTTGGTAGACCGCGAACGTATTGGAATTTTGCGGGTATGGACGAAACGTGGTGCCTGATCGCCACTGGCGACCATCCAGGGGCCCTTGTGGCCATTGACGGCCAGGCACGTGAGGCCCGACGCCGCGGCCCGCGGCAATGGATTGACGCGGCGACGTGGAGGCGCGGAGACCTGGCGCGTGCCCAATCTGACCTGGACGCAGCCCGGTCCCACTACGCGGCGGTGCCTGCCGACTGGGTGTTCAACCCGCCGCTCTGGCTGGCGCAGGTGGAAGCGATGGCGGGAAATATCCCACGCACGGTGGACCTGCTCATTCAGGCTGTGGCGCGCTACCGGGTGCGTTTCGCCGAGCACTGGGCCGACGATGCCGACGTCGCCGGAGAGGTGGCTGCGTGCATCGCGGAGGCCGACCCGGTCACCGCACTCCGGGTTGGCGGGTTCGCGTCGGCCATGCGCACCTCCGGCCGGGCCGACCATGCCTACCCGTTCGACCAGGCACGCATCGACAAACGGCTTGCCGTCGCCCGGTCGCTGGTGACCACCGGGGTCGCCGGCGCCTCGTGGCAGGCAGGTTCGGGCCTTGGTGCCGAGGAAGCCTACGCCGAAGCTGAGGCGGCTCTGCGGGTGATGGCGGACGGTTTGGCGTTGGAGCCAGAGACTGGACAATGAAGCGTCATTGCAGTCACGTCGTCCGTGGACAGCCTTCGCATCCGGAGGTGACCGCGTGACCGCAACCAAGCCCATCCGACAGGGACGATGACCTTCCTGTCCACGGATCACGGGTCAACCGATGATGACCGGCGAGATTGTCTTCATCCAGCAACCGGCGTATCCGTGACACTGGTGTCAGCAGGACGTTCCCCTGAGTGCGTGCCGTCGATTTCGGCCAGCCATCGCTCGGCAGGCTTGCCAAGCAGCCCGGATACGTACGAGACCCCAGGGAACCGTTCGGCCACTTCATCCGGACTGAACAAGGTCTTCTTCCGACCGGATTGGAAAGCCGGCCAGTTCATCCATTTCGTCACGATGGCCCAGTGATCCGGGTCAATCCTGATCACCCGGGCTTCTAGCATTCCCTTGATTCCAGAAAGATGCGGGAGCAATTCCTCCTTCAAATGGAGGTCGTGGGGTTCCGTTTGCTGACCAGTCCACTTGGTCACCTTGACCAGCGGCATGGGGTAGACCCGTGGCTTTCCCGAACGTTTCTTCTTCTTGCCAGTCTTGCGTGGGGGCGGAGCCGTGGTGCCGTCCGCGGTCTGGGGAGGTATCGCCGCTTGCAGGGTGCCTTCGGCCTTGTCCGTTCCCATGCCATTGCTCCTCACTCGTTCCGTATCCCACGCATTGCATGTCAGCATATCCGGTGCAATCACCGGCTCCGCCGGGTCCGGCATTGCTCGGCCTCATCCGGCGACGTGATCGTCAACGTCAGCCCAAGCCTGTCTGCCACGTTGCCTGCGAGTAGGTCGATCTTGCGGTCCTTCCACCACCGCAGCGTGATTGACGGCACGCTGATCCCGACCGCATGGTCACCGGAGCCGACCTCGCCCGTGACGGGCTTCGCCGCCGCCATCAATCCCCGGCTGGGGGCATCATCCGCCCGGGCGGTCATCCCATCCATCCACGCCGCGAACCACCGTGGATACACCGGTACCGGGGCATCAGGGGTGTTGATCGAGACCACTGGACGATCATCGCCTGCCTCCCGGGTCAGGGGGCTCAGGTGACGCACC
This sequence comes from Chloroflexota bacterium, assembly GCA_009693165.1. Taxonomy (GTDB): domain Bacteria; phylum Chloroflexota; class UBA11872; order UBA12225; family UBA12225; genus UBA12225. The sequence goes on from SHXX01000084.1 coordinate 2,579, forward strand.
TGACTGAGACCGTCCGGGGCCGCTGGCGCGTCACCTTTGACCGCAGCAGCCTCGGCGGTCTTGCGCATGATGGCGTCCAGCTTGTCACGTCGCGTCCGTCGGTTGTCCCTGAACCGCTCCAGCAGTGCCGGCAATGCGTTGGGCCCGCGGTGGTAGGCGCCCCCGCCGGTCTTCGTCGCCGTGGCCCACCTCTTGAGGGTCGCGTCCCAGGTATCGAGGTCGTCCGGGTCGCACCCGACCGCGTCGGCAATCGCCTCGGCTGCCACCGGATCGGGCATGAACCTGAGCCGGTACGAGACCAGCCGGGCCGCTTCCGGCAATGACGCAAGCATCTCCTCAGCGCGGAGAACGGGAACCACTGGCACGGCGTCGGGTGCCTTCCGCGACCGCCGGGTCGCCCTGGCCTTGGTGGTCGTCTCCGTGTCCCCGTTTGCCAGAGGCATCGGGCGCGCAGCGCCTGAGAGAGAACTACTGGAGTCTGTCTCTGACCGCGCGTCAGGCACGCGTTCTTCTAAGGCGGCCAGATCCGTGACATGCCCTGTCACACCGGTGTCACAGTCAGGGGTGTGGTCTGGATGGGTTCCGTCAAGCTGTGAGGGTGCTGGCTGGTCATGCTCCTGACGCCACTTGCGCTGCCGGAACATGTCCTGGAGGCGGAGTTCGTGCTGCGGGGACACGGCGCCCGTGACGAAGTTCCAGTCGGCCAGTCGGCCGTACCGGTCGACGAGGCCCACCCGGCGGAGATCGCCGAGGAACGCGTCGGGATCGCCCCGCCATCCGACCAGCATCGCGAGGGCGCGGCTGCCGACGTCCTCAACCAGCCCGGTACGCGGGGTCTGTTCGACGCTCCAGGCGTAGAGGAGGTCGCGGACGAGATAGGCGTGCTCGACGGCAGATCGCGGATCGGCAACCGGGAGGCATGCCGCCAGCTTCAGCACCAGGGGATGGCGGTGACCGTTGACCGGCGACTTCATCCACTGCCCGATCGGGGAGGATGGTTTGGGACGGGCCGGGGCCGGGAGCGGAACACGCATCCCGCCGGGACTTGACAACGCCGTGGCCTGTGGGTATCTTTCCACTTGACAACGTTTTCTTTCTGGGAACAGGAAGGCCAAAGTCCGCTCGGGGCTCGACACCCGGCGGGCTTTTTTGGTTTTTGGCCTTCCGCCCCCTTGGTTGGGGTCCGCTTGCGCGGGCTCTATCAGCAGTCGGTTACATCGTTGGTGTCCCGCTCACCTCCCCGGAGCGGTCAGGGATGAATGACCCCTGACCGAGAATTTCGTTTGATGACTTCCGTGCGAGCTGTCGCCTGCATTCATCAGCGAGCTCTGGATACGTTTCCGCAATCAGCGTGAAGACGCGGTTCCATAGCTCGGGAATCACGAAGTACTTGCCGACCTTCCCTATGGTTGTTTCTAATGTTCGGTCGTACTCAGTTAATTCATGGCGAATGTAGTTGACCATGATGCGCTCGAGAAAGGCTGGGTTACTGTCTTTGTCAGCCGAACGATCATCGCCGGACCTTCGTCCGGACAACCACATCTCCATCTCCCGATCGTTGTAATGATCGATTGCCTCTTCTTGTACGCGGTCGAACGGACGTTTCACCACCGTGATCCGCATGGCGCGTGTTTTCTCGGTCAATCGCTCAATCTTGGTCGCTTTGGCCTTCACAGCAGCAGCTCTGCGTCTGGCCAATTCTGGCTGCGCCTTTATGAACTCCGGGCTTGCTTCAGCTTGCTCGACGCGGCGGAGGTCGAACAATGCCAAGGGAATGCGGTAGCCAGCAACCTTCTTTCGATCGTCTGGTTCGCCCAACAGGCTGTTCGCCAACGAAAGGGACCAACCAAGACGTTCGAGCAATGCAGTTTTGGTCAGGGTTGGTAAACGCCCCTCTTTCGGGACTCTGGGGACCGCACGAGCGGTCACTTCCCCGTCGCCTCCACCCATATCGGCAGGCAGGCAGGTCACTGTCATCGGCTGCGTCCAATCGTGACTCGATGGCGGTCGAGGGACCTGGAACAAGCGGAATCACCATTTGGTACGAACGTGGATCGTAAGGCTCCAAAGCTGAAAGACATGGTTATGGACCATGCTCGTTGGATGGATGGTCGGACTGGCACGGTTTGCGATTCCCTTTTTTTGGGATCGACCCTGTTCGCGGTGCCCGCGGTCGGTATGACCAAGCCAAGTCTTATGTCAACTGAATGGGGGCTAGGTCCCCTCACCATTGCACCAAGAATCCAGCCCTTGGTAAAGTCGCCGTGGAACCCCCCTGATAACCCGGGGCGATCCGACCCATCCGCCTAGGTGATTCGAGCCACCAGGCGGACTTTTTTTGTTCAGGATCCTCATTCCCACGTGGGTGGGGGCGCCGGACCCTGCTCCGACTACATTACGTCGCCCAATGAGACCGTGTCAAGGGCAGCGGCCGCAGCGCGTGACGTGGCCACCGTGTTCCCGCAGTTCGCGAGCAGCTGCGGTGAACGCTTCACCCCATTGGTCACACCATTCACACCTCCGGTCTACGTTTCATGTCCGGGGTGTCCGTCTCGACTACCCGATTCACACCTGACTTGGCGTGAAATCACGCAAGATCAGGTGGTGAACTGGTCCGCACGAAAGCGTTGCGGAACGAACTCCAGACACAGATCGCTGGACGAGACATTGACGAACGTTTCATCGGATGACACGCAACCGTTTTGCCTACTTCTTTCTGTAACCCAGCCGTGATCTAGACGGTTACGATAAGTGACTGGCGCCTCCCGGGTAGGACGTACCGGCCCACTGATCCATGCCTTTCGCGGCACAATTGCGGCACAGGTTTCGTGAATCGGAATCCTACGCTTGCGAGCTCGCGCTTTGCGTGAGCAAGTGAGTGTATCGGTGAGAGAATGGCTGAAGGGATGAACATCGCTCATGGTGTGAGCGAGTGAAGCCACAATCAAGAACTCTCTGGTTCACTCACGACGTCTTCGAGCCGTGTGAACGGAGCCTTCCTATCGCGCCAAGGCGTAGGCGACCGCTGCGACTGCGATGGATGCTGAAATGAGCACCGATGTCGTAGTCATGAGGGTGCTGAACCCAGTGCTGTGCTTTGGAACTTGGGCATTGACGGAAAGTTGGCTCTTCAGGATTCCGATTACTTCGTCCTTTGAAGTAATCGCGAGTCTCAAGGCAGCTTCCTGGTCAGTTCGGACCCGCTCTGCCTGGGACTCACGTCGGTTGAGCTCTTCGGCAAGCGCCTGTTCTCGGGTCTCCAGGACCGCGATTTTGGTTGCACGTTCCTCGAGCAAAGCTTCCCGCCGTCTCGGTTCCTCGGGGTCTGCTGTAGCCAGCAATTTTTGGATGCCGGTCTGCTCGCCCAGTTCCCTTTGCGCTTGGATGAGCTGGCCATTCACGAAGTCCAGTGTGTAGCGAAGACTCGTGTTCTCTTCAAGTATCTTTTGATATTCACTAATACTTACTTGTTTAGTATTAGGGTCATCAGTTGGAGTGCCTACTTCGTCTTCGTCAATGTCCGTCGAAGTCTGTGGTGAAGAGATGCCAGCCACGTCTGCCGGAGTTAGCCAGACTTCCCACTCATTGCTGTTTGAGCCTGCCAATCGACGGCTCGGGTGGCGGGCTTGACGACCCTCCTTGGGATTGATCCGGTATCGAACAGCCGATTCGGTAATCCTGAGGACTTTTGCGGCTTGGGGGACAAGGAACCAGGCGCCTTCCGATGTCGTGTCAGTCTCGTTCACGTGAAGTCCCTGAGGTTGCGCGTGAAGGAAGTTTCGTTCATGGACTGGCCTGAGTGTAGCGGCAAGCATGATGCAGAGCTGCGCGCTTCCCTGTAGAGACGGCTCTGCAAACGTTTGCGGACGGCAGGTTTCTCGGTGATCGGTGTTTGGTGAGGAGTAACGCTCCGCAGGCTTTCGCGTGAAACGTGATAGTCGTCACTGACCTGATCGTGTTGGGTCTGGAACCTGTCGCGATCACGGAATGCACGCAGGTCACGTGAACGGGGTTCCCCAGAAACCGAGACGCAACGGCGGACTGGAAGACCATAGGAGACGTGACATAAAGCATTACATCAGCAGGTGCAATATACGGTGGATGGGTCGGGCAACGCGGATACATTGCAGCCCCCGCGCGACGGTCAATGCCATAGATGCGGACACGGCGTCGGTTGCTGTCTTACCGGGTTGGGAATTCGGCGCTGCTTCCGTTGGTCAGCCATTGGACGGCATTGAGCGGCAAGAACGAGGGTTTCAATTGGGGAGTCGGGTCCGGCTAGGCGTCGATTGGATCCGATGTCCGTTCGGGCTGGTTCACGCGGTCCGCAAGACGAGGACTGGTAGTTTGCCGGTGTCGAGTTCGATGGCTTGAATAAACGCTGAGAGGAAGAAGGTAGGTCGCCGGCGTATCGCTGGTAGCAAAGTCAAGCCCCAACCGTGAATGCGAGCATGTAAGTTGACAGAACATTGCCATTCGCCTCGGAAGCCATGCCTACTGCTTCCCCGCAGCTGCAATGCCTCCTTCCGTAGGACTGGTTCCGGTGGGCGCGATGGTGAGTATGTAATCCGGTCGTCTCAGGGGCGCGTTTGCGACCACTCACGGTGCCAGTCGCTGGCCGTCACCCTCATAGCCGTGCACGTGCGGGTGGAAGACCGAGGATCCATCGCCACCAAGGCCGGCTGTCCCAAGCGTTGGCTTCTAGGAGGGAACGGTGGAGCGCGTCAATTTCGCGGGTCGTGGATGCGACTGTGACGTCGAGTACGGCGCGGTGCGCGTCTTCGAGTCGTCGTATGGTTTCTGCCTGGTCACTACGCAAGGCTTCCAGCCCCGCGCCGAGGGCGTTTATAGCCAGGGAGTGTTGCGTGTGAAGGGTAGCGATGAGCTGTTCAAGGGAGCTGAGTACCTGTGCATGGTCGCGCCGTAGCCCATCAACTTCGCGAAGATGATCTGCCCTGATTGCATCGAGGGTTGTGGTGTCCGTAACGGCGGGCGATAGCGGGGAGCCGTCCTTTGGCACGCGAGCCGGAGGCACGAATGGCCCGGCTGGCCGAGACGCCGGGGCATCTGCTCGGGGTCCATCGATGGCGACCATCCAGCGGAATCCCTTTGGAGTGACATGACGCTCGCTTGGGATGCTTCCAGCGCGTTGCATGCGCCGGACCGCGTCGATTGAGACGCCCATGTGTTCGGCTGCTTCGGAGAGGGTCACCATGGTTGTCCCTGCTGTTACTTCGTCTGGTGGAGGAACAGCCTGGATGCGTGGGCGCCGTTGGTTGCGTTCGGGAGCCATGAATCCGGTAACGAATACGGTGACCCAGTGGTTCCGGGTGCGTTTACCATCGATGGCGCCATCGATTGCAGCAAGCGAGTTGGGAGTGTGTTCGTCTGCTGTTGACTGACGTTGTCATCGATGGTGCCAACGTTGGCGCCATCGATGGTGCCATGCATGGCGCCGGAAGAAGCTGACCCTTGGCTAGCCGTCGGTTGCCTGGCATAGACGCATGGGGAACGGCACCGCCTACCCCACCGGAGGCAACGGCACGACCACACCAGTGTCGATGAGGCGCTGGAAGTGCGAAGCGAGAGACTGTGCCAATGTCCGGTCGCGGACCAGGACGACTGCCTCGATGTTCCGGTCGAGCGCATTCGGGGTGAGGTTGGCAGACGTGACGAAGACCTGCTCGTTGTCCTGGGCGATCGCCTTGGCGTGGAGGACTGCCCCGGTGGCGTCACCTTGGTCGACGGATCGTGGCACATGCCAACCTTGCGGGTCAGTGCCACAAGCTGGTGCGTGAGGAGGAAAGATCTGCCTTCCAACTCGCGTTGCCCCGGATGCTCAGCTTGTCATTCCAGGGGGAGGAGGTCGCCGCGTTGGATCCGGACCACG
>SHXX01000085.1 GCA_009693165.1 Chloroflexota bacterium
GACGTCGACTGGAGGCGGTTTGACATTGCGCCCAGGGCCGACCGGTACCCGCTGATCACCTCGATGGCTGCGTCGAGAGGCGAGATGGCAGCGTTTGCAGTCAATTGTGCAGTGAGGTCCGTACCGCTGAGTATCGCCGCGCCGGTCGCAACGTAGGCGGGATCACCCTCGATACCGGTGACCGTAGCATTAGGAAATGAAACAATGAGCGTGTCTGGCTGATTCGCCCCGACCTGCAGGGTGAACGCAGACGCATTGCCGTTCAGGAGGGGCACCGATGCATATTGCGTCGCATCGCCGATCCGGGTGATTTCCGCCCGGAGGGAGGTGAACTCCGAATCCGACTGGATCCGGTCGGAGTTCGTGAGTGTGTCATTGGAAGCCTGGACGGCGAGTTCGCGCATCCGGGCAAGGATGGAGTGCATCTGGCTCAGCGCCCCCTCGGCAATCGAGATGGTGTTGATGCCGTCCTGGACGTTGCGTTGCGCCTGGTTGAGGCCTTGGATCTGGACCCTCAGCTTGGTGCTGACGGCCAATCCTGCCGGGTCGTCCGATGCCCGGTTGATGCGGAGCCCCGTGGCGAGCTGCTCGGCAGCCCTGGAGCCAGAAAACTGACTGCCTGCGAGGCCTCGCTGTGATTGCAGTGACGACAGGTTGAAGTTGATCCGGAGTGACATCGCGGTAGAGTCCTTTCCCTGGGAGGCAGACCCCATCCATGGGGTCGTGACCGGCATTGCGGTCAGTGCGTGCGTTGGTTCGTCGCTTGCTCGCTATCGGTTGCCGGCGAATTCCCGCCGTTCTCCCCAGGTGTGTTCATCCAGGACATGCGATTCCAAGTAGCAGGAAGCGTGTCCTGGCGTGCACAGCACAGGTTGGGGTCTCGCACCGACGCGAGGATCAAACCTGCGGACCGTCAGTCCGCCCGATGTCTCGTCGACGTGACCACGTGGAGGGTGCGCGGGGCGCTGCCCCAACAGTCCCGGTGGCTACGGCAGTAGCGGTCATGGTTGCGATCTCCCTATCGTTTCGACCCACCGCATTGCGATGGAGGCCTATCAAGGCTGTCTCCGTAACCCGGGATGGCATCCGTGCCAATCGAAGTTCGGGACTGGTAGTGTCGCGCGGTTCCTTGGACATGGCTCCCGTCACTCCGGATGGAGGACAAGTGCACCGCCGGTTCATGACAATTGGTAGCAGCCAATCACCACCAGACCCGACGCATGCCCGAGGTTCCTGCGGGTTCCGGTCACTACAACCGGACTGTCTCGAGAGTTTCGAAACCCCACGCTTCCCTGTCCCACTAAGTATCGGCCAAGTGACGGATGGTCGCGAGTTAACAACCGAGAGGCGGTGGAATTCGCCGTGAAAGTTATTGGTCTGGTCCCGGATCCCGCTCCGGTGCCGGGTTCCTCCGCACGGGTATAGTTATGAAAGCGTTCCCGCGAGGAGCACCATGGTCAATTCAGTGCAAGACGATTCAGAAAACGCACCACGCACCGCTCTCGACGACGTCGATGAGTTGCTGCAGGACATCGCCTTCGAGGCGGCAAACCGCCTCGATTGGGTAGCCATTGTCAAGCAGGGGTTCCCGGCTTTGCCGGAGGATCAGGAACAAGTGCTCAAGGACATGGGCGAGGCCTTTGCCGCCGACCAGTTGGTGCAACGGATGTGGGATGGGCCCTCACCAACCAACGATGATCGCCGGTGGATTGCCGATGTGACCGAGCGGCTCGCGACCCGTTACGACCTCGATCTGCCGCAGACGGTGCCGGCACTCCTACAGGAGTGGCGTGCCGCAAGCCGGCCGGGTGGCCGGGAATTCGGTGGTGGTCACCGCCGCCGCCGCTAGACGTCCGGTGGAGTGACCGGTACGGTCTTGGTTCGCACCTCCGGGCCGGCCCCATTCGGGTCGGCTTTTCTGTGTTCGCCGGGTCTCCCGCGTCACGGCGATGGTGGGTCGCCTTGTTCAATGACCGGGAACGTGCCGGTAATCGACGCCCCGCCTCGTGGCTGCGAAACCAGGCGCAGGGCATCGTGGAGGACGCCGAGTGCGGTGCCGAACACGGCGTGACGCACGAGTTCGGCGAATGCTGGGGCCCATCCCGCGTTGAGACGCACACCGAACGGGCCGGCGCCGAGGATGGGATAGACCACGATCCCGATCAGCACCCAGAGCACCATGCTGAACTGGAGGCCCCGGACCAACGGTGAGCCACGCAGGCGCCGCTCAAGCACGAACCCGTACAGCATTGCCCAGAAGAGCAGGCCGATCACTTGCAGGGGCACAGTCACCAGCAGTCCGCCGAAACTCGTCCATCGCAGTCCAGTGAGCGCCACTTGCTGCGACAGGATCGCCGTGATCGATTCCGGTGACACGAGCCACCCTCCCGGACCGGGACGCCCTTCCAGGAACCGCAGGAGTGCGTATTCCGGAGAGGCAGGCATTGCAAACGATGCGAGTTCGAGGATCCAGGTGACCGCTAGGCCGGTTACCACGCTCGCGCCAATCCCGGCGATCAGGGTTGCGTCGAATGTGCGCCGGGCAGTCACGGGCATCCGTACGACGATCGCCTCTCCGACGCGTTCGAGCCGTGAGTGCCGGTGCCCGTCGGGAACGGGAGTCACCGGACTTTCCGGTGGGGGGAGCAGTTCGAGCGTCCGTTGCACTTCCTTGGCCCGTCGTGACAGGACGCGCAGGATTGCCATGCTTCCAATGAGGAGCGCACTGGCAACGATGAACCGCACCGGGAAGGTATGTGACTGGAAATACGTGAAGACGGTCGGTCCGCCGTAGATCCCAAGGGCGATGAATGCCCCGATGTAGACGGTTGACCCCACAAACATTGCGGGCAGGAAGACCCGGTACGGCACCTTGAACACGCCGCATGCCAGCGGCGATGCCAGGCGGAGGCCGGGTATCTGGCGACCAATGATGACTGCCAGTGGGCCGAGACGGGTGATCAGTCGTTCGGCCTGGTTCAGCCTCTCGGGACTGATGAACAGGTACTTTCCGTAGCGGGCGAGGAGTGGCCGGCCTCCCCTTCGTCCCACCCAGAAGAGCAGCGAGGATCCAGTGAGGGTCGCCACCTGACCGATCGCGAAGGCCTCAAGGATTGTCATCTGGCCTTGGGCGACGCGGTAGCCCGCCAGTGCCATCGCAATGTCCGCGGGCAGCGGCATTGGAATGCCACTCTCTTCAAGCAGGATTGCCAGGAAGATGAAGAGCGATTCGTGAGCGTTCAGCCAGGCGAGGACCGCCTGCCATGTGGAATGCATCGTCAATGGCACGTCTGGAAGGATCCGGGATCAGGTTTCAGTGCCACGCAAGGGAGTGACGTGCACGGGCATCCCTGAGCACTTGAGGACGGACTTGGTGGACGAGACATCTGCTGCGGGATGCACCGATCAAATGATTATGTCCACCAGATCGGTGCCGAATTCTTTAACGAACGGCCAATGCCTTCCCTCTATACTACCCAAGTCACGTGAACCAGAACATTGTCGCGACCCCGCTGACCCTTCTCCGCAGCTCTGGCAAGCGTGCCGGTCCCGTGCGCGCGGCGCGCCATTGGGCGGGTCTCCTGCGCGAGTTTGCACGGAACCCACGTGACGTGGGATCGATTGCCCCGAGTTCACCTGTGCTCGCGAGGGCGATAGCCTCCCGGGTTCCACACGACGCACGCCTGATCGTCGAGTTGGGTCCCGGCACCGGCCCGATCACCCGGGCGCTCCTTCATCGTGCGTCCCCGGATGCCGTCGTCGTGGCAGTTGAGATCGACCCGAAGTTCTGCGCGTTGCTTCACGATGAGTTGCCAGACAAGCGCCTGGTGATTGTGAACCACCCGGCCGAGCATCTTCGCGAGATTGTCGCGCCCTATCAGATGCCGGTCGACGCGGTGGTCACATCGCTGCCCCTGATGAACTTTCCAGCCTCGCTCAGGCGCCTGATCATGGATGCCATCCAGACCGTCGTCAGGCCAGGCGGGGTCGTGACCGGGTTCTCTTACTCACCGGTACAGACGCCGCAGTTGATGCGCCAGACCTTCGGGAACTGCCGGACCAATATCGTCTGGCGCAATATCCCGCCGGCGTTCGTCTTCCGGTCGATCCGGTAACGCTCCCGGCACGTCAAGCGACGACGGATGCCCGTCAAGGCATGACGGTAGGTGCCGGCGCGACCGTCGCCGCGCGTTGGCGAACCCGCCCGGGATCGACCTTGCGGTACGGTGATTCCCCGTCAGATGCCGCCCGCTTCTCGACCCACACGTAGAAGATACCCGTGAGTACCGTGAAGTAGCCGAGCGCCCCGGGGATCCACATGATGAGGCCCCCGACTGTCTGGTCCTCGGCGGCGGACAGGAACGAGACGCGCTCGGCCATGAAATACGTCGGGTAGAGCTCCTTGGACGTCAGGGTGATCAACGCGCCCAGGACGGTCGGAGGCAGTGACTGCATGAACAGGTAGAAGACCTGCCCTCCGTACGGCAGGCGCGGGTATTCCCACATCGTGCCGAAGATGGGCCACCAGGTGATCATTGCGGCGAGCAGCATCGCCGCGTGCTCGGCTGCGTGGACCGTGGGTTGTGCCAGGGCGAGTTCGTAGAACGCCGGCACATGCCATCCGAGGAAGATGGCATTGAACATGACAAACGCGGGGATCGGGGTCAGGACGGTCCTGGCCACCGCACCTACCGGACCCCACCTGAGCAGCGGACGAACCATCCACGCCGGGGTACCGGTGATCAGCAGTGGCGGGACGATCATCGTGATGATGAGGTGCTGCACCATGTGGGCGGAGAGCAGGTAGCCCTCACCAACGGTGTGCAGTGGGGATCCGAGCGACAATCCGGCAATCAGGATCCCGAGGTAGAACCGGGTCACGTGGCCGGCAGTGATGGTTCCGCGGACCTCCGGTCCCCGCATGCCTGGTCCGGTCCACGCGGGAACGGGTCCGCCAAGGCGCACGAGGGTGGCGCGGTAGCGGGTTGAGGCTAGGGCATAGGCGAGGACGAGCGCACCGAGACCCAGGAAGACCTGAGGTTCAGCGGGCCATTGGTTCCAGACGTCTCCTGAGGTCATGGGATCCATCGGTCTGGGGCGCACGGAGCGCTTTGGGTGAATGACGAGGGACTGGATTGGTGATCCCTCGTCGTTCGGGAGATGCCTACTTCTCGACGACGCAGGCCTTGCCTAGTTCTGGCGTGCAATGGACGCGCGGGGCGAGCATCCACAAGGCGATCATTGTTATGAGCATGCCGGTCGCGAGGACGAGTCCGAAGACCATTGGGGCTGCATAGACACCACTCTCACTCTTGAGATGCATGTAGTAGAGGATGATCAGGGCACCCTTGACCAAGGCCATGATGAGCAGAGACGGGGCCACAAGGCTGGTCATGCCAATCGACGGAAGGACCTGCGCGGCGACCACTTCGGCGGCGGTCACGATGAACAGCACCACGAAAATCCGGATGTACGTGGCAGTAGTCGGGTGGGCATGCGCGTCGTGCGCATCATGCGTACCGGACGGATGGCCGGGCGAAGGGTGTGTAGCAGTCATGACGCGTGGCAACTCCTGTGCGGACGGTGACAAAGGCAGTGGGGTGCCGGACCCGATCAGATCAGGTAGACCAGGGTGAAGATGGCGACCCACACAAGGTCGACGAAGTGCCAGTAGAGGCCGGAAATCTCGACACCGATGAAGTTCTTGGCGTTGAACCGGCCAGTTCCGGCAAAGAGCCAGCATGCGAGCAGCCAGATGACCCCGATGAAGACGTGCGTTCCGTGGAACCCGGTCATGACCAGGAAGCACTGACCGAACAGGCCACTGCTGAGCGTCACCCCTTCGTGGGCGAGGTTCGAGAACTCGATCGCCTGGCCACCAAGGAAGCAGGTCCCCAGGGCCGCGGTTGCAAGAAGCCAATTGCGACCAGAGCGGATGTTGTCCCTCTGGAAGGCGGCCAAGGAGAGGACCATCGTGAGGCTGCTGAGGAGAAGGATGAAGGCGAGGATGGCGGTGAAGTTGATCCCGAGGATGTGATGGGGGTTGGGTTCACCGGAGAAGATCAGGGGACGGTTGACGAAGTAGGTCGTGATCAGCGCTGCGAAGAAGACGCAGTCCGATCCCAGGAAGACCCACATGCCCAGTTTCCGGATATCGATGGATTCCATCCCCGATGGCGGATGTGCTGGAACGGGGTGGGAGGCATGTTCAGTCGTCGATACCGTCATGGTGCGATCCTTGGGTGGATCGGGAGGTTCAAAACGGACCTCCCGATGCGTCGGTCCGGCTAGTCGGTGACTTCCTTGACCCACCCCGTGATGGACACCACGAAGTAGATCACCGCGGTGACCACGAAGACAATCTTGAGTGTCGGTGGCGTGAAGAGCACTGCAAGGAACAGGATCATCAACCCGAGGGCCAAGATCATCGGGTAGATGGTCGGGGCGGGCAGGTGAATGCCGTGCCCGCCGCCGTGCCCGCCGCCGTGTGCACCGGTGGCATGAGCGTCACCGGGCTCGTCATGGGCCTTGGCAACCGTGGCTACTGCGGTCGCAGTTGTACCGTGCGCTGACGCAGGGGAACGACTTCCGCCATGCTCTTCTTCCTCGCTGATGTCCCAGAGCGGGTAGCGGCTGTAGACGACCGGCTCAACATCAAAGTTGTGCGCTGGAGGCGGGCTCGTCGTGGCCCACTCCAGGGACGACGCTTCCCATGGGTTGTCCGTCGCATCGGCTGGGCGGAAGGCGGTAATCACCGCGTTGGCCACGAAGATGAGGACGGCGGCGCCAAGGAAATACGAACCTATCGTCGCCACCAGGTTCCAGAAGTCGAACCCCTCGTTCGGGAAGTAGGTGTAGATACGACGGGGCATTCCTTCCATCCCGAGCCAATGCATGGGGAAGAAGGTGATGTTGAAGGCCAGCAACTGCGCCCAGAAGTGCCAGTTCCCGATACGCTCGTCGAGAGACCGGCCAAACATCTTCGGCCACCAGTAGTACAGGCCGGCGAAGAGCCCCATGATGGCGCCGCCGAAGAGCACATAGTGGAGATGGGCGACCACGAAGTAGGTCGCAGTCTCCTGGTAGTCCACCGGAGGCGAGGCAAGCATGATCCCCGAGAGGCCACCGACCGTGAATGTCCCGATGAACCCGGTTGCGAACTTCATGGACGTGGTGAACCTGACCGAACCACCCCAGATCGTCCCGATCCAGTTGAAGATTTTCACACCCGTCGGCACGCCAATCAGGAAGCTGCCGGTGGCGAAGGCAGTGTTGGCGATGTCACCCATGCCCGTGGCGAACATGTGATGCGCCCACACGGTGAACCCGAGGAAGCCGATGGCCACGCTTGAATAGGCGATGAATGAGTAGCCGAAGATCGGCTTCCGGCTGAAGACCGGCAGGACCTCGGAGATGATGCCGAAGGCCGGAAGGATCAGGATGTACACCTCCGGATGACCGAAGAACCAGAACAGGTGCTGCCAGAGCAGCGGGTCACCACCTCCGGCAGCGTTGTAGAAGCTGGTCCCGAAGTGGCGGTCGAACATCAGCAGGAAGAGGGCAATGGTGATCGCCGGGAAGGCGAAGAGCACCAGGATTGCCGTGACCAGGGTCGCCCAGCAGAAGAGGGGCATCCGGTTGAAGGTCATGCCCGGCGCCCGCATCTTGAGGATGGTGACGACAAAGTTCAGCGCACCGGCAATTGACGCGACGCCGAGGATCTGCAGGCCGATCACCCAGAAGTCGGTGCCGGACCCGCTGTACTGGTTGGCGGTAAGGGGCGCATAGCCGAACCAGCCGACGTTGGGTGCGCCTCCCATGACGAAAGAGAGGTTCAGGAAGATGCCGCCGAAGAGATAGAGCCAGTAACTGAAGGCGTTGAGACGGGGGTATGCCATGTCAAGCGCACCGACCATGAGCGGCACGATGAAGTTGCCCAGACCGACGTTGATCGGCATCACCGCGAGGAAGATCATCGTGGTGGCGTGCATCGTGAACATCTGGTTGTAGAAGTCAGCACTCATGAAGTCGCTGCGCGGAACCATCAGCTGGGTCCGCACGAGGAGCGCTTCGAGACCACCAATCAGGAAGAAGAGGCCGCCGGTAATCAGGTAAAGGATGCCAATCTTCTTGTGATCAACCGTTGTGGCCCATTCCCAC
>SHXX01000086.1 GCA_009693165.1 Chloroflexota bacterium
TGTGTTCAAGGGAGGCCAGGTACATCACTGGCCAGGTCCTCCACGTCGATGGCGGCATGGTGATGGGATAGGGCAAGAAGGCATCAGATGTTTGCAAAGGTGCTGATTGCCAACCGAGGCGAGGCCGCGGTTCGTGTCATCCGTGCATGCCGGGAACTCGGCATCCGGACAGTGGCCGTATTTTCGGAAGCGGACCGCACGTGCCTGCATGTCCGCCTTGCCGACGAAGCCATCTGCATTGGCCCCGCGCCGACAGGTCGGTCCTATCTCAATGTGCCCAACATCATTCAGGCCGCGCTGATGACCGGCGCTGAGGCCATTCATCCTGGAACAGGCTTCCTCTCAGAGAGTTCGGCATTTGCGGAAATCTGTGCCGGATATGGCATCACGTTTGTGGGGCCAACGCCGGAAACCATTGCCCAACTTGGCGACAAGGCACGGGCGCGTTCAGTGATGCGCGACGCCGGTCTCCCGGTCATGCCGGGCGCCGATGCGCCGGTGCGAACGCTGGATGAGGCCAAGGACTTTGCGCAGTCGCTCGGCTATCCCGCCATGCTGAAGGCCGTCGGTGGTGGCGGTGGCAAGGGAATTCGTCGTCTGACTTCGGTCCAGGACCTGATTGCTGCATTCCCGGTTGCACAGGCCGAGGCTTCAAGTGCGTTCGGAAACCCTGAAATCTATCTCGAGAAGTGCATAGAGGATGCTCGTCACATCGAGGTGCAAATCCTCGGGGACGTGCATGGCTCCGTAATCCATCTCGGCGAGCGTGATTGTTCGTTGCAACGCCGGGCGCAAAAGGTGCTCGAAGAGGCGCCTGCTACCTGCATCCCGGATGCCATCCGGGCGAAATTGTGCGTGGCGGCCGTCGCCGGTGCCCGTGCGGTGGGGTACGTCAACGCCGGAACATGGGAATTCCTGGTTGACCGGAACCATGATTTCTACTTCATGGAGGCAAACGCGCGTCTCCAGGTCGAACATCCCGTGACTGAGGCGATTACCGGGGTGGACATGGTCAAGACGCAACTTGCGATTGCGTATGGGGCGCACTTGCCTTGGACACAGGATGAGATCCGGCTGCAGGGCCATGCAATCGAGGTGCGCGTGACTGCCGACGATCCGCGCCGGAACTTTGCGCCGGATGCGGGTCTGGTGGGACGGTTTGACATGCCCGGTGGGCCAGGCGTCCGGGTGGACACGCATGTTGTCGCGGGCTATGAGGTGCCACCCTTCTACGACTCACTTCTGGCGAAGTTGATCACTTACGGTTCCACACGGGAGGAGGCCCGCGTACGCCTCCTTCGGGCGCTTGCCGAGTTCCGCATCGAGGGTCTCGCTACCACGGTTGGCTTCCATGAACGATTGGTAAGCGATCCGTCGTTCATTACGCAGGATCTGACAACCACGTTCGTGGAACGGTGGCTGCCTGGAGTGGAATGGTGAGTGGCGTCGGGTCATACACCCTCCCGTCCGGCATGGATGAACAGTCATGACTGCACCGCCACCGGGGCTTGAATTGCGTCCAGCCGATTCGGAGCCGGATTTGCCGGTAATCCGCATTGGTGACCGTGAAAGGGTGTCGAGCATTCCCGGTGGTCCGAAAGCGCTGAAGTCAGATGATGCCTTCGCAACGGACGAGGATGAGTGGCCCGAAGGGATCGGCGTCGAACGAAGGCGGGCGCGGGCGGTTGTCATCCAGGTCCTTTACGAAGTCGATGTGACCGGTCATGTGCCATCGGCAGTGCTTGAGCGTCGGATCCTTGAGGATCGCACCCCGCACGAGGCTTCTGCGTATGCCAGGCGATTACTCCCGGGGGTCATAGCCAATCTTGGGTCGATCGACGAAACATTGACCAAGGGTGCTCCCGGGTGGCCAGTCGACCGGATGGACGTGGTGGAACGCGCGATCCTTCGCCTTGCGGTTCATGAACTTTCGGCGGCTGTCGGCGTCCCCGTCCGTGTGGCAATCAACGAGGCGGTCGAACTGGCGAAGGTGTTCGGACACGAACCATCTGCGAAGTTTGTAAACGGTGTACTTGGAGCGGTCGCCCGTGCCACCACGGGTCTTCTGGGAATGTCGGATGAAGGGTTGGCCGCCAGTGGTGCTGAGGAAGCACACGATGAATGACCGGCCATCTTCCATCCGGGATGCTGGCCGCGGTAGCCTTTGCGGGGGAATGCACGCGTGACGACTGATCAATTCGCCATCGCCCTGCAGTCTGCGGTCGACTGGCTCTGGAGCCCGGTTCCTGGGTCGGAGTATCCGTGGGCGGCTGTGGTGGCCCTGTTGGTGGTCGTGGTCGCAGGCGTGGCGACCTATGTCTTCGCAGTGCCCCGTTTCCGTGAGTGGTGGAACGATGAGACGGTCCGTGCGAACGAGGATGAACGAGGCGTCTCCACCGTCGAACTCTCGCTCATGGAACATCTTCTCGAGTTGCGGAACCGGTTCGTCATCATGGCGGCGGCGCTAGGTGTCGGGACGGTCGTTGCGTTTGTCTTCTACCGCACGTGGATGGAGATTGCGCTGTGGCCGCTGAATGGACACGAACTCCAGGCAATCACTCCAACTGAGAAGGTGGTGGCGTACTTCAAGGTCTCGCTTGTTGTCGCCCTCGTCTTCGTCATGCCGATCATTCTTTATCAGGTCTGGATGTATGTTGCACCGGGACTGACACGCCGGGAGCGGCGCTACATCCTTGCTTTTGTGCCGGGTGCGACGTTCTCATTCGTCTGCGGTATCGCATTCGCCTACTTTGCCCTGATGCCGGCGGCACTGACGTTCCTCCTTGGGTTCGGTGACGACTCGATCAAGGTCGTGCCGACCGTGGCGAGTTACATCGACTTTGTGACCCGATTGCTCGTCGCCGTCGGCGGGGTCTTCCAGTTGCCGTTGATCATGTTCATCCTCACCAAGGTTGGCGTAGTCAACCCCGGGATGTTCGGCAAGTGGAGGCGGTACGTGATCGTCCTGGCGTTTATCGTCGGCGCGATTGTTACGCCGACGCCCGACCCCTTCAACCAGTTGCTTGTCGCGATCCCGGTGATGATGCTCTACGAGTTCGGCGCACTCCTCGCCCGCTTTGCCTAGGCGAGCCCCCCCGTTTTAGTGTCTCGCTTGCTTGATCGCCGCCTGCAAGTCGGCAGGAAGTGGCGATTCGCAGACCATGTCCTGGCCGTCTGGGCGACGGAATGCGAGATGGGCGGCGTGAAGGAACTGACGCCCGACAGCGATGGTTGGTTCCGGACGCCCGTACACCGTGTCTCCAGTGACCGGAATGCTGATTGAGGCAAGATGGACGCGGATCTGATGCGTGCGTCCGGTAACAATCTTGCATTCGATCAAGGTGTGCTTGGCGAACTGTTCGACGGTCCGGAAGTAGGTGAGGGCGTTGCGGCCTCCGCGTGGAATGCTCACGAGGGCCATTTCGTCGGATCGGTCCGGCCGTCTGCCGATTGGTGCGTCAATCGCTCCACGGTCGGTGCGGGGGTGACCGTCCACGAGTGCGAGGTACCGCTTCTCCACGACGCGGTCACGGAACTGCGCCTGCAAGAGGGCCAATGCGCGCTCGTGCTTGGCGACGACGATCAGGCCGGATGTGTCACGGTCGAGGCGGTGGACGATACCGGGACGGATCGTGCCGTTGATTGCCTGCAGGTCGGGAAGCAGTGCCAGCAAGGCATTCACGAGGGTTCCACGTGGATGCCCGGGCGCCGGATGGACGACCATGCCTGCGGCCTTGTTCACAATCACGATATCCGCATCTTCGTACACGACATCAATCGGGATCGCTTCGGCGATGAGATGGGTTTCGCGGACGGCGGGGACAATGACCGTCACGGTCTGGCCAAGCCGGACCTTTGTCGCGGCATCGGCTGGCAAGCCGTTCACACGCACCTCGCCAGAACTGATGAGCGCCTGTACACGCATCCTGGAAAGGCCGTGGCCGTGGGTCACCACAAAGCGGTCGAGGCGATGCCCCTGATCCGGCTCGTGGACGGTGAGGTTCCAGGTCGTTGGCCCATCTGGGTCTAGGGCAAGATCCAGATCAGTTTCATCGAACGCCAAATCGGTCGGTGCGTTGGTTGCACTTCCATCCGGGAGGCTGGCAACCAGGTGCGGGGTCGGGTGGTCATTGGTGGGTAGTGATTGCGCGATGGTCATCCCTCATTCTGGATCAGGAGTGCGGCGACGAGCATGACGACACCCACACAAATGGCACTGTCGGCAACGTTGAAAATCGCGAAATGAAACTGCAGTTCGTCGATGTGAAACTCGATGAAGTCCACGACCGCGCCGAGGCGTACGCGGTCAACGACGTTTCCGATTGCGCCTCCAACTTGAAGGGCGAGTGCGATCCGAACCCACAGGCGTCTGGTCTCTACGGTCCGGTAAACGTAGACGATGACGCCGCATATTGCCAGTGAGAGAGGCAGCAAGACGTCACCGAATTGACGGAACATCCCAAATGCAACGCCACGGTTCGTGATGTAATGCAGGGCCACCCACGGAATCACCGGAATGGTATCCCCGAGGCTCATCGACGAAACCACAAGGAACTTCGTCACCTGGTCGACAATCACAACCATACTTGCGACGACGGCAAGGATCCCCCAACGCACGATGGGAGTGGCCCACGGCACGCTTGCCTTAGCTTGTCGAACATTCACGCCCTCAACGGACTGCTGTTGGGGTGCGGGCGACACCGAAAGGGCCGATGCCGTTTCGGTATCCGAGGCAACCGGACCGCGTGTTGTCATGCCACGGAGAGGATACCCGTATCCCGCTCTTTGACTGTCATCGGGCCACTACGGTGTCGTGTGCCCGGACGGTTTCACTATGTGCCGGTTGTGGTGCGGGCCGCCCGGAAGAGATCCCTGGGAGTGATTTCCCACCCCCCGGGGCAAGGTTTCGTGTCAGGGGCGGGTCACTGGGGTGCGCACGGTGAAGTGAGGCGAAAGCGCGTTCAGGATCAGTTCGAGTTCTTCATGGTCATGCGCATCAAGCGTCAGCCCGGGAAGCCGCTTGTACGGTGAGGCAATGATGCGTCGGCGGTACAGGACTTCCTTGTAGATGGCCGTTCCAAATGCTGCCTCGATGTTGAGCAGCGGAAGAAGGTCATTGAAAAGGGCACGTGCCCCGCTCAGGTCGCCGGCATCGATCAAGTTCCACACTTGGGAATGGACATCAGCACTCTCGCAAGCTGGCATCGTGCCGCAGGCGCCTCGTCGAACCTCGTCGAAGAGGTAGCGTCCGGCCTTGCCCCCCATGATCCCCTTGCAGTGTTCTCCGGCGTTCGAGAGGGTGTGCGAGATCTTGAACCCCGTGTTCTGGGATTCCTCCTTGATGTACTGCACCAGTTCGATCTCGCGGCACAGGCGAACGATGAAATCGGCGGACATGGGGTGGCCAATGCCGTTCGTCTTCTCGTGGTTCTGGATGTAGATCGGGAGGCCTGCACCTTCGGCGAGGGCCACATAGAAGTCAAAAATGTGCGCCTCGTCAGTGGGTTCCTGGTAGGCAGGCATGGAGATCACGGCATCGGCGCCGGCATCGCGGGCATGTCGGGCGTAGGCAACCGCTTCGGCAGTCGTCTCGGCGCAGACACCGATGACCGCAGGTACGACGCCCTTCTTGCCCGCGCGCGCGATCTCTTCAACAGTTGCGCGGTTGACCGTATGACGTTCCTCAGTGGTGAGGGTGCTGAACTCACTGGCGTTGACCGGCGTCACGACGCCGTGCGTGCCGGCTTCCAGGCAGAACGCGAGGGTGCTTCGCAGGGACGCCTCGTCAAATGCGCCGGTATCAGTGAACGGGGTGACAGGGATTGCAAAGAGGCCACGGTGCTGGGTTGTCATTGTTGTCATTCCTCCGATCGGTACTTCGCGTCAATCAGGCGCCCTGGGTCCAGTCGGACCCGGCAAGGAACCCGCCGTCGACCGCAATGACCTGGCCAGTCACGAAGTCTGAAGCACCTCCCGCAAGGAATACCGCCGTTGGCGACACATCCGATGGTGCGCCGAACCGCCCGGCCGGAACGCGTGAAAGCACCCACGTCTTTCGTGGTTCGACCCCGATGAAGTTGCGGTTGAGATCGGTGAGGATGAACCCCGGCGCGATGCAGTTTGCCTGGATGTTGGTTGGTGCAAGCTCGACAGCAAGCGCTTTGGTCAGTAGGGCGACACCACCCTTGCTGGCGGCGTAGGCGGACATTTCGGGGGCAACACCCTGGACCGACGCGAGTGAACCGACCGTGATGATCTTGCCGCTGACCGCGCGAGCGCTTCCGTCTGCGGGGGTCATCGCCTTGGTAGCGGCCTGGCACCCGAAGTAGAGACCGCGAAGGTTCGTTCCGACAACGAAATCGTAGTCATCTTCGGTCACGTCAACGATCTTCTTGCGGCGGTTCGTGCCGGCGACCGGAACGTAGATGTCCAGGTGTCCGAAATGGGCGACGGTTTCGGCGACGGCACGTTCGTTATCGGCGCGGCTGTTCACGTCACCGCTGATTGCGATCGCGTGTTCAGGTCCGATCTCGGCCACGAGTGTTTCGAGATCGGCAGCGGTTCTGGACATAGCCACAATCGATGCACCTGCGTGGGCGAGGGCGATCGCGATGGCACGCCCAATGCCACGGCTGGCACCAGTGATGAGGGCGACCCGTCCGGTAAGGTCGAACGGCCCGACGCCGGCTGCTGGGTTAGTCATGGTTCTCTCTCCTACGGCGCCGGTCAGTGTGCCATCGTCGCCTGATCATCTGGGCAATCGCTTGGTCATTCGCACCCCGGTGCTGGCCGACACGTGCCGCGCGGCGCGTCATCGTACTACGTCCGCGATGGTTCCCAGACAACGATCAGGATGCCCGCGAGGATCACCCCCGCCCCCGCAATGGATGTGGTGGTTGGCAATTCGCCAAACAGCCACGCCGTCAAGAGGACACCCCCGATTACTTCCAACATCGCGATGATGTTTGCAGCCGTTGCCGGGATACGTCGCAGGGCTGCGTTGTAAAGGGTGTGTCCGGTCCCGAGTGGGGCGACACCGAGGACAATGATCGCCAATCCTGAGACAACGTCATAGGTTGACCCGCCCATTGTCCAGATGGCGGCAGGTAGAAGCCAAATCGCACCCCACAGGTAGACCCCGAACGCATACTCGACGAGCGAGTGCTGGTTGCGGGCCTGACGCCCAATGATCGAGTAGATGCCAAATGTGACGGCAGTGAACAGGGCCATGCCGTCACCGATGAGGCTGCGTGACGTCAAGGTCGGTTCGAACCCGGTCAGGAAGACCGCGCCGGCCACGGCGATTGCAATGCCAAACCATGCCTGAGGCCGGATCGATTCGTGCAGGAAGACGTGGGCGAATATTGCGACGAAGACCGGTGCCGTGTACGTGATCACGAGTGAATGTGCGGTGCTGGTTAACCCAAGTGAAGCGATGTACGAACCGAAGTGGACGGCAACAAGCAGGCCATAGATGGCGAACTTTGGGGTGGCGACGGCGCGGAAGTTGATACCGGGTGCGGCCTCGTCGTGTCCGGTTTTAGTCAGGTTGGCCTGGCCCCTCGCAACCCTCTTCGTGGCTACGCGGGTCGCTATTGACGAGACGATCAGGATCGTCGCTGCGCCAGTCAGCAGGCGCCAGAACGTGATCTCGATTGGGCCTACAAGCGGTGCATACCGAACCAGCGCCGGAGAGGTGCTGAAGAGCGACACTGCGATCACAGCAAAGAGGTAGCCGAGGCGCCGGGAACCCGCTTCACCGGTGCTCGAGGATGTCCGAACGGTGTGTGTGCGATGCGCAGCGGTGGGTTCTGACACGCCTTGTTGGCCTTTCGGCGCTCAACGGGTTGAGGATGGGACGTGATCGCACGCGCCCCGAATGGTCTCACACGTTTCGAAGGCGTGCCCTACTCCCTGGTTCCGGGGCACTCCGCTTTCACCCGTTGGAGGCTTGCGTGGCGCGGTGTGCCTCACTGATACCGGGTTGCCGGCAGCCTGGCCTAGGTGTCGTCTCTCACGACATTGGGTACAGGGGCTGGGGGGAATGGGATGAAGGCCTCGCCCGGTACGGTGCTGGGTACTGACACCACACCCGCCAGGGAGGCCTTGGGATGCAACACTATCACCCGCACGCCAGGTTGACCACGCACGGGC
>SHXX01000087.1 GCA_009693165.1 Chloroflexota bacterium
GGGGCGTCGCCCGCTGGTGGGACACCCCCGGCGTGTCCTGGATGGTGGCCATGCCACCGGGCCGGCGACGGTTGCTGGCGCCAGGGTCGGCCGAGGCGGTGGTGGAGCGGGCCAAGGCCTCGGTCCGCGCGAAGGTCGAGCACCCGTTCCGGGTCATCAAGCGGCAGTTCGGCCACGTGAAGGCGCGATACCGGGGCCTGGCCAAGAACGGGTCGCAGCTGGTGACCCTGTTCGCCCTCTCCAACCTCTGGATGGCACGGCGCACGCTGCTGGCAGGGTAGGCCGCCGCGTGCCCGAATGCGAACCGGACGGCGCGCCCGCGGGCCAGGGACGCCTTCGGCAGGCCGGTTCCGGGGCGAAAACGGGGCTGGAGGAAGCCACACGGGCCACGATTCCCGGTCACTTGCCTCGCACTGGACGCGAATCGTGCCTTGTGCAGCCCTTCCTTAGAAGTCAATCGCCTACGCGCCCGCTGCGATGAGTTCTGGTGCCTCCGGGACGTCTGGGGCATCACTGCCTTCCTCGTCATCGTCACCGTCAACAGGCAAATCCTCCTCGGACTTGACCCGCACGGTTACGTGCCCGCAAACGGTACACACCACTTTCCCACCCGCCTGGAGGGTCTGCATCTGGCCATCTACCGGACAAGGTTCCGGAACCGGCCGCTGCCAGATCGCAAAATCGCAGGTCGGGTAGGTCATGCACCCGAAGAAGGTCCGGCCACGCTTCGTCTTGCGTTCCAGAAGATCCGACCCACACCTCGGACACGGCACCCCGATGCGGGTCACCAGTGTGCGGGTGGTCCGGCACTCAGGAAAGCCCGAACACGCCAGGAATTTCCCGAACCGGCCCAACTTGATCACCATCTGGCGACCACAGACCTCACAGAGTTCATCCGAAAGTTCGTCGGCAATCTCGACCCGTTCCATCAGGTCACGCGCCTTCTCGAGGTTCAGTGCGAACGGTTCGTAGAACTGCTGGACCACTGGCACCCAGTCACCCTCGCCATCCGCCACCTGGTCCAGCTGCCCCTCGATCAGGGCGGTAAAACCCGCATCGACGACATCCGGGAAGTGTTCCACCAGTAGATCGTTCACGATCATCCCGAGTTCCGTCGGACGCAAGATCCGTTCGGTCCGTTCGACGTACCCGCGTTCCTGTACCGTCGAGATGATCGGCGCATACGTCGACGGACGACCGATCCCGTCCTCCTCGAGGGCCTTGATCAGCGAGGCTTCGGAGAACCGTGCGGGTGGTTGCGTGAAGTGCTGCGTCCCCGCCACACCATCCATCGCCACCGCCTCACCGGACGCAAGGTCTGGCAGGAGTCGGGTTCGCTTGTCGTCCTCACCCTCTTCGCCCTCTGGCGCATCAAGCACCTTCAGGAACCCCGCAAACCGCATCACCGATCCATTCGCACGCAGCAGGTACTGGTGCCCGCCTGCGTCCGCAACCGGCGGTGTGGCCAGGACATCAACCGCCGTGGTGTCGAAGACGGCACTCACCATCTGGCTTGCGATGAACCGCTTCCAGATCAGCGAGTACAGCCGGTACTGGTCGGAGGTGATGTGGGTCCGCAGGGCCTCCGGCAACCTCCGGCACGATGTCGGGCGGATCGCTTCATGGGCTTCCTGGGCACCCTTCGCCTTGGTCTTGTAAACCGGAGGTTGCGCCGGCACGTACTCGGCGCCGAAGCGTTCGCCAATCAGGCCACTCGCCTCTTCCTGCGCAACCTGCGCAACCTGCGGGGAGTCGGTTCGCATGTACGTGATCAACCCGATGGTTCCCGCACCGGGCACCTCAAGGCCTTCGTACAACTGTTGCGCCACCGTCATCGTCCGCTTGGCAGTGAACCCCAGACGCCGACCCGCCTCTTGCTGCATCGTGCTGGTGATGAAGGGTGCCGCCGGATTCCGCAGCTGTTCGCGCTTCCGCACGTCAGAAACCCCGTAGGACGCCTTGCGGAGATCCTCCACGACAGCATTGGCATCGGTCCCGTTCGTCAGCTCGATCTTCTCACCGTCTCGCTGGACGAGTCCGACCGAGAACTCCTGACGTGCGGGCTTGCCCCGGGCGGCCGGCTTGGCCTCCTTCACGTGCTTGCGCAGGCGTGCCTCCACGGTCCAGTACTCGACCGGCACGAACGCCTCGATTTCCCGTTCACGATCAACGATCAGGCGAACCGTAACCGACTGCACCCGCCCCGCGGACAGACCCTTGCGAACCTTGTTCCACAGCAGCGGGCTCAACTTGTATCCCACAAGCCGGTCAATGACCCGACGCCCTTGCTGCGCCTTCACGAGATTGAGATTGATCTCGCGGGGATGCTTCAACGCATCCTGTACCGCCGTCCGCGTGATCTCATGGAAGACCACCCGTCGCGCAAGGATCGGTGGCTTGCCTTTTGCCTGCACCGCCTGCAACAAGTGCCACGCAATTGCCTCACCTTCCCGGTCAGGGTCAGTCGCGAGCAGCAGTTCCGAAGCACCACGGGCAAGAAGGGTCAACTCCTTGACGAGATCCTTCTTCTCCTTGGGCACGACGTAACTCGGCGCGAATTCCTCGTCAACGTCCACCCCAAGACGGCGCTTGGGCAGATCGCGGACATGACCGAGGGAGGCCTTGACCGAGTACCCCCGACCAAGGAACTTCTCGATCGTCTTGGCCTTGGCCGGGGACTCGACGATGACGAGCTTCCTCGCCTTGGTCGCATCAGCTACGACTGGTTTCTTCGGTTTTGCCGCGGCGGCGGGCTTCTTGGCTGCGGTTGCCATCTTGATCTCGATCTGGCCCCTGGAGCACCTCACCCCTCTCCCTCTCGACGAGGGGTAGGTGGTGGAGGCCCTCCATCAGCGGGCGAAGGTGGTTCAGTCCGAACCTTTTTCGAATAGAGCAATGTCGCGCAAAACGGAGTGCATGCGGATCAGGGGCATTGCGATTGGGTTTCCCCCCACCAGTTCCCCGTGCCTAACCATACTGGCACCCATCCCCACAACGAACGAAAAGTGACGCACATTCTGGATCACGGGCGATTGGGTTGGGGTACCGAGGATATACCGGCACTTGCCGGTGCGGCCTCGATCACCCGCAGGCTGTCCAGGGCGATGAGCAGGTCGCGCCGCCACTTCTCGGCCGACCTGGCCCGCGGGATCCTGACCTGTCCACCCTTCACCACTGCGCGCGTCCCGAATGCCTTGTACAACGCGACGCGGTCGCAAACGACGAATGGCGAGAGTTTCAGCACCAGTTCCGGTCCGGTCACCACTCCGTCCTGTGTCTCGATCGCTCGCACGAACCGCGCCCGCGCCAGGGCCTTTATCCGCAGCAGGAAGAAGAGGTCGGCAACCGGCGTCGGCAGGATGCCGAACCGGTCCGCGAACTCCACCCGTGCCGCCTCAACCTCCGCCTCGGTCTCCAGCGTCGCTAGTCGACGGTACAGGCGAACCTTGACATCACCATCCCCAACGTAATTGTCCGGCAGGTGCGCACCGAGGGGCAGGTCGATGATCAGGTCGGTTGCCGGTATCGTGCGCTTGCCACGCAGTTCCTCAACCGCCTCGGCAACGAGGCGGCAGTACAGGTCGAACCCGACCGTGTTCATGAACCCGCTTTGCTCCGGTCCGAGCAGGTTCCCGGCACCACGGATCTCCAGGTCCTTCATCGCAATCCGGAAACCCGCACCGAGGTCCGTCGCCTCGAAGATCGACCGGAGCCGCTTCTCGGCGGTCTCGGTCAGGCGCCGCGCCGGGTCGTAGAGCAGGTAGGCATATGCCTGCTGTCCAGACCGACCCACACGTCCCCGCAACTGGTACAGCTGCGCCAGACCGAACATCGCCGCATCCTGCACGATGATCGTGTTGACATTCGGCAAGTCCAGGCCACTCTCGATGATCGTCGTGCACACCAGGACGTCATGCGATCCCTGGCTGAACTCGACCATCACCCTCTCGAGGTCGTCCTCGTCCATCTGGCCATGCCCGACAGTGATGTCAACCTCGGGGATCTGCTTGGCCAGCTTCCGCGCCACGGCACCGATGGTCTGCACACGGTTGTGCACCACGAAGACCTGGCCGCCACGGTCGACCTCGCGCAGGATTGCCTCCCGCACCAGTGATTCATCCTGGCCGGTCACGTAGGTCTTGACCGGGAGGCGCGCCTCGGGCGGCGTCTCGATGAGGCTCATGTCCCGCATCCCCACCATGCTTTGGTGCAAGGTCCGCGGGATCGGTGTCGCCGTCAGCGTCAGGACGTGCACGTCGTTGCGCAACTGCTTCAGGCGCTCCTTGTGGGTCACGCCGAACCGCTGTTCCTCATCCACCACCAGCAATCCGAGGTCACGGAAGCGCACGTCCTTGCTCAGCAACCGGTGGGTGCCGATCACCAGATCGACCGATCCATCCACCAGTCCGGCCACCACTGCATCCTGTTCCCGCGCCGTCCGGAAGCGGCTCAGCACATCCACCTTGACCGGAAAGGCCTGCATCCGCCGACTGAAGGTCTGGAAGTGCTGCATCGCAAGGACGGTTGTCGGGACAAGCACGGCAACCTGCTTGCCCTCCTGCACCGCCTTGAACGCCGCACGTACCGCTACTTCGGTCTTGCCGAACCCGACATCCCCGCAGACCAGGCGGTCCATCGGTTTGGTCCGTTCCATGTCCTGCTTGACGTCGGTGATCGCCTGCATCTGGTCGACCGTCTCCACGAACGGGAAGGCCTCCTCGAGGTCGCGTTGCCACTGGGTGTCCGGGCCGAACGCATGCGCCTGCGCCACGTCACGCGCCGCATAGAGGACCAGCAACTGCTGTGCCACTTCCGCGACCGACTGCTTCACGCGGTTCTTGGCACGCTCCCATTCGCCCCCACCCAGCTTGCTCAATGCCGGAACGTGGTCGCCCGCACCGACGAACCGCTCAACCCGGTCGAGTTGGTCGGTCGGTACATAGACCTTGTCCGCCCCCTGGAACTGCAACAGGAGGTACTCGCGCTCCCCACCCTCCGCCTGGCGCCGCACCAGACCCTGGTACTGCGCAATCCCGTGTTCCACATGGACAACCATGTCGCCAACCGTGAGTTCCCCAAGGAAACTCTCCTTGGCGTACCGGCGCCGACGCACCGGGCGCCGTGGACGTGCCCACCCGAAGACCTCCACATCCGTCAGGACCACCAGTCCCAACGCGTCGTGGGTCCACCCCTCACCGGCCTGTCCCTGCACCAACGTCAGGCTTGGTCGTGTCGGTTGGCGTTCCAGGGTCTCGACCGGCGCAATGTCCAGGCCATGGTCGGCGTAGAGTTCCGCCAACCGGGATGCCTGTTGCGACACGATCACCACGCGGTTCCTGGCATGCAGGCGCCGACGCGACATCTCGACGACGTCCTTGATCCGACCACCGTAGGTCGGTGCCATCTCGAACTCGTTGAGGACGATTGCCGCATCCGGGTGCACCGGCACAAGCGTCGTCGTCTCCGCCGCCGGCCGCGCCTCATCCGGCTCAAGCACGGGATCAGGTGCGTCAGTCGGCACGGGCGTCTGGCCCCATCCCTCACCCTGTCCATGATGAAGTTGCAATAGCAGCGGATCTGGATGGACCTGCGTCGCATCCCCCTCCGGATTCCCGTCCAGGGGAGTGGCAGGCATCGGGGCCCCGACCACGAGTTCGGTCGATCCTCCCGGTGTCCGGTACGACAGGTGCATGGTCGCCACATCCGCGAGGCGGCGCAGGGTCGAGTCCCGGTCGTGCCACGCCGCCCCGAACCGTGTCGGAACTGAACCATTCCCCATTAGCCGCTCACGCCGCTCACGCGTGTGCAAGTCAAGATCATCCAAGGTGTCCAGGACGGTCCGGGGTTCATCGATGATGACCAGCGGATCGGGAAGGTAGTCAAGAAGCCATCCCGGACGGTGCCCACCGGCATCGATCAGGTACCGGGCAAAGAACGGCAGGGCCGCAAAGTACGCTCCACCCTCAAGGTCACGAACCTGCCAGTCCCACTCCTCGCGCACCTCCGGGCGGAGCGTGTCGCAGTCCAGCGCGTTCAGCACCGCCGCGGCACTGGCACCGTTCCACAGCGGGAACTCCGTCGCCGGTGCCAACTGGAACACCTCCAGCGTCCCGGTCGACCGCTGCGTCACCGGGTCGAACATGCGCAGGCTTTCGACCTCGTCGCCGAAGAACTCCAGGCGCACCGGCCACTCCGCCAGGGGCGGAAAGAGATCAAGGATGCCACCACGACGGCTGAACGACCCCGGCGCCTCCACCAGACCGACACGGGTGTAGCCACTCGCCGTGAGTTGCGCGACGAGGCCATCCATGCTGATCGTCGCACCCGGTGTCACCCGCACCACCCGAGGCGCGAAGTCCGCCGGCGAGGCAACCATCTGCGTCAGGCCCGCGACACTCGTCACGATCACCGTCGTGTCCAGCGATATTCCCGCCTGACGTGCACCGGCGAGGTGGACCAACACCCCCGCACGTGACCCGACGGTATCCGCAGCCGCCGGCAATTGCTCGTAGGGCGCCGCGTCAAACGCCGGAAGATAGTGCACGTCATCCGGACGCTGCGACCATGTCTGCAGGTCATGCACCCACGCTTGCGCCTTTGCCGGATCCGATGCCAGCAGCACGATCGGGCGTCCGGCACGCGCCTGCAGCGACGCGACAACCGCTGCCTTCGCCGCCTCGCGCACGACCGCGCTCACTTGCGGAGCCATCAGCGCCGGTGAGCCGTCGATGGTCAGATCGGAATCGATTGCAGTTGGCGGCAGCGCAACGCCGGCTAGATCGACGAGGCGGCGAATTGACGGTGACTCGTCGAACAACGGAAGCAGGCCGGAGAGTCGCATGGTGCCGTTGATGCCTTTCTCGTGCTAGATCGCGGGGAGCGCCGGGCGGTCAAGCGCAGCGCAACGAAATCAGGGGTGATGGGGCGGGAGCGTCTGCCGGTCAACACCAACTGCACGACCATCCGTGTCCGTCACGGTCGCAAGCGACGCCCCACGTCCCGGTTCGGTGCCATTGTGACGGTTCATCGTCACGCGCACCCCTTCGCGTACCCAATCGGTCGCCGCATCGGCTGCCCGATCAACCGCCCCGGCCATCAGTGACAGGTCATCCGGCGTGAACGATCCCAGGACGAACTCGATCGCATCCATTCCCGACGGTGGCCGGCCAATCCCCACCTTGATGCGCGCAAACGGTACCGTTCCGTCCGAACGGGCCACCGCACCCGATGGCTCGCCATTCCCTGTCCGCGAAGTGACTCTCGACAACAGGCGGGAGATCCCTCCCATCGCACCTCCTCCCTTCCCATGAGCTAAGGAGGTGGCAGCGACGCGCGGGTTGCCCCCCTCTCCCGCCGCAGCGGGGGAGGAGCTGGGGGTGCGGGCTCCGGCATCGCCAGCCAGCGAAGCTTCCAGACGGGCCGCCGCCGCAGGGATGCGCGGCGTGGTCCGCGCAAGATCGCGCAGGTGCTGCTGGATGGACAGGATGCCCCGGTGTCCTCCGGCACTCCCGGACAGCCTCACACGGATGCGACCCGCCGCCAGATCAAGGTCATCGCAGATCACCAGAATCTCGTCAACCCCAAGTCCATCCCGTTCGATCAATGCCCGGACCGCCTTGCCACTGTCGTTCATGAACGTCTGGGGACGAACCAGCACCACCGGTTCGCCATCGATCACCAGACGGGCCACCTGACTGTGCCTCGCCGTCACCGGCGCACCCGCCGACCACCGCTTCGCAAGGACGTCGAGGACAAACCACCCGACATTGTGGCGCGTAGTGCGGTAGGTCGGACCCGGGTTCCCCAGGCCAATGATCGCCTTCATCGTGATCGTGGTGGTCGGTGTGATCGTGGTGGTCGGTGTGATCGTGGTGGTCGGTGTGATCGTGGTGGTCGGTGTGATCGTGGTGGTCGGTGTGATCGTGGTGGTCGGTGTGATCGTGGTGGTCGGTGTGAT
>SHXX01000088.1 GCA_009693165.1 Chloroflexota bacterium
TCGGTGCTCGCAAGCATGCCCTTCTTGGCTTCCTTGTCGAGCAATTCGGCATTCCACCTGCGCAACGTGCCAGTAAGGGTGCGCGAGTCCTTCGGCAGGGTGGTGGCGATGCCCCACTGTGACCCATCAGGCTTGGTCAACTTGACCGCTGCCTCCATGACGTCGGCCATCGTCGTGTTGGCGTCGGGAACCTTGACCCCCGCCTGATCGAACAACGACTTGTTGTAGAAGAACGCGACCGCCGCCATCTTCCCCTTGAAGGGCAGTGAGATGACCTTGCCATCAAGACGACCGGCTTCGATGGCAGCCGCATACCACTGCTTGAGGTCGACCTTGTCACGTGCGATGAACGCGTCAAGATCCTTCATGGACTTCGCGAGGTAGAGGCGCTGCGGTTGCGCCTGGGACGGGTGGGTGTGCACGACATCACCGATGCTTCCGGCCGCGATCAGGGTCGTGATCTTGGCGATGATGTCCCCGTCGTTCAGATCCTTCTCAATCGTGATCCCGGGGTTTTCCTTCTGGAAGACCGGGATCCGGACGTCCCACATCTCCGCTTCGGAGACGGTGCGGGCCGTGACCTTGATCGTCACCGGCTTGGGGGCAGCGGTCGGTGCCGCGGTCGGTGCGGGGGCGGTCGTCGCCGCGGCTGCCGCGGTCGGGGCAGCCTTTGCTGCAGTCGGGGCCGCCGCTGGGGCGCCTTCGCCACCACAGGAAACAAGCACAGCCGAGCCCCCGAAAACCGCGGCCAAGCTTGAAAGTGATCCTCGGCGGGTAAGGGGAGACCCCACACCACGTTCAATCAGTTCGGACATGTTTCCCCCGAAAGTCCGTGCGATCCTGACCACCAACGACGGTGCGGGGCGCAACGGTTTCCCGTGATGCTAACAAGTGAATGGGCACGTACGCGGGATCACTGGCCTTTTGGAGGGAACCAATGCGTGCCAGTGATTACGGTTGGACCGCCGGAATGGTCACCTGCTGCGTCACAGTGAACGGCGACCAGTTACTCCCGTCCTGAGACAGATTGGCAGTCACATCCAGGGTGAACGTGCCGGTGGCCTTTGTACTGAACGTTGCCGTCCCGGGTCCATTGTTGTTGATTGGCCCGCTTGACGTGATCGTATTGAACCCATTCCGGGTCAGCGAGGCACTAAACCAACCGTCCGACGCAGGGGTAACCCCAATCGCAGCGGTACAGGTTTGTCCACTGCATGCCCATTTGGCAATCGACAACAACGGGATCGTGACCGTGCCATTCGCAAGCAACGCCGACATCGAGGTCCCATACCACAGTTGCGGCGTAGCTGGTTGGCTTGGCGTTCCCTTCCGGATCGTCACCGAGGTCGTCGCCACATCCGCCGGGCGGTACTTGACCGGCAAGGTGTCCCCGGACACCGTCTGGTACTGGAAACCGATCCCGACAACCGTCGGGGACACGCCGTTCGCGTCCGCATCGCTGGTTGACATGCCGACCTCAACCGTCCATTTCCCCGTCGCAGCACCTGCGGGTGCAAGGGTCACGACACGGGTGTCAACCGGTGTTGCAACCAAAGCCACGGTTGTCGTCGTCCCGGCGTTCACGCTGATGGTCCGGTAAAGCGGCACATCCTCCACGATTGAGGCCACCGCGTAATTTCCCGGTGGCACGTTCGCGAAGGTGAATGTCCCGGCCTCGCCGGCCTGAGTCCCGTACCCCTGCCCGTTGGCGTTCATCGGCACCAGGTTGACGGTAAGACCACTGGACCCTGTGGGTGCGTACAGCGTCCCGGAGACCGTGCCGCTCCCAAGCACGACGCCCATGTCCACACCGCCCGCCGGCGCACCGACCAACGACGTGCTGTCCCACTTGATATCGACCGCCGCCCGAGCACCTTGGTAGCGGTTGTCCGCGCCCGGGTCGAATGCAACCGCGAACGTGATCGGCCGCTGCAAGCCCGCCTCCCAGTCGTCGACAATCGTTCCGTTGCGGTAATTCTTCACGATGATCCCGGAGGCAAGCGCCGGGCTGATCCGGTCGCCCGACGCAACCGACGCATCAATGGTGATGAAGGGGTTGGAGTTTTGTGCCAACGCAAAGTTGCCACTTGCGGTGTTCGCCACTGCGACCAGGGAAGCGCCCAATGACGGCCCGGCGCACGCGGCAATTGCCTCGCCATCATTCGTGGCGGCCACGACGCGTCCCTGCAATTCAGGCGCACCAAGCACACAGACGGCACGCCCGTGCCCGGCAAGGTAGAAAGCGGTGACCCGTAACACATCGGTGAGACGCCCGCGACCACATACGTCCCCGCCGTTGACGATCAGGGCGTTGCTCAGGTCACAGTTCGCCGACGGGTTGTTCTCCAGCGTGATCGATGGCACCGTCAGGCGAATGCGACCGGCCGACAGCGTGCCGACATTGCCTACCGTCACCGAGTTCACCAGCATCATGCCCGGGGCGATGCCGCCATTGCCGTTTACCGAGAAGCCAGGATTGTTGGGCAGGATGGGAGGCGTCGCGCCCGGAAGCGTCGGCGACACATAGGACGACATGGAAGGGTTCAAGGGCGCAAACACCTGGGAACCACCCGCGGTCGTCGCTTGCGTACTGGAGTTGACGGCACCTGCATTCGCTGCGGTCGTCGAGAACAACGCAGTCCCTGCCCGGGTATTGGACATCTTGAGCGTGCCGACCTGGAAGGTATTGGCCGGATTGGTGGCTTGGGCGGCGAACAGGGCATACGTCCCCTGGTCGTGCAGGACGCTGCCGATGCCAACGCAGATCATCGCGACCAGTGCTGCCCGAACCACCGTCATCGAACGGATCACATCATCCCCCAGACCACGCCATTGACGTCGCCACCAGAGCCGAGTTCTCACGAATATAGCACTGGCCAGACCGACCGAATCGTGAGATTTTCACTGTTCAACGCTTGAGCGGGACACGTCGGCCGTCAATGCCACCCGTCCGAGAGGGTCATCGCCGATGCATCGCGGGGCCACCACAGGTCAAATCGCGTCTTCAGGTCGATGGCCCGGCCAGTCCGGGCGGATTCATACGCTGCCATCTGCTGTTCGGCAATGTGCATCCCGATGTCCAGACCGCAGTGCACGGGCGCCTCACCACGGATGGCACGGACGAAGTGGGCAAGGATTTCGCCGGTCACGTCGGCGGCCGGAACCGGGACCGTGTAGCAGTTCGGGATGCCGAGATATTCCACGGGTGTCCCATCGGGGGGCGCCTGACGATCACTCTTGATCACCAGTGGCTGTCCGAAACGACCCATGAAGATTGCCCCATGGCGACCGTGCAGGACTGTCCCGTTCGTCATGTACGACCGTGTCCAAATGGAATGCACGTTTCCATGCTGACCACCCTCGTACTCGAGGAGGACACTCACTTGGTCGTCTACTTGTGACTCCACGCGTCCGCCATCACCGGTCAGTCGATGCGGTATCAGGGTGTTGACGTGCGCCGTAAGCCGGGTTGCCGGCCCCATCAGCGCCGCTACGCGTGCCAGCGGGTAGACCATCGTGTCCATCATGGCCCCGCCCTCAGCAGATGCGTCGTAGTACCAGTTGCTCCGTGGCGGACCGGCGAAGGAGAGTTCGGCCTCGATCCCGGTAATGCGCCCGAGATGGGCCTCGTTGGCGTACTCAAGTGCCTTCAGGAGGGCTGGCGTGTCCACATACGGAAGTGCCATGCAGGTCACGCCACTCGCAGTCACCGCAGACTGGAGGGCGACGGCATCGTCCCACTTGGTCGTCAACGGCTTTTCCACCAACATGTGCTTGCCCGCATTCGCAGCGTCGGTCCCCTGCGTGGCATGCAGGGCATGCGGGGTGGCGATCACGACTGCATCAATCTCAGGGTCGGCAAGCAACTGCCGGTGATCCGTGTACCAGCGGGCACAGTTGCGCTCGGCTGCCTTGGCACTCGCACTCACCTCGGTCCGTGCACACGTCGCCACGAAACGGACATCCCAACCAAGCGCATTGAGGGCCTCCGCCTGGTTGAAGAACCGGGTGCTGATCTGGCCGCAGCCGATCATTCCCAGTCGCAGTGACCGCTTGCCTGACCCACTCATTCCCTGTCTCCTGACAGTTTCCGAGTATACGCACGCCCCAGAACGACCCCGGTTCCCGGTCATGTACTGGGTAACCATCCGCGTGTCACCACGAACGGAGGCGTCCGCGCACTACCGGCAGGCGAAGCGCAAGCAAGGCCGCCACCCCCACGCCGTACGCCAACGGTTGCCGGATATCCGCCTTTACCAACCAGAGGAAATGGATGACCGCAAGGATTGCCGCCAGGTACGCCAGACGGTGCAGTTTCCGCCACCGGGGACCGAGACGCCTCTGCCACCCACGGGTCGATGTCAGGGCAAGCGGCAGCATCGACACGAAGGCACCGGTTCCTGCGACGATGTACCGCTTCTCAAGGACCGTGTTCCAGATCAGGCGCCAGTCAAGACCGTAGTCAAGTCCGGCAAAGGTCGCCATGTGGAGCGACGCGTAGAAAAAGGCGTAAAGGCCGAGTGGGCGTCGCAACGGCACCATCCATGCCTGCCGTCCTATTCCGGAAAGGGGGGTCACGGCAAGGGAAAGGACCAGGCACACGAGTGCGGCCGTGCCAGTGCGGGTCGTGATTGCCTGGATCGGGTTTGCCGTCAGGCCCCCGGTCAGCGCGTCCACGGTCAGCCACGAAAGCGGGACGATGGCCCCGGCGTGCACGGCGACCTGAATGACCGCACGCGATCGCTCATGACGAGCCGGGTGCCTTACATGAGAGTGGCGGTGTGGTGACGTCTGGTCCGCCCCCTCCCCACTTGGCACGCGCACCTCTGCAGGGCCTGCCCGCCTGGTGCCACTCACGGGTTCACCCGCGGGGGTCTTCCCTGGTCAACGGTGCCGCTACGCCTCACGCCCCACTCCCGTGCCCAAGACCTCAATAGTTCTTGTGCAGGTCCATCCCCGCATACAGGCTACCCACCGCAGCGGCGTATCCATTGAGATACAGGGTCGGCCGACGTCTCGTCTCGCCGATGCGGCGTTCGGTAGCCTGTGACCACCTCGGGTGAGAAACCTCCGGGTTGACGTTCGCGAAGAACCCGTATTCGCTCGGCGCCGCTGCCATCCACAGGGACGTTGGTTGCCGGGCCACAAGATCGATCTTCACGATCGACTTGATGCTCTTGAACCCGTATTTCCAGGGAACAACAAGGCGCACCGGCGCACCGTTCTGAGCCAGCAAGGGCTTTCCGTAAAGACCGGTGGCAATCGTCGCGAGTGGGTTACGGGCCTCATCAAGTGTCAATCCCTCGACGTACGGCCACGCATACGGACTGAACCCCCGCATTCCCGGCATCTCGTCCGGACGCTTGACTGTCTCGAACCTCAGATATTTGGCGTCACCATTCGGGACCACTTCGTCCAGGATGCGCGAGATGGGAAATCCTTGCCACGGGATCACCATCGACCATCCCTCGACACAGCGCATTCGGTAGGCGCGTCTCTCCGGCATGAACATCGCGTCCAAGTCTTCGACCGTGAACGTCTGTGGCCTTTGAACCAAGCCCCCGACGGAAAGCGTCCACGGCGAGGTCTTGAACCCCTGCGCAAGTTTCGCCACCCCATCCTTTTCGGTCGAGAACTCGTAGAAGTTGTTGTAGGAAGTGACCGACTCGAACGGTGTCAGGACCTCCTCGTACCCCGGAGTTGGAACCACTCCCTGGTCAGAGGCATCCTCCTGGCCACAACCCACAAGGCTCGCCCCAGCGATCATCGGCAGCACACCCGCAGCACGCATGATGGCGTGTCGACGCTGGTACAAGGGTTCCGGGGTGATCTCGTCACGCAATCGCCGGTCGTCCATCTCCGCTTCCTCTCGAATGACCCGCCACTGATCGGGCATCCTCCATCTTGCCGTGTCACCTGGCGGATGCACTAGTACAAGCGTACGCGCCGCCGGCCACCGGAATTGGCCCCAGAGCACCGTCCGTCCCACCACCGACGCGACGGTTCCGTGACAGAAAGCCCGCGTGCAGCATCACCCTCACCGGATGGCTTCCGCATAGACTGTCAGCAATTTCGCGACGTAGGTCCCGGGGCCATACCGTGCCTCGACCCGCGCGCGCGCTGCGACGCCACAGGCCACCCGTCGCGCCGGATCCAGACACAGCGCGACAACCGCTGACCCAATCCCTTCGGAGGTTGGAGGCACCACCGCACCGATCGTCTCGTCCACGATGGTCCGGGTCGCGCCGACATCGGTTGCCACCACCGCAAGACCCGTAGCCATCGCTTCAAGCAAGCTTGAACTCCCGAGGTTTTCATGCAACTGGCATGACACGAAAATCGACCCGCGCGCCATGATGGGGGCCATGTCCACGGCGAAACCCCGCTTGATGACTCCGGCGAGACCATGTGACGCAATCGCCCCTTCGACCTCCTCGGCTTCCTCGCCTTGCCCGTACAGCAGTGCGCGGACGGTCGGGATGCGCTTGACCACCTCGGCCATTGCCTCGACGAACAGCCTCGCACCCTTCTCAGGGTGAAGTCGCGCCGCGAAGATGATCACGGGCCCATCAGATACGGTCGCCGCGGGATCAACAGCCGGTCGGTATCGGCCGGTGTCGGTGAAGTTGTCGATCACGGTCGCCCGGGTCGCATGGCCGGGGGCGACGACTTGAAGGTTCACCATCTCGTCGGCACTGCACACCACCAGGCGTGTGGCCCGCGCGATGGCCCAGCGAACGGCCAGCCGCTTCGCGCTTCCATAGAAGTGCCTCATGTACCGCGCCTCGCCGGCAAGTGTGATGACCGTCCGCCCTGCACGCATCAGGAACCACGGCGCGAACGTGAAGAATGACGGCGCAAGTACGAGGTGGACTACATCCGGGCGAAGTTGTCTCCACACCGTCCAGAGCCGCTGTTGCAGGCGTGGGTAGGCAAGGATCCGTCCGAGAAACCCCGCAAGGGTTGTTGCCGGTGCGACGGGAAACGCCGGGCCAAGCGCGATGATTGCCAGTCCACGAGTGTATTCACGCAGGAACGGATCGGTCGCCACAAGGCCGGCAAACTCGTCGCAAGTCAGGATGGTCACGCGGACGTGTGACTGCAAGGCGCGTGCCAAGGCAAGTGTCTGGTGTTCCGCGCCGGACGCCTGCCGGGCAATCAGGATGATCGCGACATGCGTGCGCCCGCCGGCGACACCTGTCGCCAACCACTTCCCGGAGAGCATCGGATCGGATGTCGCCATCTCGGGAGTGGAACGAAAGCGCGCCGCGCAAGACGCCACGGACGGACCGGCTAGATCCGCGAACCACCATGCACCTCGACAGGATGCAATGCTGCCGCACCTTTCGTGACCGCCGCTGCGGGGTGATCCCGGCCTGTTAACACGCCTGCGGAATTCCCGTGCGGACTGAAAAGCCCGGTGTCACTACTCACACTTGAGTAGCCGGGGACATGTGGTCTCGTCCTGGGAACGCCGGCGCCCTCGCCCGCCAACCCCGCCCAAAGACACCTCGAAAAATGTGAGTTCACTAGAACCCGGTCAGTTACGATCCTGCCGCACCTTTCGTGACCGCGGCCGCGGGGTCATCCCGGACTGTTTACACGCCTGTGGACTTGCACCCATTTATCGGACAGTCATGGGTTTGGGAGCGGACGGGGGAGACGGTTGGGACGCTTCGAAGGCGACGGGGCTGAGGTAGCCAAGGCTTCCGTGCCGACGGTGCGGGTTGTACCACGTTTCGACAGAGGCGAAGATGGCGTGGACCACGTCGGCCCGTGAGGGCCAAGGGCGCCGGTGGATGAGCTCGACCTTCAGGGTTGCGAAGAAGGTCTCCGCGACGGCGTTGTCCAGGCAGGTGCCCGGCCTCCCCATGGAGCAGGTGATGCCGGCCTGTCGCAGCAGTGCCTGGAAGGCCCAGGCGGTGTAGG
>SHXX01000089.1 GCA_009693165.1 Chloroflexota bacterium
TTCCAGAACAAGATGCTCACCTTCCCCTTCACCAAGAGCCTTGCGGTCCAGTACTGGAACGAGGACTTCCTGAAGGCTGCCGGGGTTGCGAAGAATGGCCAGAAGGGCCAGATCATGTCCTTCGATGATTTCAAGAAGGCGACGACGGCCCTGACGAAGAAGGGTGCCGACGGCAAGGCCTCGGTGTACGGCGCGCACGTCAAGATCGACACCTCGTACATTGACGCATTCATCTTCGCGAACGGCGGCGAGGTCCTGGACAAGGATCAGGCCAAGGTGACCTTCAACCAGGATGCCGGCGTCCAGATCTTCGAGATGTGGGCCGGGATGGTCAAGAACGGCGAGGCGTACGAGAACAACAAGGACAGTGCGTACCAGAACGACTTCGGTGCCGGGAAGGTGGCCGGTTTCCACGACACCACCACCGGTCGTCCGTGGGTTCGCAAGGCCCTGACGGCGGACGGCAAGGAGCCGGAGAAGTACAAGTGGTCGGTCGGGATGATCCCGCAGAAGGATCCGAACAAGCCGATCTCCGTACTCTTCGGCGGCAATGTTGTCGTGTTCGACAACAAGGACAAGGTCCGTCCGGCGGCTGGTTGGGAGTGGATCAAGTTCTTCACGAACAAGGACAACTCCGCGGTCTTCCCGATCAAGACCGGATACATGCCCTTGCGGAAGTCGGCGGCTGAGAACCCCGAGGTCAAGGCCAACTGGGAGAAGGATCCGCAGGGCAAGCAGGCTTTCGACCTGAGCGACCTGGTTCGCGCCGAGCCGCAGATCCCGGCGTGGCAGGACATCCGTGGCATCCTGCAGGATGCGCTGATGGCGACGATCACCGGCAAGATGACTGCCAAGGCTGCGCTTGACGACGCGGCATCCAAGGCCAACAAGCTGATCGAAGAGAAGAAGTAGCCACGGATCGGCACCCGCAAAGGGTGGGCGCCGTGACGCGGATGCACGCACGGTCGGGCAGGGATCCCAAACGGGAGGCCTGCCCGACTTGTCGTTTTCAGGCGTACGGTTGAGCTCTAACTAGTCACCAGTCGCGGCAACGAATGCGGCAACGCACGGTTGCGTAATCGTGACGATTGTGGTCGATGTTATGTCGTTCAGGTCTGTTTTTGGGCAACATGGGTTGGTTGTCCGGTACGGTTGGGTCATAGGTGATGCCGCATCGCGGCCGCGTCGTGTACGATGCGTTCATCTTCTGACAAATGTCAGAGTGCTGTTTTACATAACGTCTCACGCATGGGTTCATGTGTAAGCCCATGTGGTGCGTCGGGTAGTCCGGGGATTTTTGGTCCGGTAACCGCGCATGGAAGACGATCAGGAGCAGACTCATCGGGACCACAATGGATCGGGTGGACACACCCACCATGCGCGGGCCGGGGCTTTCCGTCCTGCCGATGCGCATGGCGCGCATGGACGCCCGCTGGGCACGCGGTGAACTGGAACGGTTTGGACCGCGCATCTCGCTCACCGGGGCCGCACCGCTGCGGCGGGAACAGATCCCACCGCGGCCGTACATGGGGATGGTCGCTGCGGGTGCCTCCGAAGGGGTGCGCACCTTCCAGCGCCTGTCACTGCTGACAGCCATGCCCGGCGAACGCCTGGGCGACACGCTTGCGAACCGGTCGGCGCTGGGTCTTGAGTACCCGGGCGAGGTGCTGCCTCGGAGACGCTGGCACGGTTTCGCGCCGGTCATGGCGGTTGTATTGTGGACGAGTGCGGTCGTGCTGTTGTTGCTGCGCGTGACCCTTGAACAACCGGTCGCGACCGTCCCGCTTCCACTGGCGTCCGCGGTGGTGCTTGCCGGCACGGTTGCTGCGGATGCGTCGGATCGCCTCGGGGTTGCCGAGGCATCGCTCCGCCACGCAATGGAAATCGCGCCCCATGCTGGCCATGTCGTGCTTGCACGGTTGCGTAGCGGCATCAATGGTGGACAGGATTGGTGGACGCTGGTCGAGGTTGATGGTCAGACCGTTCGCGCTTCGTCATCGAACGGAACAATCGCGGAGGCACTGGTTGACGCCGGGTTCACGCTTGACCCGGACGACCGGATCCTGGTCATTCCCCATCGCGGGCCAGCCTTGACGGAGGTCGTGGCCGGAGGTATCCGACGGAGCGTGACCGGGCCTGCCGTGATGACGGACACCGGCGAACAGATCGGTGCTGGTCAGGTGGTTGTTCCACCGCGGGCGGTCGTGCCCGGTTGGGCACCGATGCGCGCGGCACCGCTTGTCCTTGAGCGCCTCGGCCACATGTATGGCGATGTGGTTGATCGCGGATCACCAAGCGGAGGCACGGGCCGGATTGTTGTGCAGCGCGCAACACCGTTCCGGCTGTCCGAGGATGGGATCACGGAACAGGTCAGGGCGGCTGCGTCGACGGTGGGCGAGGCCTTGCGGTCGGTCGGGATCGATGTGGATGCGGCCGATGTGGTCGTTCCGACACTTGAGGCACCGCTGATGCCGGGACTGCGTGTCTCGGTGATGCGTGCCCCGGCGGTGACGGTTGCCGAGGGTGACTCGGTGATGACGACCCGTACCCGTGTTTCGACGGTTGCTGAACTTCTGGCCGAAAAGTCGATCGACCTTGGTGAACTTGACCGGGTTGAACCGGGTCTGGATGCTCCGGTGCCGGTCTTCGGCACGGTCCGGGTGGTCCGGGTGCGGGAAGAGGAACGGATCGAGTTCGAGACGCTGCCTTTCCAGACGCAGGTGGTGAAGCTGCCGGGATTGACCCCGGGTGCGCGCGTCACCCTCCGCAACGGATCGGACGGGTTGCGTCAGCGGACAATCCTGACCACGATCGAGAATGGCGAGGAAGCTGGCCAGGAAGTGCGCCAGGACACGTTGTTGCGCACCCCCCTGACGGAGATCATTGCGGAGCCGGCACTGTCCATCGTTTCGATCGGTGTGCCGGGTGCCGGTCTGCTCGGCCCCGACACCCATGGACCCCCTCCCGGCCTGAATGCCCGACGGGTTGTCAAGATGGTCTCGACGGCGTACGACCCCGGACCGGAAAGCACTGGCAAGCGCCCGGGGGATCCCGGATACGGAATTACCGCTACCGGTGTGCGGTTTGCCCCTGGCATCGTCGCGGTCGATCCCCGTGTCATCCCGTTCTTCACCCGTGTGTGGGTGCCCGGTTACGGCTTCGGGGTTGCGGCGGACACCGGGTCCGACATCCAGGGTTATCGGGTTGACCTCGGCTTTTCTACCTACTGGGAGGCAATCCAGTGGGGGCGACGCGCGGTCAACGTCTACGTCCTTGAATAGCCGTGTCCGGACTACGTCCGATGGGCCCGGCAGGCCACTGCCCGCTGACACTTCGCCAGACGGAGAGGCAAGTCCGAGCCACCCCATCGACGCTGGTTCGTGCCCATCCTCCCCAATTCAGGTTTGCTTACGCTTCGTTTGCGTGTTCTGGTCGGCACGGTTGACCGGTACGATCTGACGATGCGTGGACGAACACCGGATGCACGGATAGGCGAGGCGTCCACGAGCCGCAGGCGTCGAGGTGGGCCGAGCGGCGCGAACACGGATCCGGCGGGGAGGGGTGGGCCGAGCGGCGCGAATACGGATCTGGTGGGGCGCGGTGGGGATGGTGCGCGCGGTCCACGTGCGTCCCGGCCCGAGACGGTGCCCAATCCCCCAACCAGTCATGTCCGGAAATCAAGGGGAGTCGCTGGACCGGGTACTGCCCGGGACGGGGACGACAGAGGCGGAATACCGGTGTCGGCGGGACGTGCCAAGCCGGTCGGTGCACGGCGGTTGACCGATGTGTCGACCGTACGTGACTTGCTGGCAAATCATGGCATCTGGCTCACCAAGACCCTTGGTCAACATTTGCTGACCGATGATGTGGTCCTCAACCGGATTGTCCTGTCCGCGCGTCTCCATCCGAGACTTGAGGTGCTTGAGGTTGGCCCAGGTGCCGGCGCCCTGACTGCCGAACTTGTCACACGGGTGAGGCGAGTGGTTGCCGTCGAGGTTGACCGGCGCATGGTGCGGGCATTGCGGACAACGGTTGATGCACCCAACCTCGAGATTGTCGAGGCTGACGCCTTGGCGATTGATCCGGCGACGCTGTTCGAGGGTCGGCCATACTCGCTGGTTGCGAACCTGCCGTACAACGTTGCGACGGCCCTGATCCGGCGGATGCTGTCATTCCCGGCGGTTGACCGCCCGCGTGAGATCGTGGTGATGATCCAGCGCGAGGTGGCGAACCGGATGGCGGCGCGTCCGGGAGACCTGTCGGTTCTCGGTGTGCAGGTGCAGGTGATGGCGGACGTGCAAGTCCTGTTCGAGGTGCCTCCGCAGGCGTTTTTCCCACCTCCGGATGTGACATCGGCGGTGATCCGCTTGAGACCTTACGACGAACCGTGTGTTCCGCTACTGCCATCGCCGGCCCGGTTTCTCCAGACGGTCCGGGCTGGCTTCGCGCACCGGCGCAAGCAGTTGCACAATGCCTTGGGTGACCTTGGAACTGGCACTGAACGCATTGATGCGGCCCTTGAGACGACCGGGATTGCCCGCACCCGCCGGGCGGAAACGCTGACATTGGCCGAGTGGTCGGCGTTGTCCGAGGCAATCTGGCCGGTCTCCGGGGAACCTGCGCAACCCCACGATGACCCACCTGCGGATGACCGTGATGGGATGGATGCGCCGTCCTCAAGTGGGTCTGCCTAGCGCAAGCGGACTAGTGTGGGGCTTTCTTGATCCACCTGTCCAACCGTGATTGCAACACGCTGCTTCTGCCAACACGGTAGTCTTCAGGGCGCGCTGCGACCGACCAGAACGATCACACCGACCACCACGATCACGATGAAGGCGATCATTGGCCTGGGGAACCCGGGTCCGACCTACCGCACTACGCGCCACAATGTCGGGTGGTTTGTCCTTGACGTCCTTGCGAAGCGTTGGTCGGCGGGTGCGTCGGTGACGGCGCGTCACAGTCAGGTGGCCCGTCTGGTGATCGATGGCGAACCGGTGGTTCTGGTTCATCCCCAGACATTCATGAACGACAGTGGCAAGGCGGTCCGGGCATTGATCGAACGGGATGGACTCGGGGTTGACGAGATTCTGGTGATCTACGATGACCTTGATCTGGCGGCGGGACGCATCCGTGTGAGGCCGTCCGGGAGTGCCGGAGGACACCGCGGCATCCTGTCCATCCAACAGCACCTGCGGGATCTTGCGCGGACCACGCCGCGCATCCGTGAGGCGGCTGCCCGTCTGGAAGCTTCGGTGGCCGGTGATCCCGGAGCCCCCATTCCCTCGCCCGCGGTAGAGGAGGGCACCCCGCGCGTCGATGCCGCC
Source organism: Chloroflexota bacterium (assembly GCA_009693165.1). Lineage (GTDB taxonomy): Bacteria > Chloroflexota > UBA11872 > UBA12225 > UBA12225 > UBA12225. The sequence continues at coordinate 5,325 of SHXX01000089.1, forward strand.
TCCCCAGCGCAAGCGAAGGGAGCAGGTGCGACCGGAGGGATTTCCCGCCTGTTGTCGAGGGTCACTTCCCGGACAGGAAAGGGCGAGCCATCGGCTGCGGTGGCACGTTCGGACGGAACAGTACCGTTTGCGCGGATCAAGGTGGGGATTGGCCGGCCACCATCGGGTAGGGATGCGATCGAGTTCGTCCTGGGATCGTTCACGCCGGATGACATGTCACTGATGTCCGGGGCGGTTGATCGGGCTGCCGATGCGGCGACCGATTGGGTACGCGAAGGGGTGCGCGTGACGATGAACCGTCACAATGGCACCGATCCCGGACGTGGGGCGCCGGTTGCGACCGTTGTCGACACGGATGGTCGCGCAGTTGGTGTTGACCGGCAGGCGCTGCCGCCCCATCGTCCCTGAATTCATTACGCTGCGCTGGACCGACCGGCGCTCCCCTCGATGTAGCACGAGAAAGGCATCAACGGCACCATGCGACTCTCCGGCCTGCTTCCGTTGTTCGACGAGTCACCGTCAATTCGCCGCCTCGTCGATCTCGCCGGCGTTGCGCTGCCACCGAATGCAATCGATTCGGATTTGATCATCGACGGGTCACCGGCGCTGATGGCTCCACAAGTCAGTGCGGTGGTGCGGGAGGCGGCGAAGGCAACGGTTATCGCGTCGCTGCAGGCGCGTGCCGGACGTCCGATCGTGCTGCTGGCATCGGATCCTGCGAAGGCGCAGGCGTGGGTGCATGACCTGCAGACATGGTCGCAGAGTCCGGATGACGTGCTCTACCTCCCGGCGTTTGACGCGGCGCCCTTTGAGCAATTGCCGGCGGCTGCCGATACCGTCGGATCGCGTGCGGGAGTCCTGGTCCACCTTGCCGGTGCGCGTCAGGCGGGAATATCGCTTGACACGACGGTGATCGTGACGAGTGTCGCGGGACTGACGCAGATGGTTGCCTCGCCGGACGATTTTGCGCCGCGGGTAGTGCGGGTGACGCCGGGCGCGACGATCAACATGGATGGCCTTGTGGCGCAACTCACGGCGAGTGGCTACACCCGTGTCGGTCTGGTGGAGGCGCCGGGATCATTCAGTCGTCGCGGTGGCATCCTCGATCTCTTTCCGCCCTTGGCGGAATGGCCGGTGCGCCTGGAGTTCTTCGGCGACGAGGTGGAAAGCCTGCGCATGTTCGACCCGGTGACCCAGCGGTCGACCGGGACGCTGGAGGTATTCCAGTTGGCGCCGGCGACCGAGTTTCCGTTGTGGAACGGTGCCAGTGCCGGGGCCGTGCTGAACGCGCTGGACTGCGACACGCTCCGACCGGAGGTGCGCGAGGAGTGGGACTGGCAGGTTCGTGACCTTGAGGGTGGAGCGTTCTTTGCGGCCCTGCCATTCTTTGCCCGGTACCTGATTGATGCGGGGGGCCATCGTCCCGGATGGCTTCTTGATTACCTTCCCGATCCGCTGGTCATCATCGATGAACCCCGGACGGTGCTCGACAGTCTTGATGATCTGGACCAGCACACGCGGGAGAGGCGTGACCGGCTGATGGGGAATGGCTCGATCCCATCGGGGTTTGCGGCGGCGTGGCATGACCGGGCATCGACCCTGCGACGCCTCGCGGACGTGGCGACCATGCACCTGTCGTACCGGACGCCGGGAGGGTCGACGGAACTGGTGGTCGGTGCGCCGCTGCCTGCCACCTCCCCGGACGGGGATCCGGAGGAGGATGCGACACAGGTCCCTGCTGATCCGCTGCCATTGCAGCTTCATCATGGACAGGGGGAGGGATGGGGCCAGACGGCGGTGCCGACGGATGCTCCTGATCCGGTGCTTGAACCGGATGAGACACGACCGGCGGCGGAGACGACGACGCTTGTGCCGGTGCATCCGGATGCGGCTATTGTCCTGACAGAGTTCGAGATGGCTCCGACCTACGGTGGCCGGATCAAGGACGTGGTCGAGATGTCCCGTCGGCGCCTGCATGCCAGGAACCGCGTGGTGATCGTGTCGCAACAGGCGTCGCGGTTGGCGGAACTCTACGCGGACCATGGACTGGACATTGCGCCGGTTGAGACCTTGGAACGCCAACCGACGCGACCAAGCCTGACATTGGTGCAGGGACAGGCGGGTGAGGGGTGGGTCCACGACGCGTTGGGGCTGGTGGTCCTTACGGATGTGGAGGTCTTCGGGTGGGCACGGCCACGACGCCCTGTGCGTCGGCGCCGGTACGCCAAGGAGAGTTTCCTGGGGGAACTCACGGTTGGCGACATGGTTGTGCATGTGGAGCACGGGATTGCCCAGTACCAGGGTCTGGTGCGGCGCCAGGCGGAGGGTGGCGAGCGCGAGTATCTCCTGCTGCAG
>SHXX01000002.1 GCA_009693165.1 Chloroflexota bacterium
TGCGTGGTCAACCTGGCGTGCGGGTGATAGTGTTGCATCCCAAGGCCTCCCTGGCGGGTGTGGTGTCAGTACCCAGCACCGTACCGGGCGAGGCCTTCATCCCATTCTCCCCAGCCCCTGTACCCAATGTCGTGAGAGACGACAGCTAGGGACCGCTAGGGACCGCAAGGGACCGCAAGGGGCGGGAACCTGCTCATGATTGATCCAGCACGAACCCTTCCCATCCGGAGAACGACATGACTGCTCCAGCGCCGACTATCGGGCACATTTCCGACAGATTGATGGCTGGTGACTTCGGTCCTTCGCCCTCGGCGTTCCTGATCGATCGCGATGGCGTCATCAACGAACACCGGCCCGGACGTTATGTCAATGAATGGCCGGACTTCTCATTCCTGCCCGGAACCTTCGATGCATTTCGTGCACTCTCGGCCACTCGCCACCCGATCATCGTCGTCACGAACCAGAGCGGCGTCGGTCGTGGCGCAATGAGTGCATTTGCACTCGAAGACATTCACGAACGGATGATCGAGGCGGTCACCGATGCAGGAGGGCGAATCGATGCCGTCATTCACTGTCCGCATCCGCCTGCCCTCGGTTGTGCATGCCGGAAACCTGCACCGGGGATGTTTATTTCTTTGGCGACGCGCTTCGGGGTCTCGCTCGCTCGATCCGTCTTCATCGGGGACACGATCACCGATCTTGAGGCGGGTGCCACGGCAGGATGCCGGACCATACTCGTCCGTACCGGAGAAGGCACCCGCACGTTGGGATCCCTAACCGGTTTGTCGGCGTTCGATGAAGGCAACTCGGCGTTTCAAGCTGCAACACACCCAGCCCTGCCAGGATTTTCGGGGGTGGCACGCGACCTCAGCGATGCCGTTAACTACTTGATCCTGAGGGGACGCGGGTTACGCGCCTGACCAGAACCGATCAGGGCGCGCCGCGCGTCCGGAAACCCGGTCCAGACAGCCGCTCAATGTGTGCGACTCCGTCAACCACCTCATCAAATTTGCGAGCGACATAGTCCGGAATGGCATCTGGAAACTCCTTGTCCCCAAACCTCGTTGGGGTGAAGATCGTTTTCATCCCCATCTGGGCGGGTCCAAAGATGTCCCGGTGCATGTCGTTTCCAACAAAGATCGTGCGTGCCGGCGTTGACTGAAGCGCGTCTAGAGCAATCTGATAGAGCCTCGGATCTGGCTTCCTGAAACCATGGTCACCAGAAACGACCACGATTTCGAAAAAACCCGCGAGACCGGACTCCGCGAGTTCATGGCGGGCGTAAGCCCACTGCGCGTCGGAAACGATCCCGAGGTGGTACCTCGTCTTCAACTCGGCAAGTACTTCCGTTACTCCGTCATACGGACGCAATCTCCGGCGCGAAAGCGCACGCTGCAGCTGTGCGAGCAACAGCGGCAATCCCGGATCGGAAAGTTCCTTGGGCAACTCGATCGCGACCGGATCAGCGAGCCTGCGTGAATGGGTCATCTCCTCGGTATCGTCGATACCGGCGTCCACACCCTCTGCAGCATCTTCGATTTCCGCATCCGAAAGGATTTCGAGCACGCGAGCCCACAAGCAGACGGCATCGAACTCCGCATGCCTCTCGTGACTCGCTTCGATCTGTGCACGCAGCGCCCCGCGGACAATGTCGACAATCTCTGACGTGCGTCGATGAACACCGTAATAGCGGAGAAACCGGTTCACACCCCGGAGCGTGGTACGGCCCCAGTCCTCGGTTTCGACGTCGAGGATGGTGCCGTTGATATCGAAAAGAATCGCGTCAATGCCATTTGCCTGCACGCGGTCCGCAACCATCTGGGTGATCCATCCTGAAATTCAGCGAGTGGGTGCAATCGACTTGAGGGGTAACCGTCTGATAGGGAGGCACTCGCTGCCATCGCAGGTTTCGTTTCCGAAGTCACGGTTGGCAACACGAATTACTTACACCGAATGGAGTGCGTCCTGGGCGGCCTCGATCAGCTTTGTTCGATATTCGTTCGTGATCCAAGGGTTACGTGCAACCCGCAAGAGTGTCGTAGCCAAGTGGAACGGGACTCTGGCACAGATATGCGTGAACGCCGCTTCCCGGTCTGGGAAGTGACACGAGTACTCCCAGAGAAAGTGTCCGATATACGGTTCGGCGCCACGACGGTTCCCCTGATTGAGCAGGAATGCATGTTGCAGTTCACCAGCGATCCTTCCGACATCGAAAACGCGATCACCATAGTGACTGCGCTCAAAATCGATGCCTCCAACCCAGATACCCTCGGTGAAAAGGAAGTTTGCCGGTGTCGCGTCCCCGTGCAGGCAGACCTTGTGGTCTTCCCACATTGGTCCAAACCGCTTCCAACGTTCACCAAGCGAACCGAATTCCCGGAGAGAGTGATCGCTCATGTGCCTGTGCTGCCTGAGTGACTCGGCGAGAATTCTCAGGTACCGGACATCGTCATGGAAATCAACCAGATCGTCGCTCACCGTCCGGTTGTGCATGGTCGCCAGGAAGAAGGCAAGCGCCGTCAGCCGTCCGTACAAGGCTGAAGGGGGACGGACGTCACGCGCAACACCATCGAGCACACCACCGAGGGTCTCCCCAAGCAGGTGTTCCAGGAAAATCGCCGCCCCTTGGTCCGGTGCCGCGCCTAGTGCCCGCACGACATGGTGTGGGTAGCCGTCCAGACCCACGCGCCGGATGTGGTCAATCGCGCGGTACTCGCGCCACATCCTGGTGACGGCCCGCGGTGAGGCGTGAGTGCCCCACTCGCCGTAGAACTTGCCGATAACTCGATGACCAGACTCGCGTTCCTCGTACTCGAAAACCGCGTTTGAACCACCCAGGCGGAAAACCCGGTACCGCTGACCGTTCGTCGTCACACCAAGCTGCGGAAGCACTTCGTGAGAGAGGATGTTGTAGATAGGGTCCGCCTGGTTGAGGTTTCCCAGATACTCGCGTTTCATTTGAAGGAATGTAACGCAAGTATGAACATCCCGCACCCGATAGCACCATCCACGACGTTGGAATGTAACCGGAATGTGAAGCGGAGAGACGGTCTAACCCCCGAAATATGACGGGAAAGCGCCAGATGCTCCCCGCCCAATCATCTTCGGGGGAACGCAAGTCACCGTTCGCCTAGGCGGAAATACCAACGATCGCAGGCTTGCCTTCGGCCCGAACGGCATGAGCCGCCGTGATATCGGCCTCGGTGGGTAGGGGTCCAACGGTCGCCTCATCGATGAGCATCACCGGGATCCCATCACGGACGGGATATCGCTTCCCACAGGACGTGCACGTCAGGCGTTCCGCATCGCCTTCGCGCTGGTAGATGACTGGCTGCTTGTCATCTGGGCACGCCAGGATCTCCAGCAACGTAGGGTCGAGACCCTCCCGCGGTGTGAATCCGCCTGCGCCGTGAGTGTTCGGCAGCGCGCCATCCGCACCGTCATCCGGAGCATTGAAGATGCGCCGGGCGGCAACGACCGCACCGACTGCCGCAAGACCTGCTGCGGCACCAAGCCATCCCATTCTCATCCCGTGATCCTCCCATTACGTCTACCGACTATCTTACCTGTGAATGTGCCTGCGAACTGGTCTCCGACTACCGGCTAGAAATGCGGATCTCGGCGGACGTTGAAGATTGTCTTGGTGCCATCCCGTTCGAACCTGAAAGGCAATTCCCTTAGGTCGGCACCAACCACACGGCGAACCACGTCTTGTGACCCAAGCGGCACGTAGAGCAAGAGGAACCCGCCGCCACCTGCCCCGGCAATCTTCCCGCCAATCGCACCGGCCCCACGGGCACGCGCGTACAGGTCATCAACTTCCGGATCGGTGATCCCATCGGCAAGCTGGGTCTTCAGCATCCAACCGTCATGGAGGAGTTCACCGAATGCGCCGAACCGTTCGGCACGAAGGAGTGACGCTGCTTCGATCGCCATGTCACGAAGCGAGTCGAGGACATTCGTGCGGTCGCTGATGTTGGCCACTTGACGTGTCAGGATCGTCGAGCTGTTTCGCGTCCGGTTCGTATAGAAGAGCATCAAGTTCGCACAGAGGCGTGACACCGCATCCAGTGGAAGGTCCAGGCGTTCCCAACTGACTTTTCCGGCATCCCGCGGGCCGAAGACAACGTGACGCATACCCCCAAGTGCGGCAAGGTAGGCATCCTGCACACCCATTGGCCGACGGAGAACATCCAGCTCGATCCGGTTCGCCTGGGCCGCAAGTTCCCCAGCGGTAAACGTCTCGCCCTGATGCGCCCACAGGGCCTTCAAGAGTCCTACCGTCACCGCACTTGACGAGCCGAGGCCACTTCCTTCCGATGGGACGTCGGCCAAGGTGGTTATTTCCACACCGCCGGTCACACCAGTAAGCCTCATCGCCTCGCGGACGAGGTCATGCTGGATCTCGTTAACGTGATCGACGATCTCCTTGCGGGAATAGTTCAGATAGATGCGCTCGTCAAACCGTGCCTTCACAATGACATAGATGTACTTGTCAATCGCTACGCCAGTGACTGCGCCACCGTGCGGGTTCCCTGGGGATGCGTAGTACCCGGGAAAGTCAGTTCCGCCGCCAAGAAAGCTCAATCTCAACGGTGTCTGCGAAATGATCATGGAGATACCATCACCCACCGGCACCTCTGGATGCAAACCGGGCACCTAACGCGACGCTAGCCTCCCGCGCTCCCGTCAACCCCACCGGAACGCACATAGTCTGTACCCACGTTGGCGCATTCCACCTGATAGTCGGATGGGTTCAGCGGGTCGAAAGTCAGGATCGTTCGCTGGAATGCTTGAACCAGGATGCGACGACCGGTCTCCGGGCCCTTCGAGACAATCACCTCAGCAACCGGGGTCAGCGGCGGACCGACGTCGTGGAGCCAACCACCGGGAAAGACAGTGGTGGCGTTGAGGAACGCCCAGAACAACGGAGGCACGACATGTCCTGCACCCGGTGCAAGCGAGGCGCCGGACGGCACGAACACGCTGCCATCATCAAGAAGTGCAAATCCGCCTCCGAACCCATCCGGCGGTGGAATGCGAAGCCCGGCAACGCGCAACCGCGCAAGGTCGGCGTCGGTCATCGAACTCGCATCTCCACCAACAGGCAATTCGACGCCACGACCGATCAACCCGGAGGCAAGCAAGCCGAGGAGGGATTGCCATTCCTGGGACGGTTCCTCCGGGTTGCATTCAAGTCTTCCTTTTTCAAAGTATTGGACGTCAATGCCACCCGGTCCGTTGCCAGCCGCATCACCCATCGGGCGTCCGAGCAACCGCATGCCCTCCTTCGCGGAAGAGAACCCCGAGAAAGCCGTCCCAACCGGACACGCACCCGGTTCGAAACCCGATGGAATTGACCCAATTGCCACCAACCGTCCCGGTACTGGCGGCGAGGTGGCCACCGCGGGAAGTGCCACGGGCGAACGGTCCCACCGACAAATGGTGTAGGGACTACAACCGGCGGGGCCGATACCGGGGCAGGACGTGGCGCCGGCACAACCGGTAGCGGTGCTGGTGCGGCGACAACCGGACTGGGCACAACGGTCGCTGGCGACGCACCGGGCGGTACCCACCACCGACTTCCAGCGCAACGACGTCGTATGCGACTTCATGCTGGTCCGACGCCACTCTCGTCCTGACTGCACCATTTGGAACCAAGAGACACCGTGGTCGACGTTGGGACCACCGGTCCGTCCCTGACCGTGGACCTGGCAACAAGGACCGGTGAAGACGGCCACGGCCCTTGCGTTCGACCAACATCCAGACGGAAGCGGCCACCACCAAGATCGGTGCCAGGCAAGAGAACCGGATCAAACTCCGGCCCGCCAGCCCACCCAGTCACCATCACGTGCGATGGGTCGGTCTGGAGAACCACGGTTGACGCGTCAATGGTGGTGGACACCGGCACCGCACGCACTTCGACATCGAACTCCGTGCCCGGCAACAGAGTGTTGCCCGCCCCAGAGGCAAGCTGGAGGATGAATGTGACGCGCGGTGACCCAGCCCAGGCCCTACGTGCCTACACAAAATGTGGACACGAACCGAGGACAAGGCTCAACACGGCAAAAAGGCAGGTCCGTACTGCCAGAGGTATCAGCGCGTGCATGACTGCTCAAGATCGGCATATCTCCATGCCGTCCTTCACTCCAGGCCAGTGTTGCGTCACGATCTGCGTATCGAGCGTGTCTCCACCAGGTATGGCCTGAAGGCGTCCAGAAACCGGCGTGGCAGCATTCCATGCAAGTGGGTTCCGTCAGGGTCGTAGGTTTCATGCGCAATCGTGCCACGTTCACGGAACAGGTGGATCAGGTCGCCGGCGGCGTATGGCAATCGAACAGTGACTGCTATCGAGTCGGCCTGACCATCGAGAATTGTCTCGACGCGGGAAAGCATGGCGGTCACCCCCACCCCAGTTGCGGCCGCAATCGGCACCGGGTTGGGGAAGGTGTCCATTCCAAGTGCCTCGATCTCCTCGGTCGATAGCCGGTCGACCTTATTGAAGGCGGTCACCATTGGCTTGGCACCAATGTGGAGGTCGTCAAGGGTTCGACCCACCGATTCAATCTGCGCAGACATTGCTGCGCTGCACGAATCCACAACGTGGATGAGCAGATTGGCTTGATCGATTTCCTCAAGCGTCGCCCGAAACGCTGCCACGAGCGAAGTTGGCAAACGCTGGATGAACCCGACCGTGTCCGTGAGCAGGACCTGTTGTCCGCGTGGAAGGGACACTCGCCTCGTCGTGGGGTCCAGCGTCGCGAACAACTTGTCCTCAACGAGGACGTCCGCACCTGTGAGCTGCCGTAGGAGCGTGCTCTTGCCGGCATTTGTGTACCCGACCAGGGCCACCACCGGGATGCCGTCCTGCTTTCGTCGTTCACGGTATCGATGGCGGTGGTCGCTGACCCCGACAATCCGTTCCTTGAGCATCGCAATCCGTTCGCGGATTGCGCGTCGGTCGACTTCCAGTTGTGTCTCACCGGGCCCGCGCGTGGCAATGCGTCCTCCACCACCTCCACCGGACGACGCCCCTCCGAGCCTGGAGAAACGGACCCACAGTTCGGATAGACGGGGAAGCAAGTACTGCAACTGTGCGAGTTCAACCTGCAACTGACCTTCACGGGTTCTCGCGCGTTGCGCGAAAATATCCAGGATCAGCGCCGTCCGATCAACAATCTTGCACCCAACGCCCTTCTCAAGGTTGCGTTGCTGGGTAGGCGACAGTTCATCATCAAAGATGACCAGATCAGCGCCTTCCTCACGGACGACGTCACGGAGTTCCTCAATCTTCCCCTTGCCAAAAAAGGTCCCGGGTTCCGGATGGTCGAGCCGCTGTGTGACCATGCCGACCACAACCGCCCCAGCCGTCACGCTCAGCCGATTGAGTTCCGCCAGGCTCTCATGCAAAGGCAGTGTGATCGAACGCCCGTACCGTGCCGCCGTCGTATGCCGGGCAATGTCAACAGCCGCCAACACGGCGCGTTCGGGGCCAGCCTGCGTCGATCCGTCATCGCGTTCGCCCGCAGCATCCTCGGCGAGGCCAGCACCCCAACTTGCACGTCGACCCAGCCGTCGCTCAACCACGATTGTTGGTGCCCCTTCTTGCACGCTGCCAATTGCAGCGATGCGCTATGCTCGCACGCCATCAATGACCACTCCCGCTCAACGTCCGGGGAGCGGGAGGTTCCACAAGCCTGCAAACGTCTTCACCGTAGGCCCGGTCAGGTGAACCGGGTGCGCAGTGTCTGACGCCGAACCGGCCCAAGTCGCTTCCAGATTGCCTCCCGGAAGGGCAAGAACCGCGGTTTCACTGACCAACCCATGTAGCCGCGCCGCAACCATCACTGCGCAGGCTCCGGTCCCGCAAGCCAGCGTTATCCCGGCACCGCGTTCCCACACCCGAACCCGGAGCTCTGTCCTCGACACAACCTCGCAGAACTCGACATTCGCCCGCCGGGGAAAGACCTGGTGCACTTCGAGTAGCGGGCCAATCTCCTCCAAAGGCACCTCGGACACCGACCCGACAAAGATCACGGCATGCGGGTTACCCATCGACACCGCGGTCGCCTCAAGGGTACTCGCATCCCAGCCAGGGAGGTGAAGGGTGACCCAGGCGGTGGTGACTTGATTGCCGGGGCGGACCGGGATGTCTGACCAGTGCAGGATCGGATGACCCATGTCGACGCGAACGGCACCCTGTTCGTCGACAGTCACGCCAAGAAGGCCGGCGCCGGTTCCAATCCTGGTGGCGCCGAGCCCAATGTCTCCACGGCCCCATAGCCAACGTGCAAAGCAACGGAGGCCATTCCCGCACATTTCGGCCTCACTGCCGTCGGGATTGAACATCCGCATCGCCACCAGAACGCCGTCGGCCTTGACTGCGAGGAGCAGCCCGTCTGCACCAATGCCGAAATGGCGGTCACACACTTGTCGGGCAAAGTCGCCGAGCGCGCGTTCATTTAGGCCAAGCGTGCCGTCGCGATCGTCAACGATGACGAAGTCATTGCCCGCACCATGCCACTTCTCAAAGGCGATCAACGCGCGTCATCCTTGGTCTCCCTGAGACTGACCATCTGCCAAGTGTGCCACGACCTCCCGGGGGTCGACTGTGCGCGGATCGAACCACCTGATGCGCAGGTCAGGACGGAACCAGGACTGTTGGCGACGCGCGTACTGGCGGGTCACAGCCTGGTACCGATGCACAGCCTCGTCAGGTGTCGTCACACCATCGATGAGTTCGACCATCTCGCGGTATGCAAGCCCACGCATCGGAGGCAATGTCCGCGAATAGCCCCGGTCAAGCAATCCATGGACCTCCTGGCGCAACCCAGCCTCGACCTGATGGGACGCGCGCGCGTCGATGGTCACATCAAGAACGTCACGAGGCAAGTCCAACCCCGCCCATGACACCTCAAAGGGCGGGGTAGACCGCTGTTGCCATGCCGAGAATGGTCTTCCAGTAGCCCGGGTCACTTCGATCGCACGGATGACCCGACGCACGTTCCGGCCCTCGATGCGACTGGCACTTACAGGGTCAATTGACCGCAAGTCCGCCTGCAGCGCCTGCCACCCCTCTCGGGTAGCCCGCTCCTCGAGGACACTTCTCAGATCCTCGTCCGGCGGCACCGGGGGAATCTCCAAACCGTCACAGAGGGCGCGGAAATACAGCCCGGTACCACCCACCACAAGGGGTTGGCGCCCGCGTGCCCAGATGCGTTCAATTGCGTCCCCCGCTCGGGCAACCCAATCGACAACGGTGAACGGTTCGTCTGGGTCGGCGCAATCAATGAGGTGATGGGAGACCTTCGACCGTTCTGTCGCACTCGGCTTCGCTGTCCCGATGTCCATCCACCGGTATATCATCCGCGAATCTGCCGAGACGACCTCGATTGGTGCTTCATTGGCCATCGCGATGGACAGGGCAGTCTTGCCTGTCGCCGTCGGCCCCACGAGGCACCAGACCCGACGGACACCCATCGGTGGGTCAGTGAAATTGTCACCCCCAGGGCCTGGTGCAGCCGGGAGGTGGTGACCTGGTTCCTGCAAATTGTCCGCATCCACGTCACTGAGGGTAGCGACCCGCTTCGGTGTCCATGGGCCGTGATCGCAAACGGTCACGCCTCCGTCTCGTGAACCGTCCGGACATGACCCATCACGCCCATGGGTGGGAAAACTGGGCCTGGCCTGGTCCAGACCTATCCAATCGATCCCGGAGGTGGGCGATCGGCTTTCATCTCGCCAGGACGGAGCGCCCCGCGAAGCGCTTCGATTGCCAGTGCTGCCCTCACGAACGGATCAGCCGCTTCCGGAACCGGGTTTACCGGCTCGTCGGCACCGGACCCCTCATCCGCTTGCGTAGGAGCAGGCTGACCCACGGGTTCGTCAACCGCGCTCGTTCCTGGGTCGATTTCTGAACGTTCGGCGAGCGATGCATCGCTGTCGGGTGGGACTTGCAGAAGCATGGCAAGCACCTGCAGATCGGATGCGAGTTCCGCAATGCGCCCCGCGAGCCTGGCGACCATGGCCGCGCGCATCTGGACGGACGGGTCTCCGGGCATCAGGAATCCAAACGTGACACCGCCCGCACCGTTGCGACCCGGCTTCCGCATGGATCGTCCGACGAATCCACCGGGACTTCACGTACCCGCAACCGCCCGGATGCCAACCAGTCTGGCATCGGCGCCCCAACGGTTCCAGTTACCCTTTACCCATGACCATTTCCGGCGACCGCGATGCCCGACACGACCATGGCCCGGCGCTTCGGGCATACCTCAATGACCTCGCATCATCCGCTGCCGTCCCGGGTGGTGGCAGTGCAGCGGCGATCGGTGCCGCCCATGCGGCCGCCCTGGTCGCGATGGTCGGTCGCCTGACGGTGGGCCGTGACGCATTCTCTGAGTTCGAGAACGAGACTGCCCCGGCACTCGCTGAGGCCGACCGTCTTGTATATGCACTTCATTCGCAAATCGCTGCTGATGAGGCGGCATTCGACGCCGTGATGGGAGCATACCGGCGGCCTCGAGACACACCCGAGGCGCGAAGGTTGCGACGCCAGGCGATCAGCGAGGCATCCCGTCTCGCCACCGTGCCACCACTGGAAGTGGCCCGCCTCGCGCGGCGGGTGGTCGACCTCGCGTTTGTGATGGCACGGCGTGGCAACCCAATGGTTATTTCAGATGCCGCTGTCGCAGCATGGTCAGCCATCGCCGCGATCCGAGCCAGCATCATGAATGTCCGTGTCAATCTCGGTGCCACAAACGACCCCACCTACTCGAGCACGTGCGAACGGGAGATTGCCAGTCTGCTTGCGAACACCGACCAAATCGCGTCGGACAGCGATGCCCTCGTCCTGTCCCGCATCGGCTATGCGCCAATTCCACTCTAGTCCGCTTGCAACTAACCCCCGTTTGGCAATTGCCTGTCTTCCCCGGATACCGATTGCTTGCATGTTCTGGAGCCACCAATGGGTCGAATCCGCCAACTCGACGCCGCCGTCATTGCCCGCATCGCCGCTGGCGAAGTTGTCGAACGTCCGGCATCAGTGGTCAAGGAACTTGCCGAAAATTCCATCGACGCTGGCGCGCGGAACATCACCATCGAGATCAATCGCGGTGGCTTCGGGCTGATCCGCGTCCGCGATGATGGGGTCGGGATCGCGCCGGACGACCTCCCGTTGGCACTCGCGAGGCACGCGACCAGCAAACTCGACGACGCGGATGACCTCTACGCAGTACGAACCCTTGGGTTCCGTGGTGAAGCGCTTTCAAGCATCGGGGCTGTGGCGCAGGTTGAACTACTTAGCCGTACCCCTGACAGGGACGGCGGATGGGTGCACCGGGTCGAGGGCGGCGCCACGATCCATGATGGTGCATCCGCGTCGCCACCGGGCACAACCGTATCCGTGGCAAACCTGTTCTTCAACACCCCGGCTCGGCTTGCCTTCCAGAGAAGCCACGCAGCAGAGGCCCGCGCAATCGCCCAGATCGTCACCCATCTTGCACTCGCGGCACCGACCATCCGATGGCAACTGGTCATCGATGGGCACCAGTCCATATCCACCACTGGTGACGGGTCGTTACTTGAAGTCGCGATTGCGGTCTATGGCGCAGTCGTCGCACCGCACCTGTTAACCCTCCCACTGATCGACGAGACTGCGGTACATATCGCGGGTATCTGCACATCTCCCGTTGTCCATCGCAACACCCGGACGTACACCACCTTCGTGGTAAACGGTCGTGTCGTCCGCAGTCAGGCACTCACCCACGCGGTTGAAGAGGCCTACCACGCGTTGCTTCCTACTGGTCGCCACCCGATCGCTTCGGTACGGATTGACGTCCCACCAGCGGAGGTTGATGTCAACATCCATCCAACCAAACTCGAGATACGCCTCCAAAGGGAACGCCTCGTCTATGCCCGCGTCCGCGACGCGGTCCTGCAGGCAGTAGGCACATTCACACCTTCTCCAGTCATCCAACCCTCAGCACCATCTTGGCCACCGTATTCGTCCACCCACACGCCGACCCCGCCGACCACCGGCACGTGGGGTCTCCGGCCAACGCCACTCCTCGACCAACCCGGTTCCAATTCGGCCGCGGAAGCCATAGGCCTGCGACGTGCATCGACCCTCGGGGGCGAGGCATCGCCGCGAGAGCAATCCGGAAGTGCGTGGAGCGCGGTTCTTGCCGCGTCGCAGGATGCTGGCATCGTGCCTCTGGCGCCCAAAGCCAGTCCTGGATCCGACGCGGCCCCAAAGCCAACCGGACAGGCTGCACGGCCGGCTTCCGACCCAGCTACGTGGCGACCACTCGGGCAGGTTGGTCTGACGTACATCGTCGTTGAATCTCCCGACGGCATGTACCTGATCGACCAGCACAGCGCTCATGAGCGCATCGTCTATCAGCAACTCAAGCTGACGCCCACCGCCGACGAAATCCTCATCCAACCACTTCTGAACCCCGACCCAATCGAATTGACCCCAAGCCAGTCGACATGGCTGCGAACGAACGTGGCATTCCTGCAATCGTTCGGCTACGACCTTGAACCGTTCGGTAAGGGAACTGGAACCGAGACATGGCTCTTGCGTGCGGTGCCCCGGACTGTCGCGACCCGCGGACGCGCACGGGCCCTTGCCGATCTGCTGGATGCGCTCATCGACCGCGAATACGGCGACGGACCCGTCGAAGACCAGACACGGTGGGCGGTCGCGTGCCACAGCGCCGTGCGCGCGGGCGACACACTGACCATGACCGAGATGGTTGCCCTGCTGGACCAATTATCGCGTTGTGACTTGCGTCAGACCTGCCCCCATGGTCGGCCAACGATGATCCATCTGAGCCACACGCAACTGGCGCGCGAATTCGGGCGATGACTGGAATGCCCGGACGCACCCGGGAGGTTCTATCGCGCCCGACGTGTCCTAACCTGGAACCCTCCCGCTGAAGGGGAGCACCTCAGGGAAGGTTTCGGGCGAGGCGCTTGAGCCGCGAAAGCTCATTAAGTGCTTCAAGCGGAGTGAGCGCATCTACGTCAATCTGGTCCAGTGCAAAGCGAACCGCGTCAGCTTCCGGCGCGAACAACGTCAATTGCATCGATCCGACGTGGACCACATCTCCAGTGACAAATCGAGACCGCCGACGTCCAGATGAAGCAGGTCCCGGTGCGCCCCCGATCCCGGACGCGTCAACCACAGGTGTCACGGAAGGACTCGGTGCACGCATTTCGAGGTGAGCGAGAAGCTCAGTGGCGCGTTCCGTGACGCGTTTCGGCATTCCGGCAAGCCGGGCAACGTGGATGCCGTAACTTCGCCCAGCGGCGCCACCGACAACGCGATGCAGGAAGACCACACGGTCTCCCTCCTCAAGGACGTCCATGCGGGCATTCGCCACGCCATCGAGCATCTGATCAAGGTCAGCTAGTTCGTGATAGTGCGTTGCAAAAAGCGTGCGGGGCCGCCCACCGTCGCCATCAGTGCCATGGAGGTACTCCGCTACGGCCTGCGCGATTGCCAATCCGTCATGCGTGCTCGTACCCCTGCCAAGTTCATCAAGGATCACCAGGCTTCGCGCAGTGGCATGGCGCAGGATTTGAGCTGCCTCGACCATCTCCACCATGAAGGTGCTGCGACCTGCAACCAGATCATCATGCGCCCCGACCCGGGTGAAGATACGATCAACAAGGCCGATACGCGCCGACGTTGCGGGAACGAACGACCCCGCCTGCGCCATCAGGACGATCAGCGCGACCGACCGGAGGTATGTACTCTTGCCAGCCATGTTCGGACCGGTCAGGATGGTCATCCACCCATCTGCGGCGTCGAGCAGGCAGTCGTTGGGCACATACCCGGTCGATGCGCCGCCAGACACGGCAACTTCGACGACCGGATGACGCGCTCCCTGCAAATCCAACCGGCCCGTTACGTCAATCTGAGGCCGCACATAGCCTCGCTTGACAGCCACCGTCGCGAACGTGGATAGCGCGTCAATCGTGGCCAGGGCATTTGCTGTAGCACGAAGCCGGCTTGTTTCCGCCGCGACATTGTCCTGCACTTCGTCAAAAAGGCGCCTCTGCAGGGCGTCGATTGCCTCGGAGGCCGTCAGCACCTTTGCCTCATGGTCTTTCAGGTCCGGGGTCACGAATCGTTCGCCATCGGCCAGGGTCTGCTTGCGCATGTAGCCCTCTGGCACCGCCCCCCGGTAGCTGTTCGGAAGGTGGAGGTAGTACCCGAAAACCCGGTTGTACCCGACCCGCAACGCGCGGATCCCGGTCCGTTCACGTTCAATGGCCTCGAGACTTGCAATCCAGTTTCGCGCGGACTGACTGTCTGCGATCAAGGCGTCCAGTTCTTCGCTATGTCCGGGCCGGATGATCCGTTCGCCACCAACCGTCAGGAGGGACCGCACGGTCTTGCCCTCGGAAGGTTCGTCCGGGCTGACGCCCTGACCATTGCGTGCCCCGGCACCAGTGGAAGTCTCTTCGACGTGGATTGCACGAACAATCAAGTGGGCAACGTCCTCACAGGGGTCGATTTCCCTGTTGACGGAATGGATTGCCAGATCGGCGACCGTCCCGGACATCGTTCCCGAAGCCGGGGTCCGTGCAATTTCGGCGCTGGCAATGAGGGATGTTCGGATTGCATGCAGGTCCCGGGGAGAAGCGAGCCGTTGCGAGGCGCGACCGGCTAGGCGTTCGATGTCCGAGACCCTGCCGAGGACCGTCCGGACCATCTCACGCCGCGCGGCGTCCCGGACGAAACCCTCAACCGCATCATGACGTCGTGCGATTGACGGCGCGTCACACAGGGGTTGTCCAAGCCATCGCCTCAGCATCCGGCTACCGACTGGCGTCCGCGCCTCATCAAGGACACGTACCAACGTCAGCCGAGCCGCCCCCCCACCGCGCGACCCCGTTGCTCCGTGGTCATCCAGGTCAAGGTTTCGACGCGAATAGGGATCGAGACGCAAGTAGTTTGTCGGATCGTAGGTAATCAACCCATCGAGAAGTGGAAGACGCGACCGGTGCGTCCGTTCGAGATAAGCCACCAGTGCGCCGGCCGCGCGGATCGCCATCGGCCGGTCTTCACACCCGAACCCGACAAGCGAAGCCACACCAAGGACACGATGAAGCGATGCCCGCGCGGTTGCCAACTCGAACTGACGGGTCTCCCAAGACGAAATGAGCCGTTCAGCGCAGGCCGCCGCCTCAACCGTTGGCGGTTCGTCATCGGCCCGAGCACGTCTCCCAACCGCAGGGATGATGCATTCTGCCGGATCCAGGCGCGCGATTTCGCGACCGATTTCCGCACCGTCATCCCCGTCAAGTTGGGCGCAGCCGAACTCGCCGGTGGTGATGTCCGCATACGCGAGGCCCCACGAGAGGGCGCGCACACCGTCGTCCGGCACACCTCTCTTCAAGTTCCTGTCGTCCGCTGCCGAAGACGCAACCACCGACACGAGAAAATTGTTCCGGCGACCGTCAAGCATCGACGGTTCAATGACGGTGCCCGCCGTCACGACCCGTGTCACTTCCCGGGACATCATCGTCCGCGCCCCGGAAGCAGGCTGCTCGGTTTCGCCAACCTGCTCGCAAACCGCGACCTTGAAACCAGCCTGGACCATGCGGGCAAGGTACCCCTGCACCGCGTGGACGGGCACGCCTGCCATCGGAACCCGCTGTCCCCGACCGATCTCGCGTCCTGTCAGGGTGATCTGCAGAACCCGCGCACAAGTTTCGGCGTCCTGATCGAAAGTCTCATAGAAGTCGCCAAGACGGAAAAACAGGATTGCATCGGGATGCTGGCTCTTGAGTGAAAGGTACTGCCGACGCATCGGCGTCAATCGCACATCGCCCGCGACCAGGTTCTCGCCTGACCCGGGGTCGTTCCTTGCGGACACGTCTACGATGCCACGAGTTTCTGGATGTCGCGGAACGACACAACCAGCATGAGCGCAATCAGCAGCAACATGCCTGCAAGGTGCAGGGCCCCTTCAACCTGGGGGTTGACGCGCCGGCCCCGGACCGCTTCGATGCCCACAAAAAGCAACCGGGCGCCGTCCAGACCGGGGACAGGGAGGATGTTGAAAATCGCGAGGTTCAACGAGAGGAACGCCATGAACTGGAGCAGTGTCGGGGTGCCCGCCCGTGCCGCGCGGCCAGTCATCTCCGCGATCCCGACTGGCCCGGCTAGTTCCGCCGGAGCATCTCGAACCACCACCTTGGCAAGCCCGCTAACCATGTTCACGACCATCTCGCCGGTTCGGGTGAGACTGACTGGCACAGCTACCGCAAGCGGAAGCCTTTCCAGCACGTACTCCGGGCCGAGCGAAATACCGAGCGCGAGAGCGTTGGTCTGCGGGTTCAAGCGTGGCGTCACCGGAAGATCGAAGACGTCCGACGACCTGCCAAGTCGCAATGAAACTGGCCGACCCTCGCTGGCACGTACCGCTTGGCGAACACCGGCCGCATCCGTAATGGGCACTCCGTCAATCGCCACGATCAAGTCACCATCACGAACGCCGGCTTCGGCACTCGCCATTCCCGGCTGCACCCCATAGATCTGGACACGACCGCACCCGTCGCACGGTGCCATCTCACCAATCATGAGCGCGATTGTCAGGCAGATTGGTGCCAGCATCAGGTTCATTGCGCTCCCGGCAACCAGAACCGCCGCCCGTGCCAGTTTCGGCTGCGCTCCGAATGAATCCGATTTTAAGACCTCCCCATTCTCGCCGAGCATCTTCACGAACCCGCCGAGAGGCAGGAGGTTCAACGAGTAGGTTGTCAGTCCTCGAGTGATCGACAGCACCCGGGGTGGATACCCGAACCCGAACTCGAGCACACGGATCCCCGCAACGCGCGCGACCACAAAGTGTCCGAGTTCGTGCGCGATAACCAGCACGGTCAAGACCGCCAGGAAGACGCTTACCGTGGTGACCGTTGCCGTCATTCGTGGAAACTCCCGTTCATACGGTACACGCCCGCTAACCGATTTACGGTCACGCCTTACGTGAACATCCAATCCGGGTCGGACACGACAACGCGCCGCCAAGTGTGATTGGATCTCGCACGTCGCCTACCCCGCGTGAGGAGGACTGGCGTCACCCCAACGTCACCCCAGCGTCTGCACGAGACGGGCGGCGACCTCGCGTGCATGAGCGTCGACCGCCACGACCTGTTCCAAGGACGTCACAGGCGTCGATGCGATTGACCCGAGGGTCTCCGAAATGACCTCTGCAATGGCGCCGAAGCGCATGCCACGGTTCAGAAACGCATCCACGGCAACCTCGTCAGCAGCGCTCAGGATTGCCGGCGCGGTCCCTCCGGTTCGCCCAGCCTCAAGCGCCAAGCCCAGACAAGGGAACCGATCATACGAGGGCGCCTGGAACGGCAAGGATCCGAGTTCGGCCAACGAGAATGGCCGGGACGCGGGATCGGCCTTGCTTGGCTTTCGCACGAGCCGTTCACCAGCCGTGAGCGCAAGCTGGATTGGCAGTCGCATGTCCGGCCACCCGAGTTGGGCCTTCAGTGACCCGTCCACAAACTCGACCAAGCTATGGACGATGCTTGTCGGATGGACGACGATGTCGATGCGATCGAACGGCACGCCGAACAGCCAATGGGCTTCGATTGCCTCGAGACCCTTGTTCATCAGTGTCGCCGAATCGATCGTGATCTTGGGACCCATTTGCCAGGTGGGATGCCTCAGCGCATCCGCCACGCCAATCGTCCTGAGCATCTGGGTGTCCCACTCCCGAAAGGGACCTCCAGACGCCGTGAGGACGAGCCGTCGCACACCGTCCATGACCTCACCGAAGAGGCACTGCCAGATCGCACTGTGCTCACTGTCTACTGGAAAGAGCCTCCCACCAGTGCGTCGAACCGACTCGACCACCAGCGGCCCAGCGATTACAAGGCTCTCCTTGTTTGCAAGTGCGACATCCTTGCCCGCGTCAAGCGCCGCGAGGGTTGCTGAAAGCGCACCCCGTCCGCTTGTAGCTGCCAGAACGACGTCAGCCTCCGGCATCGTCGCAACGGATGCCAGTTCATGATTGCCCGCAAGAATCGTGAAGCCATCCCCGCCAATCGCGAGTGCAACCTCATCGCGCAGTGCAGTCGGATCGGTCGGCGATCCGTCACCACCAGTTGCGCACACAACGCGGGGCCGCACTTGAAGCGCCTGATAGGCAAGGAGGGGGATGTTCCGACCGGCAGCCAAGGCCACAACCTCGAACACGTCCGGGTGATCAGCCATCAAGTCCAGTGCCTGCCTGCCAACACTCCCAGTTGACCCCAGGACGGCGACACGGATCCTTCCAGTGCGTCCCCGGCGCGGAACGAACGGCATCAATGGCTCGTGCGATAGGAGGGCGCGCCCGAGATGGGCACCATCCACTGTGTTCATCTCCATCGAACCTCATCCACCCGGCAACACCGCGGCATCATCATCACGCGGTTCCAAGCAGCGCGCCGGCGTAGTAGTACACAAATGGTGCGGTGAACAGCACCGAATCGATCCGGTCGAACATCCCACCGTGTCCTGGGAAAAATCCGCTCGCGTCCTTTGCGCCAGCGTCGCGCTTTACCATTGACTGGGCAAGGTCCCCGAGCACCGCAGCAATCGCTATGCCGATAGCCATGGGAACAACGTGGATCATCGGGATTGGCAACGGTCGCCACCCAATCGCAGTCAAGCCAGGCACGTACTCAGCGAGGTCGACTGATGCCAGCCACACAATGGCAAGGGTCAACAGGAGCCCCCCGGTGGCGCCCTCCCAAGTCTTGCCCGGACTGATCCACGGCATCAACTTGGTGCGCCCGAACCGGGACCCGACGAAGTACGCACTGGTGTCACACGCCCAAGTCGCACCAAGCACAAGGAAGACCCAACCACGGCCCCCTGCAAATGCCTCACTCGGTGCATCGAGCAATCGCAACGCGCCTACACGGCCGAGCAACCATGTGACATACCATGCACCAAGTACCGTGACCGCCCACCCGGTGAGCCGGTCACGCGATTCCTCCCTATGAAAGAGCAAAGCAACCAGAGGCGCGACCACTGTGAGCGTAAGGAACAACTCGCGCTTGCCCGCACTCGAGTTGAGGATTTCGATCACGCTCGACCGGAACGCTCCGGCATCAGCAATGTCTCCCAACGACACGAGGAGCAACTCTGCTCCCGGCGATAGCAGAAGCAGCGAACCAGCAAGAAAGAACCCCACAGGGGCAACCACAATCGCGCCGGTGCGTCGCGCAAGTCCATAGAACTCGCGCAGCGCAGCGCCAACAATGATCGCCAAAGCAAGCAGGAACCATGCCCCGCCGGCCCAGACCGCGAGGAGCACCGGAGGCGCAGCCAGGAAAGCGGTCAGCGTTCGCACCAGCACCACCCTCCCTTGAGGTGGCGTTGGGGCGGGCGCAAAACTCGAGACCGGCGCTACACTCGACAACGAGCCCCGTGGGGTCTTCACACCTGCCTTCTTGACGGGAGACCGGCCAGGAGCCACAAGCATCTATACCTCGAGGACTTCGGCCTCTTTGCGCTGGCCCAACTTCTCTGCCTCCGCGACGAAACGATCGGTCAGCTTCTGCATGCGGCCCTCGGCGGACCGGATGTCATCATCGGTGGCCTTGTTGTCCTTTTTCAAGGCGCGTCCATGGTCAATCACGTCACGACGCACATTTCGGATGGCGACACGCGCCTCTTCAACTCGCCGACCGACCACTTTGACCAATTCCTTGCGACGGTCTTGAGTCAACTGCGGAAGATTGATCCGCACGATCTGGCCGTCGTTGTTCGGCGTCAAGCCAAGCTCGCTCTTGAGGATTGCCTTCTCAATCGCGCTGATCGCGCCACGATCCCACGGCTGGATCGCGATCACCCTAGCTTCAGGCACACTGATGTTCGCCATCTGGCTCAATGGCATCTCGGATCCGTAATACTCGACAACAATCCGTTCCACCAACCCGGCACTCGCCCGTCCGGTCCGGATCGCAGACAAGTCGTGCTGAAGCGAATCGATCGCCTTGCCCATCTTGCCTTCGCCGCTGCTGATTGCTTGGCCTACAGAGTCCTGGCTCATCTCTTCGCTATCCCGTTGCATCTTACCCGCGGTGCGGGAACCGAGAAAGACAGACTACGCCACTGGTGATCCCTTGATCCTGATCATTTGGGTTGGGTTGGCATGTCTGCCGGACCAACGAGCGTACCGACACTCTCGCCCCGGATTGCACGGGTGAGCGCATCAGCTTCCTCCAGGCGGAAGACCACCAGCGGCAGATTGTGTTCCATGCACAGTGATATGGCCGTACTGTCCATGACTTGGAGCCTCTGGTTCAGCACATCCAGGTACGTTATCCGGTCATATCTGGACGCGGAGGCAACCTTTCGCGGATCAGCGTCGTACACGCCGTCCACATAGGTCGCCTTGAACAATACGTCTGCGCCAATCTCCATCGCACGCAAGGCACCGGCCGTATCGGTCGTGAAGAACGGATTGCCCGTGCCCGCGCCAAAGATCACGACCTTGCCATCTTCAAGATGGTCGATCGCTCGCCGACGGATATACGGTTCCGCAACCTGGCGCATCTCAATCGCCGTCTGGACACGCGTCACGATGCCAACACGCTCCAGAGCTTCCTGAAGCGCGAGCGCATTCATGCACGTGCCGAGCATGCCGATGTAGTGGGATTGTGCCTCTTCCATGCCCAATTGGTGACCAGTGTCCCCACGCCACAGATTGCCCCCCCCGATCACAATCGCCAGTTCGACGCCTGTGTCATGGATTGCCTGGGCCAAGAGTTCGGCAAGCCTCTGCGCCGCCCTGGGATCGATCCCGTACCGGGCGTCACCCACCAGATACTCGCCGCCCAGCTTTAGCAGGACCCGACGGTAGGGCCGCCGACCCGGCGCGATCTGGCGTTCCGGCCCGCCGACTTCCTGCTTCTGGACATTGACGGC
This sequence comes from Chloroflexota bacterium, assembly GCA_009693165.1. GTDB lineage: Bacteria > Chloroflexota > UBA11872 > UBA12225 > UBA12225 > UBA12225. The sequence goes on from SHXX01000002.1 coordinate 20,957, forward strand.
CACGGGCTTCTCCTTCATTCGGCAACTCGCCACTTCAACGCCCCGGAACTGATCATGTTCCGGGGACGCGAGGGATGATCGGCTTCAATGACAGGGCCACCAGACACACCGAGAGGATCAAGGCAATTGCTGAACGTGGCGAGGAGGCAAGCCTTGTTGAAGCACCTACCGGCCGAGTTCGTACCTCTGGAAGCGACGAACCCTGATGTTCTCTCCAGACTTGGCGATAGTCTCAGCGATCATCTGGCCAATCGTCCGCGAAGAATCGCGAATGGAAACTTGGGCAAGTAGGGACGCCTGCCTCACATCCTCGGCAGTCAAGCCGTCGCGGGCAATCTCGTCTTCCGGGGCAGTCTCAATCGAGATAAACCGCGGGCTCATCGCGACAATTTGCATCGCGATGTCGCGTGCAAGCGTCTTGAATTCGTCGGTTCGGGCAACGAAGTCGGTCTCGCAATTTACCTCGACCATCGCACCGATGCGACCGCCCCCGTGGATGTACGTCTCCACGAGGCCCTGCCCGGTCTCACGTGAAGCCTTCTTGGCTGCCGACGCGAAACCCTTTTCCTTGAGGATGGAACGAGCAACTTCCGAATTGCCACCGGCGTCCTGAAGGGCACGCTTGCAATCCATGATGCCTGCGCCGGTCTCTTCGCGCAGAGCCTTCACCATTTCGGCCGTGATTTCCATGTCCGTCTCGCCTGCCTGTTCGTCAGTGCACCCAGACACAACACCACACGGTATCGGCGGGCGCCATCGTTTTGTCCAAACGGCGCGGGGCAGACCCGTTGCACGAGCCACCCCGCGAGTTCCTGAGATTGGAATGCGGATTGGCTTATGCCTCGTCCTTGTCCTTGCGACGCCCACCACGACCGACATAGGCCCGGCCATCCTCGTCGACTTCGTCGACAAAGGCCAAGGTGGTCTCGCCAGAAAGGACGCGTTCGAGTTCGACCTGGCTCAAGGTCTCCTCCTCGTCCTCAACTTCCTCGGCGCCCTCTTCCTTGGCAGACGCGTCGGCGAAGCCTCGACCTTCGATCACGGCATCGGCAATCCGTCCCGCGAGCAAGCGGATGGCACGGATTGCATCGTCGTTTGCCGGGATTGGATAGTCGATCTCATCGGGATTGCAGTTGGTGTCCACGAGCGCAACAATCGGAATGCCTAGTCGGCGCGCTTCCGCGACTGCAATGTGTTCCTTGCGCGTATCGACGATGAAGAGTGCTCCAGGCTGACGACGCAGGCCCTCGATCCCACCAAGGCGGTTCTGCAAACGCTCCATCTCGTCAGTGAGCTTGGTCGCTTCCTTCTTGGTCAGGACAGCGAACTCGCCACGCTCATGACGTGCCTTGAGTTCCTGCAGGCGTCGGATCCGCATTTGCATCGTGGTCTGGTTCGTCATCATGCCACCCAGCCACCGCTGGTTCACCCAGTACTGGCCAGAACGCTTGGCAGCTTCCTCAACCGCCTCCTGGGCCTGCTTCTTCGTACCCACGAACAGGACATTGTCACCACGGCGCGCGATGTCACGGATGAAGTTGAATGCTGAGGCAAGGCAAGTGACGGTCTGCTGAAGGTCGAGGATGTGAATGCCATTCCGCTCGGTGAAGATGAACGGCTTCATCTTGGGGTTCCACCGCTTGGTCTGGTGACCGAAGTGAACGCCCGCTTCCAGCAGCAGCTTCATTGAAACGACAGCCATGATTGCTCCTTGGTTCCGGTTCTCTGCAATCGCGAACCGTTCGGGGTCCGGCGATCACCGCTTCCGCCCCGTTCACCCCGTGGCGTGCACCCGGCCCGCCATTCAGGCGAACCCATGGTGACCGAACCTCCGGTCCCGGGACGTGACTACTCGAGCCGCACAACCTGTACGGCCACCGCCGAGTATAACAATCCCCTCGTATACTCCGACGGCCGCGGGCTGGCTTCCAAGGGAAGTTGCGACGTCCGCCGACACCGTCAAAGTCCACGCCACGCCGTTTGGAGACAGCATGCCAATCATCCGCTTCGAGGGTTGGAAGGTTCCGGGCAAGGAGGCGGGGACAATGTCCCAGCGCCTCACGACCTATCAGGTTGGCGCCCAGTCACTCACCAGTGGCATCAGCCGGTTCGCGCCGGGCGCGGCGGTTCCAATGCACACCCACAACTGCGAAGAGCAGGTGACGATCGTCGAAGGGTCGGGCGTCGCCACCATTGATGGCGTCGAGCAGGTGCTCACCGCGTACGACTCCACCTACGTCCCCGCCGGTGTGCCTCACTGCTTCCGCAACGCCAGCGACAAGCCGTTCGTAATGCTTTTCGTCTATCCCTCGCCGTACGTCGAGCGTCACTTCACCGAACTCGGCACCATGGACTGGCACGGCCGTCCACCTGCCGAAGCACACGGCGACGATTGATCCCATTGGGGGGGAACCGCGGCCCTGATGCCCTGCCTTTTTTCAGGTCAAGGACGGGCGGCGGTGATGACCGCGTACTGTTCGTTAGTCAATGGAAGAACCGAGAGCCGGGAGATCCGTACAAGCGGACTTCCGGCGAATTCGGGCACTCCCTTCAGGTGACTCAGCGAAACTGGTGGTTCAAGCCGCTTGACCGCACGCACGTCAACGACGGCCCAGCGCGGGTCGCCGGCCTCAGGATCGGGATGAGGCGCCGAAATCACCTCGGCAAGACCAACTGCCGATCGGACATCACCGCTGTGATAGATCACGACATGATCCCCGACCGCCATTGTGCGGATGTGGATTAACGCGGTCGGGTTCCGAACACCGTCCCACCGGGTTTCGCGGTCCGCCTCCAATTGCTCATAGGAGTAGACCGACGGTTCGGTCTTGCAGAGCCAGTATTTCATCGACTGTCCTTTCGCGGTTGCACGGGTCCGCCGCACTGTGCCGCGCCGTTGTAGCGCGTGAGGTAACGAGTATCGTGGCAGGCCTGCCCTCTGGAGACACGCCGGTTGCACGCGGCAAGCGCGTGTCGGTCCTTGACATCGGCTACGTGCGCCTGGTCGATTGGATGGGTGATGACCTGTCGGTGACGAACGCCGCACGCGCTTCCTACATGAAGGAGGCGACGACGTTCCGGGCGGCGGACGAGCGCCTTATCGCATTTCTTGCCTCCCACGGTCACCACAGCCCCTTCCGGCACGCCACGGTCTCCCTGGAGATCAAGGCACCGATCATGATTGCCCGCCAATGGTTCAAGTATCGGGTCGGGGCGGCCCACACTCCAGACAGTGCCGAGTTCCTCGGGATCGAAATGCCCGCCGACTTCGCCGAAGCACTTGGGTGGCGTGGCCAAGGGGATGACGGTGGAGATGGCAGTGGCGACCTCCTCCACGCACGGAATGAGGCGAGCCGACGCTACGTGACACTGCCTCCCGAGTTCTACATCCCGGGACTTCCCACCACGCCCGCGTGGCGTTCGCGCCCGGAAACCAGCAAGCAAGGCTCCGGCGGACCCGTCGATGACGTAACCGCGTCCGAAGCCACCACTCGACTTCAGTCGCTTCTCGTCCAGGCGCTTGATCACTATGACTGGGCCCTTGCCTCCGGCATCTGCGCCGAGCAGGCGCGTCTCTTCCTGCCGGCGTACGGGCTTCACACGGTCTGGAGATGGACCGCAAGCGTGCAGGCAATTACGCACTTCCTCACCCAGCGTCTTAATGAGGACGCCCAAGGTGAGATCCAAGCCTATGCACGTGCGGTCCGCGCGCTTGTCACACCACTTTTCCCCAACGCACTGAAGGCGTTGATCCCGGGAGACGCCTAGCGCGGACGCACCATCGCGGGTAGGAACGGTGAACGCGGGCGACGTCTCGCATGGGCGGGGACCGGCCCGCTGCGACGCAACGGCAGTTCCGACAGTCGCGCCACAAGGTCGTGCAGCGATTCAAGACTGTGCGAAGGCAGGAAATCGTCGAGGTACGGCAGAGCCGCCTGCATGCCTCGCGTCAGCGGCTTGTAGCTTGGCGAACCGAGCAATGGGTTGAGCCAGAACAACCGGAAGGACGTCCGTTGCAACCGGGCCATCTCCTTGCCGAGTTGCACCGGGTCACCCCGGTCCCACCCATCGGAAATGATCAGGACGATTGCACCACGCCCGAGGACACGACGCGCCCACTTCCGATTGAACGATGCAAGTGCCTCGCCGGTCCTCGTCCCGCCATGAAGGTCCTGGACATCCTCGTGGACCCGCGTCAGCGCATCCTCGACCCGACGGCGCTTGAGCGCGGGCGTGATCCGGGTGAGCCTGGTGGCGTATGCGAATGTTTCCACCGTCGCACCTGTCCCGTGAGACACGGTATGGAGGAACTGCAGGAGTAGACGTGTATAGCGTTCCATGCTTCCTGAGACATCGCAAAGCAAAACCATCGGCCTCGGACGCACCTTGAGTTCCCGGCGGGCAAACGTCAATGGTTCGCCACCCGTGGTGAGGCTTCGCCGAATGGTGCGCCGGAGATCCAAGGTGGCACCACGGGGAGCCGAGCGCATCCGGCGGGTAAGCCGCTGTGCCGACCGGGTGCGCAGGCGAGCCATCAACCGGCGCAGTACCGCAATCTCGGCATCAGTCAGGTGCGAGAAATCCCGCGTCCTCAGCGTCTCACTTGAGCTGTAGCTGGCCACCGCCGGTGGTGCGCTGCCATCGTCCGACTGCGATGCATCCGGCGGCTCGTCAAGTTCGAACACGAACGCTGCTGCCCCGGGAGTGGGCGAACGGTCGTCGTCTTCACCCTCTCCATCAGCCGCATGTTCCGCATCCGGGGCGCCGGGCACGCCCTCGCAATCCGAATCAGCCGCATCGGGTGGTGGCTCGACCGATTTCCGGCGCAGCGGCGGGAAGAAGCGTGCGAACAACCTGTCAAACGGGTCGCGTTGGTCAGGTCGGGAAAGGAGTGACGCGCGCGCCGCAAAGTACAGGTCATCGCGTCGCCCAAGGTCAATGAACCCAAGGGTTGTTGCAAGGGTCTGGACCCGTGTCGGATCTGCTGGTATCCCCGCGGCCCGCAAGGCCTGCCCGAAGCGCACAATGCGATGCAAAAACGCCCCGGCCACCTCGTTGGGCCGTTCGATTGCCTCACCGACAATGTCGGTCATCATCCGGCGTGACGCGCCAGTCCCGGTCACGGGCGGACATCACTGCCAGAAACCGCCTCGCCGACAAGGCGTGGATAGAGGTCACGCTGTACCCGGACCACGTCTTCCTGATGCTTCAGCAGCGTCCCAAGCGTATCCAGGACGATCGGGTTCTTGAGTTCCTCGATGCCCAGGGCAATCATCGCCGCCGTCCAGTCCAGGGTCTCCGCAACTCCCGGAACCTTCCACAGGTCTTCCTTGCGAAGTGCCTGGACAAACATTGCGATTTGCACCGAAAGCGGTTTGGGCGCATCAGGGATGCGCGCAGCGATGATCTCGAGTTCCTTCTGCACGGTCGGATACTCAATCCAGTGATAGAGACAGCGCCGCTTCAGCGCATCATGCAGTTCGCGCGTCCGGTTGGAGGTGATGATGACCATCGGAGGCACGGTCGCCTTGATCGTCCCGAGTTCCGGGATCGTGACCTGCCAGTCAGACAGCAGTTCGAGCAGGAATGCATCGAACTCGTCGTCGGCCCGGTCCAGTTCGTCGATCAGCAACACCGGAGGTATCTCCCGGGTCGCCTCGATCGCCTGGAGCAGGGGGCGCCGGACCAGGAACCGTGGGCCAAATAGGTCGTCGGCATCCATCGTGCCACCCGCACCGGCCTGCGCCTCGAGCATGCGAATGTGAAGCATCTGCCGACTGTAGTCCCACTCATAGACGGCATGGGCGATGTCCAGGCCCTCGTAGCACTGCAGACGGATCAGTGGCGCCCCCGTGATTGCGCTGAGCGCCTTGGCAATCTCGGTCTTGCCGACGCCGGCTTCCCCTTCAAGGAGCAACGGCTTCGGCAACGCCAGCGAGAGATAGAGCGCGGTCGCAAGCGAGCGGTCGGTGACGTAGCGCTGTCCTGCAAGCGCCTCGGCAACGCCGTCCACACCGTGGAGGCCATGAACCGCACGCTCACGGTGTGGAGCCTTCGCCGGGCCGTGCCCCGTTGCCAGAGGGTCCGCAGCTGGCGTGACCCCCACACCTGAATGCTTGTCGGATTGTCTTGATTCCGTCATGATGACGTAGGATACGCGAGAACAAAGGGCGACGGGCAGCGCTCTCCCTGGTGGTTTGCCGAACTCAAAGCAATGGGCTCCATGCGTGGCGTGATCGCCCGGGAGCCTCGCGCCCGGTCGGCCCTGAACCCGTACCTGCATGGAACCCGGACGACTTCTGGACCCCCCGAAGGGAGATACTCACCGTGACGGCCTCCTCACCGCCTGGCCCGGCATCCTCCCCCGTCTCCATTGAACTCGGGACATCGCACTATCCGCGTCTCGTCCGGTGGGGACACGCGTACCAGCGCGAGAGTGGCGTAAGCCTGTGGCATTCATATGTGCTCACCACATCGGACGGCCCGATCCTCATCGACCCCCTCATGCCGGACGGGCCTACGCTGGGCCAACTCGAGGGGATTGTGGAACAGATGGGTGGCGTGCCCGCGGCCACCATCCTCACCAATGACATGCACGAACGCGCGGCCTACGTGGCGCGCAACCAATGGGGCATCCCGATCTGGGCGCCCTCGGCCGGAGACGGGGAATACGAAGCGAAGCCGGACCGCCTGTACGGCGCGTCCGACCGGCTGCCAGGCGGACTGATCGCCATTCCAGTCCGGGCCGCGTTCATCGGCGACACACTCCTGAAATGGAACGCTCCCGATGGCCGGGGTGTCCTCTTCAGTGGCGACGTCTTCATGGAGCGCGGCGACCACCTGATCATCCACGCACCCGGTGCCAACCCTCGTGCTGCCACCTCGACCGAAGAGGTCGCGTCCGGCCTGCGAACCGTCCTCGCTCCCCACCTTGACACCATCGACCTCGTCTTCAGTGCGCATGGCAAGCCGTTCACTGGCGATGCGCGTGCCGAGATCCGACGTCTCATCGGCGCCGGCTGATCCCGTCACGCCTGGTTGTGCGGACCGAAGACCCGTCCGGACGACCACGCTGCGGGATTGGCGATACACTCCGCCCGCCACCGGCCACACGGGTCGGGAGAGCAAACTGAAGGACGTGCTTGGGCCGTGCGTCATCCATGGATCACCCGTCACCTGATGGCACATGGACCGGCGCCGGGCCTGCACGCGAGTGGAGAGAGATGGCCAGATACCGCACTGCCGTGATTGCCTGCGGGACGATCGGACGCGTCCACGCGCGCGGCTGGCAAGATGTGCCAGACCACCCGGTCGCGATTGGAGCCTGCGCCGACACCCATCCCGATGCCCGTCGCGAATTCGGCGAGTTCTTCGGCATCGGCGCCGAACACCGATACGGTGACTACCGGGAGATGCTTGATGCGGAACGGCCGGACATCGTGGACGTCTGTTCATGGCATCGCCAACACGCCGAGATGACCATCGCGGCAGCGGCACGCAAGCCCCGGGCGGTCATCTGCCAGAAGCCGATGGCGCTCTCCCTCGGTGAAGCGGACGCAATGCTTACCGCCTGCGAACGAAACGGGGTGTTCCTGTTCATCGCGTTCCAGCGACCGCACCATGCCACGTGGCTCAAGGCACGAGAACTTATCCGCTCAGGTGTGATCGGGCGCATCCAGCAGATCGCCACCGATGATGGCGGCAACATCCTGAACACCAACTCCCACAACATCCGGCTGGCCGGGTACCTGCTCGAAGAGGAACGCCCGCAGTGGGTCATGGGTGCGGTTGAACGCCTGACCGATGTCATGGAGCGAGGCATCCCCTGTGAAGACCGATGCCTCGGCGTCGTCGGGTACGAGAGCGGCGCAACCCTCCTGATCCAGGGTGAACTCACCCGGAGCCGCGGGAAAGTCGGTGAACCGGGCCGACGTCTCGGGCAGGGCGCCCGCGTCATCGGCACCGACGGCATGATGGAGTTCTGGACCGGAAGACCCGCCGACAAGGACCTCAGGAGCGACGGCGACATGGCCCAGCCGGAGGGATCGTCCGCGAAGTACAACGACGAGTTCGGTGTCGTTCGCTACATGAATGCGACCACCGGCGGGTGGGTGAACGTCGACGCCACATGGCATGACTGCTGGGCGCACCAGTGTCAGCAGGTCGTGGACGTCCTCGACGGGAAACTCGAGTATGACCACGCCATCAGCCATGCGGCACACGGTCGCGTCGTGACCGAAATCATGATGGGTCTGTTCGAGAGCGCCCGGAAGCGTCGTCGGATCGAATTGCCTCTGCTCACCAAACTGAACCCGCTCAGCCTGATGGTCTCCAACGGCGACTTGCCCGTGGAATGGCCCGGGGCGTATGAGCGCCGTTCACGCCTGGTCCGCGGTGAAGGAATGACCTGGCACGAGAACTGATCCGGTTCGGTTCCGAGCCCAGGATGCGAACAGGGGAACCGTCCCTGTTCGCATCCTGGACGTCGAACCCGCGGTACGATTGCCTTGTGATCGAGCACTCAGTGGCGCCGGCCCCGAGCGCCTCCACCCAACCACGTTGGCTTGGCGATGGCACTGGGCGTCTCGATGGGTTGCGCGCACACCTTGTCATCTACGGGCTCTGGATCATCATCGTTGCCTTTTGCGTCCTGACATTCCTGATCCTCAGGGCCCCCGTTGAAACGACCCTCGCAGCGTTGTATGGCTTCCGAAACCCGAATGCCGTCGAAATCAAGTTCCGGTTCCAGGCGACTTACTTGTTATTTGAACTCTTCTGCGGATTGCTGCTGTTCGGGTTGACCGTGGTAAGCGAACACTCGTTCAGAACAGCCCTGTCGTGGTCCGCGGTCTACCAACGTGCGTTCCTGCCCGAACTGGGCCGGCGGTTCCTGAAGGTGTTCGGCGGTCTCGGGATCGTCGCAGCACTCGGGATCGCTGCCGACATCTATGTGGTGCGGTTCCTCTAGTGCCCACGTTGGTCTCTCTCCCACCTCCTGATCCACTCTTAGGGAAGGTGCCGGACGCATGACGGCAACGGGACTCCGGGTTCACGAGATCCTTTCACTTGACGAAGCAACCAAGGCGTCGCTGGCCTCAATTCTGGTTCGCGTCGTCAATGACGGCGCGGCCGTCGGGTTTCTCGCACCACTCGACCCAAATGAAGCGGAGGCGTACTGGGCACGCCTTCCGCGCACTGACGCCCGGTTGATCGTGGCAACCATCGGAGCCACCGTTGTCGGCACGGCGCAGGTCCACCTCGCGGGCCAAGCGAATGGGAGACACCGGGCTGAGGTTGCCAAGGTCCTGGTTGACCCCGCGTGGCAGCGCCAGGGCATTGGCCGCACGCTCATCGCGCACGCGGAAGCGATCGCCCGCAATCACGGCCGAACCACGCTCGTCCTCGACACCCGTGAAGGGGATCCATCAAACCGCCTGTACCGGTCGTCGGGATGGCGTGAGATCGGACGCATCCCGGAGTACGCCCGGTCAAGCACTGGCGAACTCCACGCTACCGTCATCTATGCGAAATGGGATGAACCCAACCCATCAAGTTCCCGGCGACCGCCCGGTGACCACAACCTGACGATTGCGAACGAGCGGAGGCGTTGAATCGGTTGGACCCCGCCGGAGATCCCGGTGGCACGCCGGAGAAACCGCATGAGCCAACTTGCAATCCTTGGAGGCCCCAAGGCAATTTCACACGCAAACCCCAACCTCTTTCGGTGGTCTGATGTAACCAGCGAGCACGAGGAAGCCGTCCTGGACGTCCTTCGGCGCGGAGCGATGTCTGGCACCGATGTCACCCGCCAGTTTGAGCGCGAGTACGCCGCGTGGCAGGGCCAGACCTACGCCGTCGGGTTCAACACCGGCACCGCCGCTCTGCATACTGCGATGTGGGCCGTCGGTGTGCGCGCCGGCGACGAAGTACTCTGCCAGAGCATCACCTACTGGGCATCGATCCTTCCTGTGTACTCGCTCGGCGCTACCCCAGTCTTCATCGACATCGAACACCACTCCCTTTGCATCGACCCCGACCTCCTTGAGGCACGGATTGGCCCGCGCACCCGCGCAATCGTGGTGACCCACAACATGGGCTACCCGACAGACATGGACCGGGTGATGGCGGTCGCCCGACGCCACGGACTGAAAGTGATCGAGGATGTCTCGCACGCCCACGGTGGGGTTTTCCTGGGTCGCCGTCTCGGCACCATCGGGGACGTGGCTGCCTTCTCATGCATGAGCGGCAAGTCGTTTCCAATCGGCGAAGGCGGCATGCTCACGACCGACGACACCGAAATTCACGACCGCGCAATCGCCTTCGCACACTACGAGCGATTTGACGAGACGATCGAGGAACCCGACCTCGCACCCTACCGGGGCCTGCCAATGGGTGGCACCAAGTACCGGATGCACCAGATGAGTTCAGCCGTCGGCCGGGTGCAACTCCGGACATACGACCAGCGCATGGACGGGATCCAACGCGCCATGAACGAGTTCTGGGACCTTCTGGAAGGTGTCCCGGGCCTGCATCCGCACCGCGTCGATCCATCGTCCGGTTCAACGATGGGTGGGTGGTACAACCCGAAAGGCCTGTACGCACCGGAGGAACTCGGTGGCCTATCGGTGACACGGTTCTGCCAGGCCGTGAAGGCCGAAGGTATCGACTGCAGACCCGGTCTTGTCTACAAGCCCCTCCACCTGCATCCGCTCTTCCACACGGCCGATGTCTACGGACATGGCAAACCGACGCGGGTGGCCTTCGCGACCCGGGACGTCCGGGAGCGTCGTGGCGACCTCCCAGTCGCCGAAAACATCGGCAAGCACGTCTATGGCATCCCGTGGTTCCGCTCCTACGACCGCGACGCAATTGCGCGGTATGCGGAGGCCTTCCGGAAAGTCGTTGCGAACCACGGCGAATTGCTCGCCGGGGACACGGGAGACGCGCCGTCTGTAGCCGACTGGCAAAACGAACCACTCATCTGATCGTGGCAACTCCGACCGGCACAATCCCCGAATGATCATTCGAACAGTCCTGAGTGACCGAACATTCGCGATGGCAGCGACGCGAGAGAATGTCGCCGGTTGGGGTCACATTGCAAGTGACTGGCGTCCGATCAGTGGCCGAATGGCCGATGACCAGCGGCCGGAGCTTGCCCACGCCCACCTCATAGACGGCTATCGCGACGCCGCTTCCCATGGCCTTTCATTGGCGATTGACCTCACGCCTCCCGGCGCCGGACGTGATGCGCTGCTCATGCGTCGCGTGGCTGACGCGAGTGGCATCGGCGTCGTCGTTGCCACCGGATCGCACATCGACCCCGTGCGACTGGCACGAATCGAGACCCGGACGGTTGAGGCCCTCGCGGAGTGGTTCGCCTTCGAGATTTCAACCGGCGTGATGCCCATCACCGGGGATAGCCACGAAGGCATCGGTCTCGTCAACGATCAGGCCATCGGGCGGGCAACCGACGCCCTGAACACCACCCCTGTCCGTGCCGGCATCATCCGCATCACCATTGGCGACGCCCCACTATCTTCAACCGACCGGAAGCTCGTGGAGGCAGCCGCAATTGCATCGGCCGCTATGGGTGCCGCCACCGTGATCGTGACGCATTCGCCGGACGCATTCGTCGCGGCCGCGCGCCGCTTCACCGGTGCCGGCGGTTCAACGCGCAAGTTGATCCACGCACGTGGTATCCCACCTGAGGTGCCCACCGTGTTCTCGACTTCCGAGGTTCTCCAGGTGCTGGACACCGGGGCAAATCTTGCCCTCGACCCGCGCGATGGCCCACAGCTCCTGACCGCCCTGGCCAGCGAAGTTCCGGGTCGGATGGGATCGGTCCGTTCCCACACAATCCTCATGCCGCTGGTGCCAACCCTACGGGTCTATCCCAAGCCAATCGGGGGCGAAAGTGATGATGCGTTCAGTGATCCAGAAGTTCCTGTGACGATGGTTACCGGGAACTATGAACCCCCTGCCACCAATAATCTCGACGAGCGCTTTGCACGCCAACTTTGGGCAAATACCGAACGGATCGTTTCGCTTGACACCGCCGAACCGACCGCCTAAGAGGGTTGGGTGGCGCCACTCGGGGACGTTTCCTTGCCAACACTGGTCGTCACGGAACATCCCCGAGTGCCTGGGCGTTACATGAAGGTGGAACCCATGACATGGCTCATCATCTGCGGCGCCGGTGCGATCATTCTCATTATTGGACTTGCTTCCGATGATGCTGCGCTGACCGGTGCATTCTCCAGACTTCGTGGACTTCGCACGTCCCAACGCAAGACCACCGTTGCAACCGCACCGGGGTTTCCAGTACGCTAACCTGGGCCGGCGCGATGCTCCGGGACCGTGGGTCTGGGTTTTGTGCAGTGGACGGCTGGGATTGCCTCGCGTGAAGCCAGTGCTTTCGATATCCGACGACAACTTTGTCGTGGACGGCACGCCTACCCACCCCGGCCGAACTTGGAACGGTCACCGCGTCGAAGGCCTGCTCTTTCATCGCCGTGCGTTGGCAGCGGCGTTCGCCGATGCCAACCCGATTACCCGGGAACTCTGGACGCATGCCGACGGAACCCCGTGGGACCCGGACCGGAATGTCACCGCGTTCATCAGCGTCCTGCCATGGTGGCGCGCATGCGGAGTCGACGCCGTCGCCCTGAACCTGCAGGGCGGTCCTCCGACGCACGCAGTCCAAACAGTCTCGCCTCGGCCGTCCTCAATCCAGCCATGGCACGCTTCCGCGTTCGCCCACGACGGAACCTTTGATCCCGCCACCAGGTCACGGTTCGGGCGCATCCTGAACGCGATTTCCGACACCGGTCTTGTGGCAATTTTCGAACTTTTCAGCCCCGGGCAGGATGCCCGCCTCGATGACGACGAAGCGATCCGCCGCGCAACCGATCAGGTTTGCCAGTGGCTTTTGGACCGGGGCGATGACCATGTCATCATCAACGTCTGCCAAGGCTCAGGCACCCACACCTACGGCCACCCAATCCTGCGCCCGGACCGGATACACGAACTTGTAAGACAAGTTCGTGAGACATCCAAGCGGGGCAAGCGCCTTCTTGTCGGTGCTGGCGTGCCAGATGGTGTCTTCCCAGGCGAGTTCGTACCTGACGTCCTCTTTCCGTTCACACCATTGGGGAGCGGATCGCACACATTCCGGCGGGCAACCGATGCACTCCGCGAGATCCCCGCAGTCGCTGCTCATCCACGTCCGATGGTGTTTTGCGATGGCGCCGGAGGTGACTTCGACCGCGCCGATAGCCAAGTCGCAATCGCAACAGAGGCCCACGTTTCCTGGGGTCTCGGAGACACTCCGGGCATTGATGGATCGGAGTGGGTCCCGGCGAACTGGGACACCGAGACACCGGCCGGTATCGCCTACCTCGAAACCATTCGGTCAATCACCGGGACGGGAACCCAGCCGACTGACCACCCGGATGTGCTCCTGGCCGACCAAAGGCGCATGCACGCCGGGTTCGCCCGAGCGATACGGAGCCTCGGCCTCACTGCGGATGTCACTCCAGCAGGTGCGCCGTGACACCCCATGCACCCGCAAGTCGCCCCGATGACCAACTCGGCGGAAGTTGCTTCCCATGACCAATCCGTTGCGTTTTGCGACGATCCCCGAATTGCGTGCCCGTCTGGACAAAGGGGAGACAACCCCCACGGAACTTGCCCGCCTCGCGATCGATGGCCTTGAAACGATCGGCCGCGACCTGAACGCAGTCGCGGCCACGCTTCCCGACCGCGCCCAGTCGGATATCGCGCGCCTCGATCGACGACATGCTCGATCGTCGGCACTGACTGGCATCCCGTGGGGGGCGAAGGATCTCATCTCGGTCAAGGGTGCGCCGACCACATGGGGAGCGCCGCCGTATCGTGACCGGACCTTCGACACGGACGCAACGATCGTGACGCGCCTCGCATCGGCCGGTGCGCCACTGGTCGCAAAATTATCAACCATTGAATTGGCCGGCGGCTGGGTCTACCGCTACCCAAATGCGTCCCTCCAAGGAGCAACGCGCACCCCTTGGAACATCAATCACTGGGCGGGTGGTTCGTCAGGTGGGTCGGCAGCCGCCGTCGCCGCTGGCCTCGTGCCGTTCGCGATAGGTTCAGAGACAAGCGGATCCATCGTCACCCCTGCAGCTTTCTGTGGCGTGTCGGCGATCCGCCCGACCGTTGGTCTCGTCTCCCGTCACGGGGTAATGCCGCTCTCATGGACCCTCGACAAACTCGGGCCATTCGCCAGGACCGCCCGTGACGCGTGGACGGTCCTACGGACCATCGAAGGCTATGACCCTGCAGATGACTCGACCCGTGGTCGAAAACACCGAGGTCTTGCCCAGTTACCCGGCACGGATCGACTGAAGTCCGTTCGAATCGGTTTTGCCCAGGCCGACTTCGATGAATATGCGGCTCCACCCGCAAGGGAGGCCTTTGCCACCGCCCTGCAAGACCTGCGTCGATTGGGCGCCTCGTGGGTTCATGCATCCCTCCCGGCAGAAATTCCATACGGGGCCATCGGCAGTTCGATCGGCGCCGCCGAGGGCGCATCTGCCCACGGCGACCTTATCGAAAGTGACCAGTTTCAGCTCCTCGTCGATGCAAAGCAGAAAGCATCACTCCTCGCCGGACGCGAAATCCTCGCGCATGTGTACATTGATGCCCAGCGGGCGCGTCGGCAAGTCATCCGCGCCTTCGAAACCCTGTTTCAATCCTGTGATGTGATCGTCTCGGTCGCCCAGGCCGATGGTGCACCACCCCATAATGCGCCGCTTGACATGGTCTCGAGCGCTTCGGGCACGAACACCCCGGGTCAGCCAAACAATCGGGCAATCGTGCCGGCATCAAACCTGGCCGGTCTCCCCGCCGTCGTGGTCCCTTGCGGTTTCACCACCTCTGGACTGCCAGTCGCCATTCAGTTCGTGGGCCCCGCATGGTCTGAACCAACCCTGGTTGCTCTCGGAGAATGGTTCCAGTCACAGACTGATTGGCACGCCAGGCGACCGCCCCAGCCTTAGATCCGTGGGCCAACCTACCCGAGCCGTCCGAGCAGCCAGTAGTAGGCGAGACGCGGATACTCGTTATAGATCACGTTGATCCCTGGCCGGGTCTCCCACCAGCGGTCCAGGCGTACCTCGACATCGGGAACGGAAACTACCCTCAAGTCGGAACCAGTGCCGTTGAGTAGTCTCCGAAGCACACCTCTCGAGCGCCGTGACCGGAAATCCGGTGCGTACGCGACGATGCTTGTCCACCGTTCCCGAACCACCGCGACCCTGAGGGCCTCCCCTTCCTCCCACTCGCTCGATACGGAAGGGAGTGTGGTGATCAATTCAGGACCGATGCCCGCATCGATGAGATAGCGGCGTGCCAGTTCCGCGCTGTGTGGCGTGACGTAGTACTCGGCATCCCGGCTGTTCAACGCTCCCAGGACGAGTGCCCTCGTTTCTCCTGATCGAACCCGCGCCACCGCCGCATCCAAAGCACCTCGCCTGATACTCACCCCGTAGGTGAGAAATGTGACCTGCGACGGCATGGGTAGGTCAGTCGAAACCAGGAAGGCACCAAGGTTTGGCGTAATGAATGCCAAAGCAACCAAGAGGGCAGCGGCGAACCCTGCCCCCACTAGGTGGGGAGGAATTCCACGACGCACACGCGATGCACGTTCGAACGGTACTGGCAGTTCTATCGGACCGGACACGTACGCAACTCCGCCGAACAGTCAGATCGCAGGAAACAACACTTGCACGCCAGCCGGGCCGGAGAATGTCAGCCGACTTTCACACTCTTGCGGATGACCGTTGGCCGACTTTGTCCGCCAAGTTGACCCCGAGCTGCTTCGCATGCGTCCTGAGGCAACCCGCCGCGCAGTAGTACCACACATGGCCGTCGTGTTCGAGACGATGCGGTGTCGTTTCCGGATCGACCATCATTCCACAGATTGGGTCCTCATGACGCACGGGAACCTCGGCCAGCACCGGTACCCGCACATGATCCTGGGCACCGTGATCCTGGGCTCCCCGGCGCCGCGACACGAGGTCGGCCACGATCCCGAGCGCGACTTCCTGGAAGGTGCGGGCACCGATCTCAAGTCCCGGCCGGCATGCCACCCTTCCCAGGCGGTCCGGGTCGACACCGGACATCGCCAGATATGCAATGGTTGCGTCGAACCGGCGCTCGCTCGCGACGAGCCCCACATATGACGTCTCAACCGCGAGAACCTGACGCAGTGCCTCCTCGTCCCAAAGCCCATGGGTCGCGACGATCGCATAGCGTTCCCGGGATGCCGGATATGACGATGGGTCAATCCTGTCGACCATGACCGACGCCGTCGGAAACTGCTCCGGCATCGCCAGTGCGTCCACCACCACGACCTCGAACCCAACAACGTGTCCAATCGACGCAAGCGCGACGGCCGCGGGAGAGACACCGCAGATGATCAGCTGTGGTGCCGGCAGGAACGGTTCAATAAATACCTCCACCACGCCGCCACTGAAGCAACTCATCTGGTGCACGGTCATTCCCGTGCGAGGCACCGCGACGCCGTCAGGGGTCAGGAGTACCAGTCTCGGTTTGCCATCGGCCAATGAAGCCAGGGCCTCGGAAATCACGGTCGGCTGGGCACAACTTCCGCCAATCCAACCCTGTAGTCGCCCATCCGAACGGATGACCGCCTTGTCACCGGGCCGACAGGATGTCGGACGTTCCGCACGGACAACCGTCGCGACGGCGAAGGCCTCGCCACGGGACCGTGCCTCTCGCTCGTGGGTCATCGCCGTGGGTTGGAATGCCATCTGAACCCTCCCGAGATCTCGCCACCCGAACGGGCGACCTGACTGAAGCCAAGGTGATCGGCAATCCGGTCGAGGCAGTGCCAGCGAGCAAATGATGGCATGGCCACGCACCCATTCGAGGGTGTGACAAGGAAATGGCCCGGGGACCGCGCCCGAGTTGCTGTGCAGTCCCCGTTGAACTCAGTCCGAGCCCGGTGTAGCCGCTATCCAGTCACCCCGTGGTCACGAAGGACTTTCCAGACCTTCGAGGGCGTCATCGGAATGTCGATGTGCCGGACACCAAGGTGCCAAAGCGCATCCACAACCGCGTTCACAATCGCGGGAGGCGCACCGACCGTCGCAGACTCCCCAACGCCCTTCGCACCAAATGGGTGATGCGGTGACGGAGTGATCGTCTTGTCGGTCTCCCAGTTCGGGGTCTCGACCGCAGTCGGCACTAGGTAATCAATGAAGCTTCCGCCAAGGCAGTTGCCCGCCTCGTCGTAGCTGATTTCCTCGTACAGCGATGGCGCGAGGCCCATCGACAGGCCACCATGGATCTGCCCGTCGACAATCATGGGATTGATGATGTTCCCGCAGTCATCGACAGCCACGAACCGGCGCACGTGAACCTGCCCGGTGCCGGCGTCGATATCGACGACGCAGATGTAGCTGCCAAACGGGTAGGTCAGGTTTGGCGGGTCGTAATAGTGCGTGGCCTCAAGTCCCGCTTCCATGCCTTGCGGGTGGTTCGTGTACGCCGCGAAGGCAATTTCCTGGATGGTCTTGAATGCCTCGGGGTTGCCCTTGACCGTGAACTTTCCGGGTTCCCATTCAAGGTCTTCCTCGGCAACTTCCATCAAGTAGGCCGCAATCTTTCGGGCTTTTTCACGGATCTTGCGCGCAGCCAAGGCCGCAGCGGCACCCGAAGTCGGCGTCGACCGGCTTGCGTACGTGCCAAGCCCGTAAGGCGCGGTATCGGTGTCACCTTCCTCGACCTGGACGTGCGCCATTGGAATGCCCAGTTCCTGGGCAACGATCTGTGCGTAGGTCGTTTCGTGTCCCTGGCCCTGCGACTTCGTGCCAAACCGGGCAATCGCCTTGCCGGTCGGGTGCACTCGGATCTCGGCCGAGTCGAACATCTTGATCCCGAGAATGTCGAAGTCCTTGGACGGACCCGCCCCAACAATTTCCGTGAAACTGCTGATGCCGATGCCCATGAACTCGCCACGGGCCCGCTTCTCAAGCTGTTCGCGACGCAGGTCGTCGTACCCGATGATGTCCATCGCCTTCTGCAAGGCGGCGTGATAGTCGCCAGAGTCGTATTCCCATCCGAGTACCGACTTGTAGGGGAACTGGTCCTTCTCGATGAAGTTCTTCATCCGCAATGCAGCCGGATCCATGCCAATCTGGTGCGCCATGATGTCCACCATGCGCTCGATCGCATGGACCGCCTCGGTCACGCGGAATGAACAGCGGTACGCCACGCCTCCCGGCGGTTTGTTGGTATACGCACCATCGACTTCGACGTGCGCGGCCTGGAGGTCGTAGGAACCCGTACAGATGTGATAGAGACCGGCCGGGAACTTCGAGGGGTTCGCGGCTGCATCGGCGTAGCCATGGTCGGCAAGGGTCTTGAACCGCAGCGCGGTCAACTTGCCATCCTTCGTCGCGGCCAACTCTGCGGTGGTGTGGTAGTCCCGCGCGAATGAGTCGGCCTGAAGGTTTTCCATCCGGTCCTCAATCCACTTGACCGGCTTGCCGATCAGCACGGATGCGGCGACCGCAATGACGTATCCCGGGTAAACCGGCACCTTGCCACCGAACCCACCACCGATGTCAGGCGAAATGATCCGGATCTTCTCCTCGGACAATCCGACGTGACCCGCCACGAGCGCAAACACGGTGCGGATTGCGTGCGGGGCCTGGGTGGTCATCCAGACCGTCAGTTTCCCCTCGGTCTTCTCGAATGACGCCACGCAGCCACATGTCTCAATGGAGGCGACATGGATCCGAGGAATGTAGATGTCCTGCTTCACGACGACATCCGCGTCTGCGAACGCCTTGTCGGTGACCGCCGCATCCCCGACTTCCCAGTGGAAGATGTGGTTGTCGGTCTTGCCAGGCTTGTCGGTTCTCAGCACCGGTGCATCCGGCAAGAGTGCCTTGAAGGGATCAACGACGACGGGAAGTTCCTCGTATTCCACATCAACCACCGCCGCGCCGTCCGCCGCGATGTACCGGTCAGTCGCAATGACGGCTGCAACTTCCTGGGCCTGATACATCACCTTGTCGACCGGAAGCACCATCTGCGTGTCCGACATCAGCGTCGGCATCCAGTGAAGGTTGTATGCCTCCAGATCCTTGCCGGTTATGACCGCAAGTACTCCTGGAATTGCCAGTGCCTTTGACGCATCAATGCTCACGATCTTGGCATGCGCATACGGACTGCGCACAATGTCCATCCACAGCATGCCGGGCAGGGTCACGTCTTCAACGTAGTTGCCCTTGCCCTGCAGGAAACGCGGGTCTTCCTTCCGCTTCATCGAGTGGCCCATGCCACCGATGGCGGAGGATGTCATCGGAATCGTCTGGGTCATCTCAGTCACCTCCCTGCAAGACTGCCTCGGGGGCGGGCGTGGGATGCATCTTGCGTTGCGCGTACTGGATCGCCTTGACAATGTTCACGTAGCCGGTGCACCGGCACAGGTTTCCGGAGATTGCCTCGCGGATTTCGGTTTCGGTCGGTTCGTTGACCGTCCGAAGCAGCGCTGTCGCCGTGATCATCATGCCGGGCGTGCAGAAGCCGCACTGGAGGCCATGTTCTTCCCAAAACCCCTCCTGCACTGGATTCAGTGTCCCGCCGACTGCGAGACCTTCGACAGTCGTGAGTGACTTGCCCTCGGCCTGGACCGCAAACATGGTGCAGGACTTGACTGGTTCCCCATCAAGGTCGATCGTGCACGCACCACAGTGAGATGTTTCGCACCCAACGTGCGTGCCAGTCAGACCCAAGGTCTCACGGATGCAATGAACCAGAAGCTGCCGGCTTTCGGCCTGGACCGACTTCGCTTCGCCGTTGATAGTGAAGTTCACCGTTCGCATTGACATCAGTGGCTTCCTCCCCGGGCACGGGATACCGCCCGGCCAATCGCGCGCCCGGCCAGGACCCGGACCAGATCGCGCTTGTACTCCGCCGAACCGCGCAAGTCGGACTTCGGGTCACTCTGGTGAGCAGCAAGTCTCGACGCGTCAGCGATTGCCTGATCCGTGATCCGGTGTCCAACCAGGGACGCCTCGGCACTCGATGCCCGCGCCGGAACATCCGTCACGTTCGTGAGCCCGATGCGTGCCGCGATACACGTGTCGTGTGCGTCAAGCGTGAGGTTCACGGCAACGGCGGCAATCGCGTAATCGCCAACTTTGCGCTCGAACTTGATGTACGCCCCGCCGTTACGGACACCCGGTGCCGGGATGCGGATCTCGGTCAGGATTTCATCCGGTTCAAGCGCCGACGCAAAGAAAGAGGGGAAAAACTCATCGATCGGGATAAGCCGGTCACCGTTCGGTCCATGTGCGACGATCGTGGCACCCAGGGCCAGCATCGTCGCGGGATGATCGTTGGCCGGGTCCGCGTGGGCAAGGTTTCCACCAATGGTTGCCCGGTTGCGCACGAGTGGATCGGCAATCACCCTCGCGGTCTCGAACAGGATCGGGTAGCCATGCTTCACCAGCGTTGACCGTTCCAACGCTGCCTCTCGCGTCATTGCGCCGATCCGGAGCTCACCGTGTTCCTCACGGATGTACTCCAGCCCTGACACCCCGTTGACGTCAATGATGAACGCCGGTTGCGCCAACCGAAGCTTCATGGCCGGGATGAGGCTCATCCCACCAGAAAGGATCTTCGCGTCAGATCCATGTTTGGCAAGCAAGCCAACCGTCTCTTCCAGTGAGTGCGCCACCACGTACTCGAATGCTGCTGGTATCACTCCGAACCCTCCCATCCGGGTCGGCGCCTCAGGCCCGCCCGCCCGTCGTCGCGCACCTGCGCGCTCGGAGAACAAAGCCGGTGCCTCGCCAGTGTGCGGTATCGAAATCACCCTGCCGTCCGGCCACCGGACGTTTCCGCCCACTGCGCCCTGCGCTAGCTTGGGTGCAGACTATCCGCACTCATGCCAATACGCAAGTGCATGTGAACACCCCGACCCACTTGGCGAGGACAGCCAAGTGGCGGTTGGCACCCGAACTGGCGTTCACGGGTATCGTGGTGCGACTGGCGACACGCAGCGAAGCTGATTGGAACCGTCAAGCAAAGGGGTTTCACATGAGATTTGGAATGAGCGGTGCCTTCCTGCCCGCATCAATGGACGACTTCACGCCTGAAATGGCGCGTCGGATCCGAGACCTCGGGTATTCCGGATGCTTCACCCGGTTTACCGATGATCCATTCACTACCGCACCTGCACGGGCCAACCGCGTCCGCGATCTTCTTGCCGAGCACGGCCTTCGCATGTACCAGGCCATTGGCTACCGCCCTCCACTGATCCACCCAGACGAAACGGTCCGCGCTAACGCCGTGCGCACACTTGCCGCTGCCGTCAGGCTTACCAAGGAACTCGGGTGTCGAGGCACGCACACCGGGCCCGGTTCGCTTAATCCTCGTGGCGCCTGGTTCCCACACCCGTACAACTGGACCTCCCAAGCCAAGGACCAATTGATCAAGAGCCTTCGCGAAGTCGCGCCCGTCGCTGAAGAGTGCGGGGTGTACATCGGCATGGAGGGGCACCTGCTTGTGACCCTCGACTGCGCCGAAACCATGGCCGAGGTCCTCGGGGCAGTCAACTCGCCGTTCGTCCGCTGCGATCTCGACCCCGTGAACTGGATCACTCGCGAAACCGTGTTCGATACCGGACCCGCGATCGATCACATGGTGGATGTGCTTGGGTCATTGATCATCGGCGGGCACGCCAAGGATGTCATCATCGAAGACCGATTGGTCCTCCATATCTCGGAATGTGCAGCCGGATCGGGCATTCTCGACTGGGACACGTTCCTGCCCCACATCGAGGCACTCGACCCAGAGGCGCCCCTGGTCGTAGAACACTGCACGACAGAGGAACTTGGACCAATCAGCGAGTTCCTGCATGAGAAGGCCAAGGTACTCGGGATCGCCGTTCGCAAGTAGGTCAGCGGAGGGTGTGCCCCGCAGTGGCGTTTGGCACACCTTCCAGACCCCAATCGCGTGACTCATACCGGTCAGCCGACCGGTTCGGGCCTCCCCGACATAGCTGACCGGTACGCAGCTTCAGTCACTTGGGCGACCCGCAAGCCACAGATCGCCGGGGCCTGCGGTCCGGGCACCTCGCCACGAATTGCGGCGATGAAGTCCTCCAACGGTCGGATATCGCGTGCCGACGCGCCGCGCGGAAAGACCAGGTCGCCACCCTTGAGTTGGTAACTGAGGCCATCGGCGCGACCGAGACGCATCACACCCTCGGTCCCATAGAACGTCAGTTCCTCGCGCCACGGTTCCGCCGAAAGGCTTGTCGCCGCAAAGGTCGCGCGCGCGCCATTCGTGAACTTGATCGATGCCGCCGTGATCACATCAACATCGGTCCCGAACTCGTCGATTTCTGCATAGACCCGTTCAGGCTCAAGCCCGGACACCCAAAGCATCATGTCCACAATATGACTGCCGGTATCAATGAAATGGCCACCCCCGGAAAGTGCAGGGTCGGCACGCCAAGATGCGCCCGGCCGGAAGTTCTCGAGGCAGTCCTGGGCAATGAGGACGGTGATGAGCCGAAGGTCACCGAGGGTCCCTGAATGCACGAGGTGGCGCGCGAGCCGGAATTGCGATTGCCCGTGCCTCTGGTAACCAATCGCCAAGGTCCGAGCCTTCTTCTCGGCGAGGTCCATTACCCGGCGCGCGTCAGCGGCCGTCGTCGCCAGAGGCTTCTCACACAGGACATGCAGACCTGCGTTGAGTGCGATCTCGATCTGGGGTGCGTGTTGGGTGTGCGGGGTTGCGATCACGACCGCGTCGAGGGGTGACCCGGCAACCATTCCTTCAAGTGACGCATATTGCGCAGGTTGCGGTGACCCCATCGGGATCACCCGTCCGACAAACCCGTCCATCGCATCCTTACTGACATCCGCGATGGCCACAAGCGTTGCGTCATCACGGTTCAGGATGTCGCGAGCGTGCCCGGCACTGATCCCACCGGTGCCCAGAATGCCAAACCGAAGTGGTTCGTTCATCTTCCATCCTCCGTGCACTTTTCTCTTGCCAACCCGCTCTGGATGGCTGTTCACTCATACGTCACTCGGCCCGTCTCGTGACGGCGGACATAATCCCAGTCGATTGTCACCCCGAGCCCGGGCCCCTGCGGTACCGGCACGTGTCCGTGGTTGTCGACCGCATCCAGGTCGTCAGAGTAATCCAGGTAGATCGGTGCCCGCGTGGTGCGGACCGACGGATGGACGAGACCCAGTTCGTAGTAGTTCGTGTTCCTGATCGACGCCATGCAGTGTCGATGTTCCGGCGTCGGTGCATGGATCTCGACATCCATCCCGAGACCTTCAGCGGCGTGGGCAATCTTCATCAACCCGGTGACACCACCGTCATAGTGGGCATCCGCACGCAGGTAATCCGTACCTCCAGCGAGCGAGAAATCGATGTGAGACTCCACGTTCCGGACATGTTCGCCAAGCAGCAGTGGCGTCTTGATCAGTTCACGCATTCGCTTGTGAGCGAATGCCGATATGCCTCCATCCTTGTAAGGATCCTCGTACCAGAAGAACTCGGCCTCGTCACACGCCCGGCCAACGCGGAGAGCATCCGCCCAGGTGTCGTACTCACACGCCGGGTCAAGCATCAGGTCCATCGTGTCGCCGACGGCACGGCGCGCCGCAAGCACGTTCGCGACCTCCCGGCGGATGTATTCACGATCGGCGGGATCATTTCCCCATCCGTGAATTTTGAACGCGGGGTATCCCATTGCTCGGCACTGAAGGGCGAAATCGGCGAACGCTTCCGGTGACGAAAGGCCTCCGGACGCGACATGGTCACCATGCAACGTGCTTGCGTACGACGGTAGCGTCCGCTTCCACCCGCCAAGCAGTTCGAAAAGCGGTGCTCCATACGCCTTTCCGGCAATGTCCCACAGGGCGATGTCCACCGCACTCAGCCCGAACTTGTCGACCTTCCGCAATGCCCGCTTCATGTCGTTGTACAAGCGTTCACGCTCGAGCGGGTTCTTGCCGATCAGGTACGACGCCACCTGACCAACCTGCGCGTAGGTGTTGCGGTCCCCTCCGGCGTGTTCACCCGTGACCCCCTCGTTGGTCTCGATGGTGAGGACATGCCCGCGGGCCTGACGCTTCGCACCGGGCAGATAGACCGAATTGAACCCGTTGTAATCGCTTCCCAAGTCCACCAGCGTGTAGCCATACTCGATCACCGTGATCCGGGTGATTGCCAATCCGCCTCTCATCAACATTCCCTCCTTCACGACCGCGAGTACGGCATCGCGACCTGGGCATTCACAATAGCGCGCCCGTTCAAGGCACGTCGGCACGGACGGTTTCCGGTCGTCCAGAACACCGAAATACAGTGCTAGACTGACTTCATGCGTCGACCCGTAGGTATCGAAACTGAATACGGCCTGAACTGCGAGGGGTTCTCCGCAACCAGTCCTGGGGCACCAACCGGGCCAACCGATGGCCCGCCCGGGGTTGACTTCGGTTACGAGTGCGCCAGCATCGTCCGTGCGGTGCCATTCCCCGGGGCGTTCCGCGGTTGGGATTACCGGGGTGAGGATCCGTACCAGGATCTCCGCGGCATGCGTGCCGACCAGCTTGCGCGCGATCCAAATGACCTTGACGGACCCGACGAGCGAAGCCGGAAACTCAGCCGGGATGAGCTGCTCGCCAACACGGTCCTTCTCAATGGGGCACGCTATTACAACGACCACAACCATCCCGAATACTGCACCGAGGCGACCCCAGACCTCTTCGAACTCGTGGCCCAGGACAGGGCAGGCGAGCGGATCGTCCATGCCAGCGAGACGGCGCGGAACGAAGCACTAGCCCGGGAAGTGGGACCGGCGACGCGGGTTCGGCTTCTGAAGAACAACACCGACTATCACGGGCGTAGCTACGGCATGCACGAGAACTACCTCTGTGCGCGTTCGACGTCGCTCGACGCACTGGTCAGGGGGATGACCCCCCACCTCGTCACTCGCCAACTTTACGCCGGCGCCGGAAAGGTCGGCGTCGAGACCTCGGGCGCCCCTATCGCCCCCGGTTTCCAGATGAGCCAACGGGCCGACTTCTTCGAGGAACGGATCGGTATCAACACCACCGCGAAGCGCCCCATCTTCAACACACGTGACGAACCACACGCGAGCTCGACCCGGTATCGGCGGCTGCATTGCATCGCCGGTGACGCGAACCGCTCGGAGTGGGCAACCGCAATGAAGGTCGGGACCACCGCACTGGTCCTTGACCTCATTGAGGATGGGTGGACAGCTGAGTTCGAAATTGCGGATCCGGTCAAGGCCATCAAGGACATATCCCGGGACACCACCATGACCGCAACCGTCCCGATGACCGCGGGACGTCCGATGACCGCAGTCGCTATTCAGCACTTGATCCTCCACGCGTGCCGTGCCTCGTTTGCCGGGCGTGATCCGGAAACCGATTGGGTGCTTTCGCAGTGGGCAGAGGCGCTTGATGCCCTCGGATCAGACCCGGAAAGACTCGCTACACGGGTCGACTGGATTATCAAGCGGTCACTCTTCGTCCAGATCGGAACAACTGGCGACCCGCGCACCTGGGGCGATGCCCGCCTTCGTCGATTGGACATGGCCTATCACATGATCGACCCGCGGGTCAGCCTCTTCGAAACCCTCCGCAAGCAGGGACGTGTCATCAATCTTGTTGATCAAGATCGTCTCGACACGTGCGCCCAGACGCCACCAGCGGGAACGCGAGGCGCCATCCGCGGCGCACTTCTGGCCCGGTTCGGACCCCAGATCCGGAAACTCGAGTGGGACTCGGTCACGTTTGATGTGGGATCCAAGGAATGGCGCCTCGACCTCGAGGACATAACAGGTCCCGTCATCGACCGGGTCATCGAACTCATCGACCGCTCCCCCGATCTCTCAAGCCTCGTCGCTACCATGAAGGGAGGATCACGTGACGCCTGACACCGTGATCGCGATTGCACCCGAAGCCCCAACCAAACCCGCCGAAACACCCACTGAAGCACCATCACGCCCATCATCCGCGCCGGGCGAGACCGATACTGAAAAGTCGTCCGATACCGACCTTGACGACGAGATCCAGCGCATCATCCGGGAAATTCCCGACCCGACCCCACAGCCAGGCGGAGAGTAGCCTCACATCAAGGCGTGAACGGCGGATGACCGGGTAGCGAAGATTCCGGTGAGGGTGCGGGGACACTGAGCGAATGGAAAATGCACTCTTTGGCACTGAAACCGAGTACGCAGCCGCCGGGAACATGAGCCCGACCGAGGTCGCCTACCGGATCAAGGATGCCATCTTCGGTTCCCGGAAGTACGGGCTGATCGAGCCTGCGCCTCGCGAATGGGGTGAGAGCCCCGGCAATGGTGGGTTCCTTTTCAATGGGGGCCGGATGTACCTCGATTCCGGCCACCTTGAATACGCAACCCCGGAATGCCGGACGCTGGATGACCTGATCGCCGCCGAACATGCCGGGGACCGCATCCTTCTGTCGATGATTGCCGAACTCCAACTCAAGGGTGAGGCGTTCTTCATCAAGAACAACACCGACCACTTCGGCAACACCTATGGCTACCACGAGAACTACTGCATCCGGTCAAGTCCGCGAACTCGCGACTTCGTGGAAAGCGTCCTTCCTTTCCTGGTGACCCGCCAGATCTTTGCTGGTGCCGGCATGTACAAGCCAGCCTCGACCCGTCCTCGCGCATCCCGCTTCCCTGCCCTTCCGGGAACGGTGGAAGGGTCGCCGCCACCACCGTTCCAAATCAGTCAGCGGGCACCTTTCACGTCAGTGGACGTCAGTCACCGCGTCCGGTTCGGGGGTCGGCCGATCCTGAACCTGCGCGATGAATCCCACGCCGGGCGGAGATACAGCCGTCTGCACAACATCATTGGTGACGCGAACAGGTCCGAGTTCGCCACCAAACTCAAGATTGGGACGATGGCACTTGTCGCCCAACTTCTGGACGAGGGATGGACATCCGAGGTCGAGATCGAGCTTGAGGATCCGGTGGCGTCCCTGAAGAAGATCTCGGGCGAGCCAACTGGCACATGGATGGTCAAGCTCGCGAACGGCAGCGAGATGTCCGCGATCGATATCCAGCGCGTCTACCTCCACGAGGCAACCCGACGATATCTCGGTCGCGATGAGGACACCATCTGGGTCCTTCGCCAATGGGCGTCAGTGCTGAACACACTGGAGACCGACCGCTTCCGCCTGGACGGCTACCTCGATTGGGTCACAAAGTTCCTCCAGTTGAAATCCTTTGCCGCAAAGGCAGCCCGCGGGTGGGAGGAACCAGACCTCATCAAGCTGGATCTTGCGTACCACCACATCGACCCGTCGGTCAGCCTGTTCAACCTGCTGCAGCGCCAAGGGAAACTCCAGCCGATCGTTGCGCCGGAGCGCGCCGAAGCAATGATGGTCAATCCGCCCGCTGGATCGCGGGCCAACGCCCGTGGACGGATCGTGCAGGCGATGTCAACTGCTCGCGCCGACAGTGACATCAACTGGGCACTCATTTCGCGTCGCCTAGGTGAGCGGGCCAGTTACGGAGACGAACGGACCATGGTGTACGAATACGTCGACACTTATCTCGATGTTCAGGGCGCCGATGCTTGGAAGCTGATCCCGTACGTGATCGACTGGGGCGCGATCGCCTACAAGAACCATATTCTGGAACTTGGCGACCCATTCAGTGAGTACGCAGCCGAAGCCTCCGGGTATTCAGCGACCGTCCCCGACTGGGTCGGAGCCTGATCACATCTCGTCCGAGGGGTCGGTCCGTATCACCCCTGCGTGTTCCAGCTGCTTTATCGCCACCGTGTCGTAGCCGAGTTCACCCAGAATTCCTTCGGTGTGCTCGCCGTGGCGCGGCGGACGACCGGGAGGTGCGCTTGCCGCACGCGAATGCGTTTCTCCCGTTCGCCACGGTTGCCCGGGTATCCGCACGGCGCCTGCCGGATGCTCAATTTCGTGAAGCAGTCCGCGTTCAGCCACATACCGGCTAGATGCCACCTGTCCGATATCACTGATGGGTCCACAGGGAATGCCGGCATCGCGGAAGCGGGACACCCATTCTGCCACCGTGCGCGTCGCCAGCACGGAGGCAAGATCAGTGGTAAGTGTGTCCCGGTTGCGCACGCGCAGACCGTTGTCTGCATAGCGTGGGTCCGAAGCCAGATCTGGCCGCTCAATGACCGCAGTGAACGATAGCCAAAGGCGTTCATTCGGGACCGCGAGCGTGAAGTCCCCGTCAGAAGCACCGAACGCCTGGTACGGCACGATGAAGGGGAAGCGATTTCCGGACCGCCCCGGAACCCGGCCACTCACCTGGTAACTCACCAAGTGGTAACCCATCAGCGAGACCTGCCCGTCAAAGAGCGCCACGTCAAGAAACGTGCCCTCGGCCATCGCGTCCCCTGAAGCACGCTTCCGCTCCCGGCCAAGCAAGGCACCAACGATGGCCACCGCAGCATTCGTGCCTGCCAAGATATCGGCCTCGGCAACGCCCGCCTTCATTGGGCCACCATCCGGATCTCCGGTCACACTCATCAGGCCTCCGGTGCCTTGCACAATCAGGTCATAACCCGGCTCCTGGGATCCAGACCCATCCTGACCGTACGCCGAGATTGACGCATACACCACCCCCGGGTTGATCGCCTTCACGCTTGCGTAATCCAGGCCAAGTCTCGCGACAACACCAGGCCGGAAATTCTCAACTACGACGTCAGCCTGTTTCGCAAGTTCCAGACAGATCCGAAGCCCGTCAGGGTTCTTGAGATCGACTGCCACGCTTCGCCGACTTCGGTTCACTGAAAGGAAATATGCGCTGTCGACACCAAGGAACGGTGGCCCCCACAAACGGGTCTCATCGCCACCGCGGACATCCTCGACCTTGATGACATCGGCACCCATGTCCGCAAGCAAGCCAGTGCAGTGCGGACCGGCGAGTGCCCGTGACAAGTCGAGGACCCGGTATCCCGCGAGTGGTCTTCCATGGTCCACGGCGGTTTGGGCACCTGACCCGCTTCCGTCTCTTGTCATCGTCGTCGCGCGGTATTGTAGGGCGCGTCAGAGCGGTTCAAGGACGTTTGCCAGGAACCAAATCGTAGTGCCCTTAGTCGTGAGGGGTGGGGCGAGGGAAGCGTCTCGTACTCATTGGCGAGAACGCGAACCCAACCAGCGCAACCCCTCGGACCCATCACAGCACCCCAGACCGTCGAAAGGAAGAACCTCATGCGAGCACGCGGTGTGGTCTTTACGGGACCCGAACAGGCCGAACTTGAGGAATATGAAGTCAGCGCCGAGAACCTCGGCCCTCACGAAGCCCTTGTCGAATCCGAATACTCGATCATCAGCGCTGGCACTGAAGGGTCATTCTTCACGAACCTGATGCCCAAGACACCACCGATCTATCGTGCGCAACCGATCATCTACCCGGCGCGGACTGGCTACGGCCATCTCGGGACCGTGCTGGCAACCGGGAGTGAGGTGAAGAACATCAATCCCGGCGACCGGATCCTGACGTTCAGCCGCCACGGATCTATCGTGCAGGCCAACGCTGCCCGCTTCGCCCTGCAAGTCCCCTCAGACATCGATGGACGCCATGCCATCTTCACACGCATGGCGGGGGTCGCAATCTCCGCGGTACGGTCATCGTCGGTCCAGGCCGGCGACCGAGTGGCAATCGTCGGCATGGGTCTGGTTGGCAACTTCGCCGCGCAACTCTTTCAACTGGCCGGCGCCGAAGTAATCGCGTTCGATATCAGCGAAATGCGTCTGCACCAGGCGCAAGCCTGCGGCATCGAGAAGGTCTTCAACTCTCGTGAGGTGGACCCCATCGCCGTGGTCCGTGACTGGGTTGGAAGTTCAGACGATCGCGGTGGTGCCACTATCGTCGTGGAGGCGATCGGGGAGAGTTCCCTGGTTGCGCAAGCCGTGGAAATGTGCGGCCGTCACGGCGAGGTCATCCTGCTGGGGAGCCCGCGTGCACCGTTCCCGGGCGACCTGACACCAATGCTTGCGCGCATACACCTCCTCGCGATCCGCATGATCGGCGCCCTGGAATGGACCTTCCCAATTTCCGAGAACACCGAACGGGCCCGTGTCACCATCGAGGGCAACTACCGCCAGATCATGCGTTGGATCCACGACCGTCGCCTCGTCGTGGACCCACTGCTGACCCACGTGCTTTCTCCGGAAGCATGTCAGGAGGCGTACTTCGGCCTCGCCCACCGGAAGGATGAGTACA
Organism: Chloroflexota bacterium; assembly: GCA_009693165.1. Lineage (GTDB taxonomy): Bacteria > Chloroflexota > UBA11872 > UBA12225 > UBA12225 > UBA12225. The sequence goes on from SHXX01000002.1 coordinate 51,273, forward strand.
TCGGCGTCGTCTTTGACTGGTCGCGCCTTCGGTGAACCACCACGCCCAACCTCCTGAGGGTCTCGGACCCAAAGCCATCCGCGCTGCACTGTGGGGGGCAATGGGGTGGACTGCAGGGCCTTGGCACTATCAGTCACGACCGGAAGGGAATGCCACAGATGGACGACGACGCAACCAACTCCCTGACAACCGTGCGGTCACTTACCGGACAGCGGGTCCGCGCCGAGGCGTTCATCCTGTGCGATGGCGTTCAGGTCCACGACGGCAAACTCTTCATCCTCGGCGGTGGCTGGGACCGCCTACTCGTTCGCGCATTTCCGGTCGAGCAGACCTTCGCACTCGCGATAAAGCTTTCGGTGCCTGCAAGCGAGGCGTATCGTCCGATGGCCATGACCCTTGAAGTGCGGGATGAGGAGGGCGCCATTGCGGGTGGACAGGTCCACTCTTCAACGATCGAAGTCAGTCGACCGCTGGGCTACGCCCCCCATGAGGATGTGCCGTGTTTCTTCCCGCTTCACGTGGGGCTTGTCGTGCGTCGACCAGAACGTCTGACATTCGTGCTGTTGATCGATGGAGATCCTATCGCACGTACCAGCATCCGCGTCATTGCACACGCCGACGTAGGCCAACGTCCTCCCAGTTGAACACAGTTGGGTATCAAAGCCTGTAAGAAGAACGCGGATGCTGGTCTATCGGGCCGGCATCCGCAATCCTCCAGACTACGATCCCCCGACGTTGACTTCCTCTGGCTCATCGGCCGAGGACGCAAACCCAAGCGTGTAGAGACGGAAGTAGTACCCCTCCATCGCGAGGAGCTCCTCGTGCGTCCCCTGCTCGACGATGGTTCCGCCGTCGATGACAAGGATGCGGGTCGCGCGCTTAACCGTCGAGAGGCGATGGGCAATGATGAACGCCGTCCGGCCCGCAAGGACGCGATCAAGCGCCGTCTGAATGGATGCCTCGGTTTCGGTATCCACCGACGACGTGGCCTCGTCAAGGATCAGGACGCGAGGCGAGGCAAGAAACGCCCGAGCCAATGAGATCAATTGCCTCTGGCCCCCGCTCAGGTTGCCGCCACGTTCCTCCACCGTCGCATCCCACGAACCGGGCAGCGCCTCGATAAACTCCCGAAGACCGACGACCTCCGCCGCATCACGGATCGCCTTCGACCCCTCCGGCGTATCAAGCATTTCCGGACGGCCGAATGCAATGTTCTCACGAATCGTTCCCGCGAACAGGAATGGTTCCTGCAGCACGAGACCCATCTGGCGCCGCAGACTGCGTTGGGTCACATCCCGCACATCGTGGCCATCGATCAGCACGCGACCGCCCTGGACATCGTAGAACCGCATGAGAAGCCGGATGATGGTGCTCTTGCCTGCCCCAGTCCGGCCGACAAGTGCAATCCGGTCGCCGGGATTTGCCTCAAGTGACACGTTTCCCAGGATTGCCGTTTCCCGGTTGTACCCAAATGTTGTCGCATCAAACTGAACATGTCCCGTAATCGGGGGCATCTCGTACGCACCCGGTGCATCCTCGACATCGGGCTTCAGGTCGAGGAGGTGAAAGATCCGTTCGCCCGCCGCCAACGCCGCCTGCACCTGGTCCCACCGCGCCGCAAGGTCCCGCATCGGTTCAAAGAACCGGGACGAGTACAGCATGAATGCGGTGAGGATGCCGATGCTCATCTCGGGGGACGAATCACCGAGGATCCAGTTCCCACCGACGTACAGCAGCAATCCCGTCGCGCCCGCGTCGATCAGGTCAAGGATCGGGATTACCCCGGCGTGGAAGAAAATCGCGTCCTTCTGAGCGCGAACGTTCTCGCGGTTGATGTCGTCGAACTCATCAAAGTTCCTGCCTTCCCGCTGAAAGGCCTGGATGAGTTTCATCCCGACGATGTTCTCGGCCAAGTTCGCATTCACCGCCGAAACGGTCTGCCGGATGCGCCGGTACGCGGGGCGGGAACCAGACGCGAACCAACGGGCCAGTGCGTACATGATCGGAAGGACGATCATCGTCACGAGCGTCAGCCGAACGCTCATGGAGAACATCAGCGCAATCGTTCCGAGCAGCATGAAGACGTCTGCCACCGACTGCAACAGCCCTTGCGTCAGGACTTCGTTTACCGCGGAGACATCGCTTGTGTTGCGGGAAATGATGTGCCCAATGCGCTCCCGATCGTAGTAGCGGAGGCTCAACTTCTGGAGATGCGCAAACATGTCGGTTCGCAGCGTGTAGAGGATCCGTTGTCCCACCCACGAAAGCACCCAAGTCTGCAGGTAGGTGGCACCCCATGTGATCACGAGGGTGCACACGTAGGCAAGTGCCCACAGGTTCAGTTCAGCCAATTGACCCTGCAAGATTCCCCGGTCAATTGAGAACTGGATGATCCGCGGTTGAAGCAGCGTCGCCGCTGAGGCGAGTAGTATCAGTCCAAGCGATATCCAGAGGCGAGTGTGGTAGGGCCTGAGTAACGCCCATGCCCGGATGACCACTTCGCGGTCTGAGGTCAAACGCGCATCATCGTCGTACGCGCCACCCTGGCCGGGTGTCGGTTGGGCCCCCTGACCAATCATCGCCCCACCTCCTGCCCCGACACCACCGCAGATGCCCCGTCCAGTGGCTTCTCGGGTGCGAACTGTACGTTCACACCGACCTCAACCGAATCCGTGGCCCGGACATTCGCGGAGATAAACTCCTCCTGGTCCCGCATTTGCACGTCATAAATACGCCGATACGGTCCATCCCTGAGGATCAGGTCTGCATGGCGTCCGCGCTCGACAATCTGACCACTTTCGATCACGAGAACCTCGTCGGCACGCTTCACGCTCGAAAGCCGGTGAGCGATCACAAAGGTCGTCCGCCCATGCATGACTTCACCAAGCGCCTGCTCGATGAGGTGTTCGGTCTCCATATCGACCGAAGAGGTCGCATCGTCGAGGATCAGGATCGACGGTTCCACAAGGAGCGCCCTTGCCAGAGAGGCACGTTGACGCTGACCACCGGATAAGGTCACGCCACGATCACCGACAGTCGTTTGGTAGCCCTTCGGGAGACGCGTGATGTACCGGTGAGCCTGCGCCCGTTCCGCAGCAAATTGCACCAAACTGATATCGGACTCCGGTTTGCCGAAGGCGATGTTCTCGCGCAGGCTACGGCTGAACAGGATGGCCTCCTGTGGCACGATGGCGATGTGCCGGCGAAGGCTTCCCAGTTCCACGTCCCGCACATCACGACCATCAACCAGGACTCGTCCCGATGTTGCGTCATAGAAGCGCGGGATCAAACCAGTCAGCGCGCTCTTGCCAGATCCGGTCCCACCGACAAGTGCGATCACCTGCCCGGGTTTGGCCGTGAGCGAGATGTTACTGAGAACGGGTACGCCCTTCTGGAATGAGAAACTGACGTTCTCGAAGACGACCTCGCCACGCACGTCCTCCAATGGACGTGCGCCGGGCCGAGAAACTACGTCCGGCGAGACATCAAGCATCTCGAAGATCCGCCTGGCACTTGCCTGTGTCCGAGCCAACTGGCCCAACAGGAACCCGATGCGTCTGGCAGGTCCATACAACTTGTTCAGGTAATACTGGAAGGCGACAACGGTCCCGACGGTCACGAGACCCCAGGTAACCAGGTAACCCCCGGCCACGATAACGATGATTGCCCCGAGGCCACCAAGGCCGATAAGTAACGGGTTCCAGATGGCTTGGGTGCGTGCAAGTTCCAGTGATCGCGCCTGCAGTGCTGCTGCCCCTTGAGCGTACTTGCGCTCTTCAGAGTGCTCCTGGGCGAACGCCTTCACGACGCGCACCCCAGAGATGTTCTCTTGCAGTCTCCCGGTCAGGCTTCCGTATTCCTGCTGAACGCGAGCATGCTGGGGACGGGTCTTCTTGCTGAGGACGAGACCCGCCCACAACATGGGTGGCACCGTCGCAACTGCGAGCACCGTGAGCTCCCAACTCACGGTGGCCGCAAATGACAGAGTGATTACGTACGTACCCGCTGCGCCAATGAACCCGGTCATCCCATGTCCAAGGAAGTTCTGCACTGCCTCCACGTCTGAAGTGGCGCGGGCAATGAGCTGACCGGTATCTGCCCGATCCAAGTACCCGAAAGAAAGCCTTTGGAGGCCTCGGTAGACCGCATTTCTGAGGTCTCGGCCCGCATCAGCTTCAAAGGCATGGAACCCCCATATATAAATCCAGTTGATCGCGGACTTCGCGACGTACAAGCCCATGGCTGAAACCACCGCGACGGTCAGGACATGAGTGTCCTTGGTTCCGATCCCGATGTCGATGGCATCGCGAACCTGCAAAGGGATCATCAAGTCGAGGAAGTTGGCAATTGTCCACGCGATATAGCTGATCACCACCGACCGGCGGTGATCGCGCAGGAACCCAAGCGCCCGCCAGACATCCTTCCACGTCCCCCCACTACCCGCGACTGCATTCCGGCCGACAGGGCCACCTGCCCCGGTGGTTCCAGTGCTGTAACTGCCCCCGGGCGTGGTGGTACCTCCGCCTCGCATCATCTGATTCCCGACCCCCCTGAGTAAGAGAAACGAGCCTCCCAGGTCACCCCAGCAAGGGTCCGCGCTCAGTGCGGACTGTACGCCATTCCAATCGCGGTGCGCCCGAGTAACATTCGCAGCACCACCAGGTGACGATCCGGGCAACGATTGTTGACAACACCGGTAGGCTTGCTCCAACGGGTACGCTCAGAAGGTGACCCGTGTCTGCGAATCCCAGGCCCCTAACAAGGGTGAGCCAAAGTGACAATGCAACCTGAACCATCACTCGAAAGTGCGCCTGCCCAGCCCCAACGTGATCGGAGCTTGCGAGCGCGATTGCGCCGAATCCCGGGTGGGTCCGGGTTAGCAATTGCGCTTGGCGCGATCCTGTTCAGCAGCGCGGTCCTCGTTCCGCTCTCATTTGACGGGATTACCCGGACGACCATCGCATTCGGCGGGCCACCCGCCCGCATACTCTCCGTGACGATGACGGGTCGAAGCATCACCCCATCCGAAATCCATGTACCACGCGCGTCCGCAGTCCGGGTCGAAGTAAGGAACCTCGACGGGCCACGCGACGGACACCGGTTAAAGACCTCCGGGCAGGAATATGACGTTGACATTGCCGTGTGGGGTGGTCTCACCAAGTCCGATACCTTCCTCACCGCCCAGAAGCCCGGCAGGTATCCGCTGATTTGCAGCATCCGGGGACACGTCTCTGAGGGAATGGTCGGGGTCCTCGTTGTCGACTGATGCGCACGGACTTGGTCAGTTGCAGAGCTGTTCCGGTGTTTCCACCGATAGAATCTCGGGACGTCAGTCCGGCGGCATCCACCCCGAAGGTCTGTCCAGTGAGGCAACCCCCGTAGGAACCGTCGGCGCCAGCAAATCATCGCAGGGAGAGAAGGTGTCACCACGCGCCTACAACATTGGCCTGGTCGGCGCTACTGGGCAGGTCGGCAAGGAGTTCCTGAAAATCCTCAACGAGGGTGTGCGTCCAGGTCTCCGTGTCAACGAACTCCGTCTCTTCGCCTCAGAAAGGAGCGCCGGCCAGACCATTTCATGCCTTGGCCGGACTTGGAAGATCGGTCTCGCTTCACCCGACCCGGAACTGTTCAAGGGGCTTGACTTCGTACTCACCGCCATTGGGGACGATCTGGCGAAGACCTACGGGCCCGCGATCGCACGGTCCGGTGCGCTGAATGTCGACAAGTCAAATGCGTGGCGGATGCATCCCGATGTCCCGCTCGTCGTTCCGGAGGTAAACCCAGACGCTGCCCGCGAACACTTCGGGATCATCGCCGGGCCCAATTGCTCGACTACCCAGTTGGTGGTCGCACTGTGGCCCCTGCACCGAACCAATCCGATCCGCCGGGTAATCGTGGACACCTACCAAGCAGTGAGCGGTACCGGCTGGCGCGCCGTCGATGAACTGCGCGACCAGACGTCGTCCGTTGCATCCGGTGAGAGCCCCGTAGCGTCTGTCTACCCCCACCCGATCGTCCAGAACCTCATCCCGGAAATTGGCGGATGGCGCGAAGGGGGTTACTTCAGCGAGGAACTAAAGATGATCGACGAGACGCGCAAGATCATGGGCATTCCTGACCTCGCGGTTCAGGCCACCTGCGTCCGCGTGCCCGTGATGGTCGGTCACTGCGAAGCGGTTCACATCGAGTTTGAGCACGAGATGGATCCATCGGACGCCCGTGAAATCCTTCGCCGGACCCCCGGGATCATTGTCATCGACGATCCCAAGGAACATCGGTACCCGACCCCGATCACTACCGCGGGTCTCGACCCGGTGTACGTGGGGCGGATTCGCCGCGACCCGTCACACAAGCGCGGACTGTCGATCTGGGTTGTCGCGGACAACGTCCGAAAGGGAGCGGCTCTCAATGCCATCCAGACCTTTGAGTTGGTCGGCAGGAATGGCTGGTTCCGTGGCAATCGCGACCAGCGTGATCCGTTTGAATCCATCAGCGCCCGCGTCGGTTCACCGTCGGCCGCCTGAAGCGTGACGACACCGTCCTCACGTGGCAAGCGCGATGGCACCGGGGATGTCCCACCCAACGGGCATCCTCGGCGCCTCCCCGTTGCCCGGCCCCGACCCCAGCCAGCGACTGCCCGCAACCGACCGGCGCCGATATCCGGATCAATTGTGGTCCGTGGTCGCGTCTCAACCGCGCCCCAAGGTCCAAACACTGCCCGGACCGCATTTCCGAGAACGATCACCAGCAACGACCGCATTCTCATCCTGGCAATCGGTGATGTCCACGGTGACTTCGGTCCGCTGTTTCGCGCCACTGAAGCCGAGCCGGCAGCTGTGGTGCTTCTTCAAGTCGGTGATCTAACCGCGGGAAAGCCGGGGCGAGAACTCCAACCAGATGGTGACCCATGCACCCTCGGCGACTTGGCAATCCCATTGGTCTGGGTGCACGGGAACCACGAGCACTGGGACCTCTTTACCTCGACCGGTGACGGTAACACCTCGAAAGTACCCGGCAATCACCTATTCCCTGGCACCAGATATATCGTGCCCGGCACCGAGATCAGCGTGGTCGGACTTCCAGGAAACTACGCGCCGACGTGGTTCAACCACTCCAAGCCCTTTGCCGGTGACCGTGCCCGCCACTTCAATCGTGACGACGTCGACGCGATGGCACGGAACCCCTATCCGACCATCCTTCTCATGCATGAGGCGTTCCGGGGTCAGGCGCCCGGGAGGATTGGGATCATGGGTATTCCGGTGCTCGCCCAACTTGTGCAGGAACTGCGACCGGCGCTCGTGCTCACCGGCCATCATCATCTGTTCGGGGTTGGCGGCATTGGTTCGACCCTCGCGATTGGCCTTCCAACTGCACAGGATGGCTACCTGAGGCTGTGGTTCGAACGGTCCGGGGCCCTGGGTGAATGGGAACTTGTCACCTGGCCAACCGAAGGCGATTACGAGGTTGACCGCTCCATGAACGGGTCGGCACCGCCAGATGCGGACGAGACCCGTCACCACCCCACCACATCGACCGTGCGGATTGGCCTCGAACAGGGCGACCAATGAGTAAGGTTGCCTCCGACACGCACGATCACGAACGCGATCAGGACAGCTTGAGCCAGCTGCGTCAGAGGAATTGTTGATGAACCTGCAACTCCTCACTGACGGGGCACTCCTATCCCTTTCCCTCTGCCTCGATCTTGGCATCGTGAACCTCGCGATCATCCGGACTGGGATCGCTCGCGGTGCGGTCCCAGCGTTCCTGATCGGTCTTGGTTCGTGCTTTGGAGACATCATCTGGGCGGGCCTGGCCGGCGCTGGCATTGCTGCCCTCCTGCAATTCAGCATCGTCCGATGGGTACTCTGGCTAGGCGGTACCGCCGCCCTTCTCTACCTGACATGGCAGATGGTTCGGCAGGCCATCGCCTCCCCGACACCACAATCCACGCTGGTCGGGGCCGCAATTGAAGCGGATGAAGCAGGGTCACCATCGCACGATGGCCGGATCGGAAAGCTTCTGGCATTGGTTGGCCCTTCAACGGGCATAGGTCGGGATTTTCTTGACGGACTTCTGCTCGCACTCGCTTCACCAACCACAATGGTCTGGTTCGCCGCCGTTGGTGGCAGCCTCATTGCCTCGTCCGTTGGGACCGCCACGACCCTCGATCTCCCATCGTTCTACGCCGGTTTCTTCCTGGCGGGGATGGCGTGGTCCCTGGCCGTCGCGGTTGGCGCCGCGGTCCTCGGCCGTGCGCTTGGTCCTGCCCTAGTCCGGATGACTGCAATTGCATCGGCCGCCCTCTTCGTCTACTTTGCATGGCGCGTCTTCATGTCGGGCATTGAAACACTCATCTAGCGACCCCTTGCCCCCGAAAAGCTGACCGCACCAGACAACCGGAGAGGGAAACACCGTGGCAGCAATTGACACCGTACTCCCGCAACTTCCAGGCACCCAAGACACGCCCCGGCCCGAACATCCACGCCCGGATTGGCAACGATCCGATTGGCTGAACCTCAACGGTGTCTGGAAGTTTGCCTTGGACCCCGAAAATCGTGGGGAACACCTACGGTGGTACAAGGTTCCACATCCGGAGGTTGCCGCAGCCACAGGTGCCATGGAGGTGCCATTCACCGACCACATCGCGGTGCCGTTCCCTTGGGAAAGCCCGGCATCACTTGTCCACCGGCCGGACTATGTGGGTGTTGCGTGGTACCAGCGGGGGGTAATGGTTCCGTCCGATTGGGGAACCAGCATCACCGAGATTGGCGGCTCAGGATGGCGGATACGGCCATGGTTGATCTTCGGTGCGGTTGACTGGGGTGCAAAGGTCTGGGTTGACGGGCGCCTTGTTGCCGAACACCACGGCGGCTACACGCCATTCGAGATTGACCTCGGAAGCCATGTCACAGCAGGCAGGCCGTTCACCCTCACCGTCCGTGTCTATGACTACACCGACGCGGCGACCCCGGTGGGCAAGCAGACCAAACGGTGGTACACGTATTCCTCTGGCATATGGCAGACAGTGTATGTTGAGGGACGGCCGAACGTTCATGTGCACCGGGCGGTGGTGACCACCCCCCTTGATCCGCAGCCCCACGCAATCTTCGATCTGGACGTGGCCACGCCGGCAACCGCCGACGGAACACCGGCGTCCGTCACGGTCACGTCGGTGGACGGCGCATTCGCCCCGGTCACGGTTTCCTTTGCAACACATGGGGGAATGACGCGCCTGGTCGTCCCGGTCACACCAGATGGCGCACGACTGTGGTCACCCGAAGAACCCCACCTCTACGACGTACGGCTATCCGTCGCAATCGGTGGCCAACAGGGTGACCGCATCCTTACCTACTTTGGGATCCGCGAAATCACCACCGGGTTCTGGGACGGAAAACCCTACGAATACGTCCTCCTGAACCGCCGCCCAATCTACCTTCGTGGGGCACTCGATCAGGCATTTCACCCGGACGGTGTCCACAGTTACCCGTCCGACGACACGATCCGTGGCGACATCGAGGATGCCAAGCGTCTCGGTTTGAACATGCTCCGGTGTCACATCAAGATCAATGACCCTCGGTACTACTATTGGGCTGATCGCCTTGGCATGACGATCTTCTACGACTTCCCTTGCACGATGGTCGACTCGGCCGTGGCACGTGCCAACTGGGAATCCACCTTCCGCGAAGCAATGGTCCGTGATCAGTCGCATCCATCGATCATCGCGTGGATCCTCTTCAACGAGACATGGGGACTGGAGAACCATCACACCACCGACGGACGCAACTGGGTCCTGGACATGGTTCACGTTTGCAAGTCCATTGATGGGACGCGTCTGGTCGAAGACAACTCGCCCTGCCTTTATGACCACGTGATTACTGACATCAATACGTGGCACTTCTACCTCACCACGTGGGACCGGGCGCGCGCCCACGTGGAACGGGTTGTTGCGGAAACCTACCCTGGGTCGGGGTTCAACTACGTCAGCAGCAAGTTCGGGGGAGACGCAACGCCATACGTCCAGACGACCGCACCACTTCTGAATAGCGAATATGCGGGACTGTCGGCGAGGCAGGGCGAGAAGGACATTGCCCATTCATTCCGTTTCCTGACCACAGACCTTCGCCGCCACGACAAGATTTGCGGCTACGTTTACACCGAACTGACTGATATCGAATGGGAACACAACGGTCTCATCAACTACGACCGCGCCCCAAAGGTGTTTGGCTATGACGCGCACTTTCCGGGAATGTCGGTCGCCGACATCAACGGTGCCGACCTGGTTGGGTTCGACGCGCCACCAGTCCAGGCCTCGGAAGCCGGTGCGACAATCTCGCTTCCAGTGTTCGTATCGCACTGGAACCACGTTGCGCTGGACCGACCAGTCTTGCACTGGGCGGTCGACCTGACAGACATTGATGGATTGCCGCACGCAAGCGTGCAATCTGGCGACCAATCAGTCTCGCTTCAACCATATACCGTGACCGACCTCGACCCGATCAAGGTCACCATGCCGGCAACCCCGTCGGTGGTGACCGTCCGGCTGTGGCTTACTGATGCCAACGGCACGGTTCGGGCAAGGAACTACACCCAGTTGGTGGTGAAAGCGGCTCCCTCCCAGTCATGCGATGCGTCCGAGACTGCGCTAACCTGGCGCCTTGTCCCGGGAGAGTTCACAGACTCGAGTTGGCCCGAGGCACGTATCGCCCCCGGCGGGGACAAGTACGGAGCCATTGGGGCCGGATATGTGGAATATGAAGTCGCCATGCCTGCGAATACCGATGCATCCCGGGCGCAGTCGCTGACGGTGCGTTTCGAGGCAGGCTCGCGCACCGCGGCCACTCGTCGGGGATGGCACGACTACCGCTACTTCCAAGGGACCGACTACCCTCAGACCCGTGAGACCCCACGGCCGTCACTCATCCGTGTCTCGGTGAACGGTGTCGATATCGGTGACGTGATCGCACCCGACGACTTCGCCGATGCCCGAGGCGTGCTCAGCATCTTCGAGCAACCTGAGTGGGAATACGCGTCCGCAGGCACGATCCTGGAGGCGTCAGCGGACGCTCTGACGCTGTCTGCCATCATGGAACATGCAACCGATGGCGTCCTTCGGGTCCGTTTCTCCGTTCCAACCGGGCCATCTGCCAACGGCATCAACCTGTACGGCTCGTCACGTGGAGGCACGTTGCTCGCACCAACCATCCGCGTGACCCTCGGCACCCATTGAACTCGGGATTCGGAACCAACGCATGAAACGACTCATTACGGGGGGCGCCGGGTTCATCGGCAGCAATGCCGTTGCGCGGTCACTCGACCGGGGCGAAGAGGTGGTCGTGATCGACAACCTCTCGCGCCGGGGGGCGCACGTGAACCTCTCATGGCTTACCTCGCACCCGAACGCAAAGGCGTTGGCCTTCCATCAGGTTGATATCCGTGACGACCGGGCAGTGACCGAGGTTTTCAATTCACATCCCGACGTTGACGTCGTCATCCACCTTGCCGGGCAGGTCGCGGTCACCACCTCGGTTCAGGATCCGCGTGGGGATTTCGAGGCGAACGCGCTGGGCACCCTGAACCTCCTTGAAGCGGCGAGACACCATCGCGGACTGCGTGCCTTTCTCTACAGTTCCACCAACAAGGTCTATGGTGGACTCGAACACGTTGGTGTCATCGAGGCCGACGGCCGGTACCAATTCCGCGACGCGCCTCTCGGCATTCCTGAGACGTACCCGCTCGACTTCCATTCGCCATACGGGTGTTCCAAAGGCGCCGCAGATCAGTACACAATCGACTACTCACGCATCTACGGGTTGCCCTCGGTCGCCCTCCGGCAATCTTGCGTCTACGGTCCCCGCCAACTTGGCGTTGAGGATCAAGGGTGGGTCGCTTGGTTCACGATTGCGGCCGTGACCGGACGTCCGATCAGTATTTTCGGCGATGGCAAGCAGGTCCGGGACGTCCTGTATGTCGATGACCTGCTCGATGCATACGATGCGGCGGTTCAGAAGATTGACGCAGTCCGAGGCACGGCAATCAATCTAGGTGGCGGGCCGGAAAACACCTTGGCCATCGGCGAAGTCCTTGCGCATATCGGACCCCGGATTGGCAGGACGGTCCCTGCCAACCATGCCGACTGGCGTCCCGGTGACCAGCGTGTATTCATCGCCGATATCACCCGCGCCCGGCACGTCCTCGGCTGGGCCCCCCGCGTCAGCGTCGGCGAAGGGCTTGATCGCCTTCTCGCATGGGTTCAAGCCAATCAGGACCTCTTCGCGATCGGATGAACCGACCCGCGCACCGGATCCAATCCCTTACCTCAGGGAACGGATACTTGCGTCAGGTATTGTGTGAAGGGATCAGCGTGACCGCTCCCGGTTCCCTCCTACCCAGACGATGCCAGAACCCCGGCCTGCTTCGACGCTCGGAATTCGCCTTGACGGCGGTTCGCCAAGACGCGCCTATCAGACAATGGGAGCGCACCTGGCCTCGGTCGGATCGGTCGAAGGCACCCGGTTCACTGTCTGGGCCCCAAACGCGCATTCCGTGTCCGTAGTCGGCGACTGGAATGCATGGCAGTCGCCGGGCCACTTGCTTGAGTTCGATCACCTCAGCGGTATCTGGACCGGGTTCATCCCGAATATCGGGCACGGCGCGACCTACAAGTACGCCATCGTATCGGCATCCGGTGGTGTGACCACATTGAAGGCCGACCCATTCGCGTTCGCGAGTGAACTTCGTCCCCACACGGCGTCGCGGGTCTGGAGACCGTCTACTGAACCGTGGAACGACGGCCCATGGGTTGCATCCCGGCCCTATGCCCAGGCCACGAACCGTCCCATCTCGATTTACGAATGCCATCTTGGTTCGTGGCAACGGTCACCCGAAACCCCGAACCTCCCGCTTGGGTACCGTGAGCTCGCCCGGCAGTTAGCCCCATATCTGCAATACCTTGGCTACACGCACGTCGAATTGCTTCCGGTGACCGAATACCCGCTGGATGAATCCTGGGGCTATCAGGTCACCGGCTACTTTGCGCCGACCGCAAGGTACGGAACACCGGATGACTTCAGGTACTTCGTGGACCACCTGCACCAACACGGTATCGGCGTCATCCTCGACTGGGTACCAGGACACTTTTGCAAGGACCGGCATGGACTAGGCCGGTTCGATGGCACGGCCCTGTTTGAGCACGGAAGCCGCGTCCGTGGGGAACATCCGGTCTGGGGAACCTATCAATTCGACTTCGGGAGGCCTGAGGTCCGGACATTCCTGCTCGCAAGCGCCCTCTACTGGCTGGAGGTTTTTCATGTTGATGGTCTGAGGGTCGATGCCGTCGCGTCCATGGTCTGGCTTGATCACGGGCGGCCGCACGACCATTGGGAACCAAACGCGTGGGGACGCACCGACCATCCCGAGGCGGTCGACTTCCTGCGCCGACTGAACCGGCTCGTCCACCGCGAGGTGCCTGGCGCCCTGATGTTTGCCGAAGAGGCAACGACCTACGAGTGGGTCACGCGTCGCGACCCACTTTCGGGACGATCGGGAACACGGCCTCCACCCGCGGACGGACCGATTGACGCAATCACTCCTGCCCCGGTTATCCCGGCCGAAGCGGCATTTCGCAGCTCAGGCGGTGACTCGCTTGGGTTCGATTACAAGTGGAACATGGGTTGGATGCACGACACCCTCACCTATTTCGAGGCACCCCACGGCAATCGCGCGGGATTGGCGGAGAAGCTCACATTCCCGGTCTGGTATGCATTCGACGAACGGTTCGTCCTGCCACTCTCGCACGATGAAGTCGTCCATCTCAAGCGCGCCCTCCTGACCAAGATGCCTGGTTCCGACCCGGATCGCTTCTCAGGATTACGATCCCTTTTCGCGTACCAATACGGACACCCGGGCAAGAAGCTGCTCTTCATGGGTTCCGAATTCGGCCAGTGGGGCGAGTGGGCCGAGGGTCGCAGCCTCGATTGGCACCTTCTCGAATTCGCAGGAACCGACGGGGCCCAAACCGCGCTTCACCGTGGCATGCAGGAATTGGTGCGTGCCCTCAATCGCATCCACCAGACCTACGGTGCCATGCACGCCCGCGACTCGCAGCCCGAAGGGTTCCGGTGGCTCCGCGCGGAAACCGCATCGCTCGGGGTCATCGCATTCGTCCGCTTTGGAACGACGAATGACCCACCCGTGGTTGTGGTGTGCAACTTCTCTTCGGAGGCAATTGCCTCACTCGCGGTACCCGTCCCGAAGGGCGGCCGATGGGAAGAGATACTCAATAGCGACGATCCGGCGTTTGGCGGCTCCGGCACGGTAAACACGGAAATCCTGCCGGCGCGTGTCCGGTCCCATACTGTCGTGACGCCTGGCGCCACCGATCGCGCGCCACCGCGACGAAAGCGTCAGCGCTTGACCCAAGCGATCATCACGATTGCTGCCAACTCCGTCAGTTTCATCGCTCCAGTGGGTCGGAAGCGTGTGCAACGGTAGCCAATGGACCTACGTAATCGGTGACCGCATAACCGGCGGCACTGTCCCAGCCGCAAGGGCGTGGTACCAGGCCTCGTACGCGTCAATGGTCCGTTCAGGGTCGAACACAACGCGCGGGTCCTGCTTGGGGACGAGATATCGCGCCCGGTTGTTGAGAACCCGCACCAAGGCATCGGCCAGACCCTGCCAATCATGGGGACGTACAAGCTCACCCATTCCAGTGGTTCGGATCGAAACCCGGACACCCGGAAGGTCCGATGTCACTGCGGGAGTACCGCACAACATCGCCTCGTTCTGCCACATCCCCCACGATTCCGTCGAGTTGGTTGAAGGGACCGTCGCGACGTCGCACATCCGGTAGAAATTGGGCATGTCGGCCGGATTGACATTCCCAAGGAATGTCACCCGGTCACGAACCGGGGCCAGCAACCCCTGGCATTCGTCAAAGAATGTTTCGCCTCGGACTTGGGCAAACTCACCGGCGAACACGACATGGGCGTCGGGAACCGATTCGAGAACACGGGGAATGGCACGAAGCAACACGTCCCCACCCTTGTCTGCCGCAAACCGACCGGCAAAGCCAATGATCCGCCGTCCGTCAAGACCAAGGCGCGTCCGCCATGCCTGTGCTTGCGCGTCATCGGGTGTCCCAATCTTGATGGGAGGGAACACCGTGCGCAGCTTGGACCGGTTGTGCGAGAGGAACCGCGAGTACGCCGCGTAGTCCTGTGAGTACGAGATGATCAGGTCCGCAAGATCACCGGCGTACCGCAGTTCGGTGTGCATGGCCGCGGTGATTGCGTCATTGAGCAGGCCGAATGGCAGATAGATGTCACAGTGATGGGTGAAGATGACTGGCTTGTGCATCCAACGCGCGATCCGTGTCGAGATATACGCGTCCAGCAATCCTGGCACGTGGCGATGGAAGATGTCGTGATCCCGGAGCAATCGCTGGAGGTCGTACCAGAAGAGGGGCATCACAACCCCTTTGCGGAAGCCGAAAAGGACCCGACTTCGGACCACCTGAACGCCACCCACCGTCTCGCGCAACGGCAGACGCGGGTCGTGATGCGAGCACAAGATCGTCACCTGATGACCGCGACGGACAAGACCCTCCGCAAGCCGTTGCGCGTAGATGGTCATGCCACTGATGTACGGTAGGTAATACCCCGTGAACATCAGGATGCGGTGTCGACGTGATGGTGCAGCGGAATTCATTTGGAAGCCATGGGCGCGTTCACAGGACGCTTCACCGCACTCGGCGGCGCGCCTGTCAGGTTGCACGAAAGCGTATCTGACGACGGCACGGGGTCAGCGTCGACGACCGACGATGATGATCCGTGGACTGCCGTGCCTGAACGGTTCCAAATCGTACGACCCGTAAAGATCCTCGATCCTCAACCCCGATTGTTCCACAAGCAACTCAAGTTCTCCGACGGCAAGGTATCGAAGCCGGAATGGCACGAGATGCCTGCGGACCAATCCATCGCGATCGACGTCGTCGTAGTAGTTCGTCACCGTTACCAGCTGTTCGCCCCGGTCAACTGACAGCGACTGAAAGTGAAGCAATTGCGATTGATCGGTGCGTACCTTCAGGCAGTGCAGGTAGACCTGTCCCTCCTGTGCACTGTCGGGTAGTCCGTCATCGGGATTGAAAATATCGATCACGAAGCGACCGCCAACCCGGACGTGTCGCGTCGCCGTCTCGATGGCCTCGCGTTGTGCCTGACGCGTCTCGAGATGCATCAGCGAGTTGAGCCCGACCATCACGAGGCCGAATTGCCGTCCCAGATCGTAGGAGCGCATGTCGGCTTCGACGAGTGTGACCCGCGCGCCCTGCGATGCCCGCGCGACCTTTTCTCGCGCGACGTCAAGCATCGCCGGCGACACGTCGATACCGGTCAACAATGCGCCTGCACGCGCCAGCGGAACCAACAGCCGTCCAGTTCCACAGGCAAGTTCCAGAACGCCGTCTTCCCCGACATGCCTTGCAAACCCTTCCCACATCGGGAGGTCTTCGCTGTACGACGCATGCTCATCGTCGTAGTACTTGGCAAAGCGATCAAAGTCGGAGACGGTAAGTGGGGTACGCATCATCATTCCGGTCCTATGGGACCAGGACTTGTCGGCACAAATGTCAAGGGAAGCCGTGCTTGGTCCCCGCCTGCTCAGCGTCGCCAAATCACCAAGGTTTCAAGCGCAATCATTCCAAACGTCAGCATCGTGGTGATCAAGGGCGACCACATTCTGAGCGACGCCAGGAACGCAAGCCCGATGAACAGGACACTGACCAGGACTCCCTGCCTGACACTATGCAGCCAGACTGCGTCGCGATAGCGCCGGGTTCGCCCGTACGCCAATCCAACCGCTCGACTTATGGGAGCGACTGTGGCGGTAACTGCGACAAACAGGAACGCCATGAACCAGATCAGCGCATACGGGGCTGTCGGTTCAACGGAGAACAAGAGGCCACCGAGCGCACCCCACGCGGGCACCGCAATCGCAATCGCAATCAAAACCCCCGGTGAGGGCAGGAAGGCGACCAACGTCGATAGGCGGGTCGGCGGGACCGGCGGCACTGGCACCCATTCCTCCGGATTGATCGGAGTTATTTCCAGGGTGGGCCTGAGGGAACTCCTGAACTGGGCAAACGTGGCAATCCGGTCGGCAATCCGACCGAATGTCCCCCATGAGACGGTTCGCGCCGGCCGATGAGGGTTTGCACCCGTTCCCGAAATTTCACGCACCACCACCGGTGCCGAACGACGGCGACGAGGCTCAAGGGCATTGACCACCCGCATTCCACCGGCAGTGCCAACCGGCGTGACCGGAGGAGTGGGCCTCGCACCCGGTCTCCATCGGCGAATCCGGTCGGTGTCCGAGATGACGCGGGCCTCGACGTCAACGATCCCACCATCTACCGTAGCACCGTCAGGCCGGGACGCAGCACCACGGATGACTGGCAATCCAGAGGCAGTCGCCCGCCGGCCGACATCGTGGTTTCGCATCCTCGCCTTCTCGATCACGACACCACCTGATCCCGTTTCTCGCCTACTGCCGACATTCTTCATTGAAACGGACCGGATCCGGGATGCGTATGGGGCGCCTCGAAACCGACTATCCGAGGCAAATTCGCAGATGTCATCCTTCGTTCTGGCATCCCACCGACGCTCATGCACTCGTGACGAGCACGGGCAAGCGTATGGCGGAATGCGGGACGAAGCCCACTGATGCACGGCGCCCCGGCCCGGGTTCCGATCAGTGAGGCCCGTTCACTCGCGACCGCCTGTCAGATCGGCGAACGCCCGCGATCCCGGCAACCGCAGGTCGCCATTGCGACGCGTGACCTTCTCTCGATCCAGATACTCAAGAAATGGCAGCACATATTTTCGACTCGTGCCGATCAGGTCGCGCGCCTCGGCAACGGTGATTTCCCCACGGACCCGGAAGTGCCGGCCGACGCGTGTGACCATCTCCTCGAACGCATTCCTGTCGAAATACACGTCATCACTGACCTTCACCAGCGCACCGGTGACGACCAGTGCACCAACAACCTCTTCGAGAGAAGGCGCTCCGCGAACCTCCACGATCAGAGCAGCCAGTTCTGTCAACGTCGGCGGCGCCAACGGCACCCGCCCGATTGCCGTGGTGATAGCTTCGGAAACCAGAAGCGCAGCGCCAGTGAACCGAACCAGATGCCCAGCCGAACGGACACCCGTCCCGCCGTCAACCACGGCGTCAAGCGAAGCCATCCGCGTGAGCGCGCCTGCAAAGACCCGTGTGGGCAACCCGAGGCGGTTCTTGAGCTCCTCTTTCGGCATGAACGGCCTCAAGGGAAACTCGCTGTGGTAGGCATCGAGCGCCGTCACAAGCCGGTCACTGACCCGGTTCCATCCACCCCGTGTGTAGGTCAGTCCTCCAACCGGGACGATCTCACCTTGCGCCAGAAGCGCCTCAATCAACGGTGGGACAGTGGCGGGCATCAGTCCACATGCCGCGATCAGGTCGCCACTCGAAGCAGGTTCAATGCGGGCAAGGGTTCCAACCACCACATCTTCGGGAGACCCGTCGGCAAGCACCTCAAGGGCGGCGACCAAACCAGCCTGGTGCCGGCGGCGCACCGCGGGATGCGCGTCAATAATCCGCCCGCCGCCCAATGTCTCGCCGGGTGACAACGCACGGATGATGAAGTCATCATCGCGGGCAACCGCAACCGGGTGCGCAAGGCGCAGGTGGACCCAACCAGTCGCCCCCTCCTCGATCCGGTCCCCCTCCAGGATATGGACGCGCGCGATCGTCTCCGACGTACCGGTATGAAACCCGACAAGCGCACCGTGTGGGAGCGGTCGTGACACCCCGGCAAGGATCCGGACCCGAACGTCGACGGCAAGCGTCGGACGCATGACCCCCGGTAGCGACACGACCGCACCCCGTCCAAGATCATCGATTGCGACACCCGCCAGGTTGATTGCAACCCGTCTTCCTGGACGAGCAACACCCACCTTGGTCCGATGGCTTTGGAGACCACGGGCACGGGTCCGAAGCCCATCCGGAAGCACTTCAAGCTCCTGTCCAACTTCAAGGCTGCCATCGCGGAGTGTCCCAGTCACGATCGTGCCAAAACCCGCCAAGGAGAACACCCGGTCGACCGGCATCCGGGGACGACCAAGGTCGCGACGCACTGGCGCGTCATCGAGTACGGCCACCAGCGCGGTCACGAGTTCCGGCAGGCCGCTGCCCGCCAACGCCGACACCGGCACGATTGACGCACCCGACAGCGACGTCCCGCGCAGTGTCTCGCGCACCTCCTCCGCGACGAAAGCCCGCCATTCATCGTCCACCAAGTCTGCCTTTGTCAGCGCGACGACGCCGTGCTTCACCCCGATCAAGTCCAGAATGTCGAGGTGTTCGCGGGTCTGGGGCATGATGCCCTCATCGGCAGCGATGACGAGCAGCGCCGCATCTATTCCACCCACCCCAGCCAGCATGTTCTTGATGAACCGTTCGTGCCCGGGGACGTCGACGATGCTGATCTCACGACCGTCAGGTAGCCGCAACCAGGCAAACCCGAGGTCGATCGTCATGCCACGCGCCTTCTCTTCGCGCAGGCGGTCTGGATCTATCCCGGTCAGTGTCTCGATGAGTGTCGATTTACCGTGGTCAACGTGACCGGCAGTCCCGATCGTAAGCATGCCATTCCTCGCGATTGCAGCGGGCCTGCCGGTGTAGGGGAACCAGATCGGACGCCAGTGGGTAGCCAACCCCAGAATACCGGGTCACGCGAGGAAACTGGGCACCCCACTGTGGTCCATCAATCAGTATTCCGAGATCGGCCTCGTGTCCGGCGACCACGAACGACTCGGGCAGTCATCGGATCAGGTTGACGTGGACGGGTCGGCGGTGACGTTCGGCGGCGCGAAGTCCCGGTGCCCCCATCCAAATCCTGATCAGCACGATGGATGTACCGGCACTTCGGATAGCCACTACACGCTGTGAATGGCCCCCAGGAACTTGTGCGTGCCACCATCGGCGCGCCGCACATGGGACACGCCACCGGTGCGGTGAGATCCGCAATCGGGACCGCGCCCAGTACCGGGGCCGGGCCATTCCCTCTGGCGGCAGTGGGAGCCAGACGCGCGTTCCTTGCCGGGGAGCGACGCCGGGGAGTTGCAGGTCCGCCGCGAACCTCGGTCGCATCTGCGGATGTAACAACCCCTTGGGCAGCCCGGGTACGCCTGGTCGATCTTGGCGGAACGCCATCGTCAGGCCCCAATTCGCCCGAGGCTGCGACTTCGGCATTGCCCGAACTCCCGGTTGATCGCACACGCCGTGTCCGAGTCTCCCCGCCCGCCACCCGCTCACCACCAAGAGTTCCTGCGGGAACCACCAAACTCACCTGACTAGCCCGGCCCGTCGGGGCCGCGCGCGACGCCTCCGTGATGTTTGCCGAGAACGGGCCGTGGAAGTCCGCCAACATCGCCTGCCAGCCAATCTTCCCTTCCGCGATTTGATCGAGCTGGTCCTCCATCCGCGCCGTAAACGCCACATCGACGATGGATGGAAACCGTTCCAGCAAGTAGTCGATCACCCCATACCCGAGTGGCGTGGGCACGAACACCCTGGATGCCTGGCCAACATAGCCCCGTTCTTCGATGGTCGACACGATGGACGCATAGGTCGAAGGGCGACCAACGCCAGCCGCCTCAAGCGCGCGCACCAGCGTCGCTTCCGAATAGCGCGGGGGTGGCTTGGTGAAGTGTTGCGCGGGATGCACTGCATGTGCCTGTAGAAGCTGATCGCGTGCCAGCACCGGCATCCTGGAATTCACCGGCGGCGGTATCTCGCCATCGGCAAGCGTCTCGGCCGGAGCACTCCCGCGTTCGGCTGAAGCGCCGTACAGCGCAAGCCATCCCGCGAAAACCAGGGTCGAAGCGCGTGCTTCAAGCGTCATCCGCGCAGGCAATCCGCCCGTACGAAGCGCCACGATGGTTGCCTTGTCAGTACGGATCCGAGCCGCGGCCATCTGGCTGGCAACCATCCGCTGCCAGATCACTTCATACAGGCGCCCCGCATCACCCCGAGCCATTCCGCGGACTGTTTCCAAACGTCGAGCCACATCAACCGGACGGATCGCCTCGTGCGCCTCTTGCGCATTGCGGGTGCGTGTCTGGAACCGTCGTGGTGACGACGGCAAGTACTCGGACCCGTAGTCCGCTTCAATTACCCGCCGTGTCGCAGCAATTGCCTCTGGACTGACCGACACGCTATCCGTGCGCATGTAGGTGATCAGGCCGTTTTCATAGAGTTCCTGCGCGAGTTGCATCGTCCGTTTCGCCGACAAGCGCAACCGCGTCCCCGACACTTGTTGCAAGGTACTTGTCGTGAACGGAGGCGGAGACATCCGGTTGGCGTCGGCAGACCCAACCTCAAGGACGCGGAAGGTTGAAGCCGAAAGTGCATCGATAATCGTGTCCACCGTCGACTGGTCGGGAAACGCCGGGTCCGCGCCGTCGACCCCGGTAACCCGGGCCAGGAAGTGGTCGGCCTGGGTGGCCCCGGGCACTGAAAGTTCCACATCAACCGTCCAGAACTCTCGGGTCACAAATGCCTGGATCTCGCGTTCACGGTCGACAATCAGGCGAAGCGCAACTGATTGCACCCGCCCACCCGAAGTCCCACGTGCCACCGCACGCCAGAGAAGCGGGCTGACCCCATACCCGACAAGACGGTCGAGCACTCGTCGGGCCTGTTGGGCATCGACAAGTGAACGGTCAATTGCCCGCGGCTTTGCCAACGCCTGACGCAAGGCACGTTCGCTGATCTCGTGGAACACGATCCGCGAAGTCCTTGCAGGCGTCAGTCCGAGGGCCTCGGCGACGTGCCAGGCGATTGCTTCGCCCTCACGGTCCGGGTCAGTCGCCAGCAGGATTGCCTCGGCACCGCGTGCCGCGCCACGGATCGAAGCCAGGGTGCGCTTCGCCCGATCGAGGACCTCATATTCCGGCGCAAAACCATTCCCGACATCAACGCCGAGCCGTTTGCCAGGCAGGTCGCGAACATGGCCCATCGTGGCGATCACGCGGTACCCAGTCCCGGCGAACGAACCAAGCGTCCGGGCCTTTTTCGGACTTTCGACAATGATCAACCGCATCGCTGTCTACTCTCGCCCGTCGCAATGGAGGGAGCACCACCGTTTGCTCAGGCAGGGGCACGTTTCCCGGCACGCGTCATGTACCGTGCGCCCGCGCCTGTCGGGGATACTACCTGGGCACGGAAGGAATAGGCACCATGGCCGGCAAGGAAACCACGCAGCCGGAACTCCAGCAGGGAACCGCAGACCCGACAGGGGGTCCGGAGACCGACCGGGAAATCCGAATCGAACCGCGTACCCTGAAGGGGTTCAACGACTACCTGCCGGAAGCTGCCGCGCGCCGAGAGTGGATCATGGCGCAACTGCGCCGCACCTTCGCGTCGTGGGGATACGTACCTCTTGAAACTCCCGCCCTCGAATACGCGGACGTCCTGCTCGGCAGGTACGGGGCCGAGGCGGAGAAGCTGATCTATCGGTTCAACGACATGGGCGGACGTGATGTGGCTTTGCGCTACGACCAGACCGTCCCGTTCGCACGGGTCATTGCCCAGTACCGTGACCTTCCCCGCCCCTTCCGGCGCTACCAGTTCCAGCGCGTCTGGCGGGGCGAGAATACCGGTCGCGGACGCGAGCGCGAGTTCACGCAATGTGACGTCGATACTGCCGGCGCTCCGGGCGTCGTTGCCGATGCCGAAACCATCTGCGTAGCCGCCGAAGGGTTCCGTGCGATCGGATTTAACCGGGTCACGGTGCTCGTCAACGACCGAACCCTATTTGACGGTCTTGGACTGACCAAGGGCGACGTGATCGCGATTGACAAACGGGCCAAAGTTGGCGAAGACGGTGTGGTCCGTGAACTCGCAGGCCACGGCCGAACCGAGGCGAGCGCACGCGACATCCTCCACCGCCTTCAGGCATCGCCACCTCCGGCGCGCCTCCATGACGTCCTCTCCGCCGCACGCGACCTTGGCATTGCAGACGACGATCTTGTCTATGATCCGACCCTTGCACGCGGACTCGAGTACTACACCAGCACAATCCTTGAAGTCGTGTCGCCCGACTACACCGCCGGCAGCCTCGGAGGCGGAGGGCGGTACGACCGCCTGATTGGCCGCTTCACCGGTCGCGACATTCCCGCCGTCGGGTTCTCGTTCGGACTCGAACGCGTCACCGATGCCCTTGCCAGCCTGGCACGCCTCAACCATGTTCGGGCCGTCCCAGACGTGGTTGTGATCGCCTTCGGGTCAGCAAGCCTCGGTTGGGCCGGGAAGGTCGCCTGTGATGCCAGAGCAGCCGGGTTGACGGTTTCGATCTCGACTGAACCGGACAGGCCAATGGGCAAGCAACTCGAGACCGCTTCACGGTTGGGCGCCGGACACGCCATCGTTGTCGGCGAGGACGAGGCCAGTTCCAAGACTGCAACGCTTCGAAACCTCACGACGCGCACCCAGTCCACGTCGTCACTGCCGGAAGCTATCGCGTCTGTCAAGCGAAACCTGGTTCAGCCAGGGGAGCCGGGATAGGGAAAAGGGACAGCCGTAGGGCCACCAGACCGAAATGCTCACCTACCCGTCTGACTTCTCCCGTCTATGCGGGGGCCGATTACGCGATAGTGCGCTTTCTTGGGCCGAACCGGGTCATCAGGTCGTTTCTCGCCTCAACCGTGGGGACCCACAACATCGCCTTGGCTTCAAGGAGATTGGAGACCAGGTGTTCGATCATCGCAAGGGTGGCCCTCCCCAGATCCTCGAACGCCGTCCGTCGCCATTCATCGACGTGGTCGCCTCGACGACCCTCGCAGGCGTGATCAGCGACTTGGATCACCATATCCTCGATCGTCATGCCGCCTCGCCCGGTCGTGTGGAACGCGATCGCGTCGCACCACACCTGTGGGAGGGCAAAGCGTTCACGGGCCTCATACGCTGCCAGGGCACCGTGAAGGAGAACCGGGTTCCCGTCCATCCAGTCCTCAAGCACGTCAGAACCGTCCTCGTCGAACTCCATCGCCCGCCCAAGTCCCCGGCGGCGTGCCTCAAGGACCGATCCCGCCCCTGCTTCTCGCCAGAGGTCGTGTAGCAGGCCGGCGCGGCGCGCGCTATCGGGATCGACACCGTGGCACCTTGCAAGTTCCTGCGCGAGTGATGCGACGTGCATTGAGTGGATCACCCGTTTCGCCGAGATCCTTGCCCTGAGGATCGGCTCGATGTCGGCATCAATCGCAACCGGTTCGACGAACCGATCAGTCGACGTCCGATCCTTCCGGCGTGACGCCATTACCGCGTTTTCCCGTGCAGCATGTTCAGTGCCGCGTCGAGCGCAGTATGGTGGAGACGGATCCGTTCCTCCATTGTCAGGAAAATGGGCGTCTCAATCGTCGCACCGCGAAGCGGGAGCGCGTCATCCTCGCCAGACAAGTCGTCAGGTTGCTTCAATAACTGGTGGTACCTCGCGACGTAGAACGGGAGGGGCCACGTCTTCCATGAACGGCGACGGCTGCGGAACCTGTTCGCATCGGTCTCAACCACACCATTGTTGATCGGAATCTCACCGTCGACGAGTTCGCCTTGATGGACCGGTCCGATCGGCCTGACCGCATCCACGATAACTCGGCCCAGGGCCGCCGGAGCAAAAACATACAGGCCTGGCGTATCGATGTCTTCGTGGCAATCCAGGAACAGGTCGAAGCGCCGGCCCCGCAGGCCCCGTTTGACGGCAGCGACTTCAGGGGTCTGGGGTGTTGCCCTCTGGAAGGTCCGGTTCAGATCATGGTTTGCCGGCCCGTGGCGTCGGTTGTGTTCGAAACCCCACGGGTTCGTGCATGGAAGCACCGTGAACTCGACATCGGGCCAACGGGTCGTGGGATCGCCCTCAAGGAAGGCGACCACTGCCTCGGTCCCACCCGGTTCGTCACCGTGGGTGCCCCCGTTTATCAGGACCCTGAAGCGGGGGTCTCCCGTCCGTGCCGGGATCGTCGCCATAAAGAGGTCGTACCTGCCTCCGGTAGGGGAAATGCCCTGGGTTCCCGTCACACGAAGGCGCCATGGGTCAACGACCGCCCGGCAAACCCGCTGGGCAATCACCTGGTAATCGCGAACCCGCGCGCCACCCCCGCTGGCCAATTCTGGGAACCCATCACTTGTCATATCACTGAAGTGTAGCGAAGCCTCTATAAGGCATCTACGATGTGGCGTGTAATCGAAGCGGGGATAGATGAGGAGCGATGGATCAAAAGGGGAGGCGGCCCACTAGCTCCCGGAGTCAATTGTCAGTACTCGGCAACCGTTCGGCGCTTCACGAACTCCCAGTCAATTTCGGCGCCCCATCCAGGCAGCATCGAGGGTTCGAGGTGTCCGTCCTTTGCGTCCGGCGCATTCACGATGCCAATTTCCTTGGCACCTCCTGGAAAGTGCGCAAAATACTCGTACGCATAGGTATTGGGAATGGCGCACTGCAACTGGACATGGACATGCCCACCCAGTCCGCCAACTGCATTCATCTCGACATTGCTTCCATGCAGTTCGGCAAAGTGCGCAAGCTTGACCAGACTGGTGGTGCCGTTTCGCGCGTTGACACGAATCAGGTCAGTCGCGCCGGCAATCAACCATTCCGCGCACAGTTTCATGTCGTACATCAGCATCTCGGTTGCCATCACCGGCATCTGGGTCAGGGCCGCGCACAGCCGCTGATACTGGTGGAGTTCCTGTTCATAGAATGGTTCTTCAAGCCACAGGAAACCAAGATCCTCCATGACGTGCCCTACCCGGATCGCTTCCTCAAGCGAGTACGAGCAGACCGGGTCATTCATGAGGACATACTCATCCCCAAGGGCACGACGGAGTTCGCCGAACAGCGCGATGTTCTTGGTCGCACCCTGGTAGTTGTGGAACTTGAACGCCTCGATGCCCCACCGCTGTCCCGCATCGTCCAGAAGCGCCATGTACGTCGACGCGGTCCCGTCGCCGTCACCCCCTGTGAGGTATGCCGGTATGCGGTCGCGCACCTGTCCAAGCAACTGGCATACAGGGAGGCCAGCAACCTTCCCGGCGATATCCCAGAGACAGTTGTCGAAGTTCCCGAACCAACCAGGCGTCTGGTAGACCCAGCGGGTGCCATGATGAAGCCGCTGGTAGAGCTCCTCGCGACGCATTGGATCGGCACCGATCACTTGGGCCCGCAGGACCTCCATGACGGCCGGCGAAGGCGCACCGGTGCAAATGCCTTCAATGCCTTCGTCGGTGCGCACACGCAGGTACGTCTCGGTTTCGGCCTGGTCACTCCCGAGGTTCCGGTGCGTGTACCGAAGTCGGAACTTGTCCGGGACCTGGATGATCTCGAGCCGGCGCGCCTTCGCCGGCACCTCAACGACAATAGCCTTCACCTCGACGATGCGCATCATTCTTCTCCAGGGCGTTTGCAAGCCAGCGAAGCTTGGTATGAATCAGGCGGGGCGGGGGGCCACCCGCCCACCACGGGCAACCGCGACCACTTCCGCCATGATCCCGAGCGCAATCTCCTCGGGTGCACGTCCACCAAGGTCAAGCCCGACTGGTCCGCGGATGCGGCTGACGTCATCCTCCGTGAACCCCTGCTTGATGAGCCGGGCCCGACGGATTTCCTGTGTCTTCCGGCTACCAAGGCATCCGATGTACGGCGCCTTGGACCGCAGCGCCGCCGCGAGTGCCGGTTCATCCAACTTCGGGTCGTGAGAAAGGACAACCACGAAAGAGGTTTCGTCAAGAACTACTTGACCGGTCGCAATCGCATCCTGAGGCCACGCCCGCAAGAGTTGCCCCGCGTGACCAAGGCGTTCATCGGTCGCGAAGATAGTCCGGGGATCGACCACGCACGTCTCGAAACCAACCTCATGCGCAAACCTGACCAAGGACTGGGCAACGTGGACCGCCCCGAAGACAATCAACCGGGGTCGACCCGGCCACGCATGAAGGAAGACCCGGTACGGCGTGCCGTCCGCCGCAACAAGGTCCTGCACACCCGACACTGCGCGCTGCCCCTCGGCGATCATTTGCCGTGCCCGCCAGACCGCACTCGTCGCCACCTCGTCGGGCGGCATGGCGCCCCCGGTCGCGACCGGCACGACTGCCGCATCATCGACCACCTGCCTCGACCCCGACGCACCACTGATCCACGTCATGGATACTGACGGGACCTTCCGGTTCCAGGCATCGGACAGTGCCATCACCGCCACCCTGTCGAGCCGTTCCACCCAGATCTCGATCGCCCCTCCACACGTGAGACCCGCATCCCACGCCGTCTCATCCTCGATGCCAATGCCAAGGAGCACGGGAATGCCGGTTTCGATCACCTGAGCGGCATGGTAGGCAACATCTCCCTCTATGCACCCTCCACTTACCGATCCAGCGAGTTCGCCCCGCACTGAAACGGCCAGCATCGCGCCTTCCGCACGAGGCGCCGACCGGTACACATTCACCACCGTGGCAAGCGCACCAAACGCGTCACCGCGGTCAAACCAGGACCCCAACGCATCCCACACCAGTTGCATGCTACTCTCCGTCCAATCAGTCAAACGACCGGGACCGGCATTGTGGGATGCCATGTTGTGTCGCAGGCTGATTGCTGCACCCATGATAGGCGCAATCCGATAGCGTTGGGGGGGGCTGTTAGTATGGAAGAGACTCACGTCGGCATCTCGGTTGAGGTCAACGGGCGTCCACACCGGTCAACCGTTGAGCCTCGCACACTCCTGGTTGACTACCTCCGTGATGACTTGGGCCTGACGGGGACGCATATTGGTTGCGACACCGGACAGTGCGGAGCCTGCACGGTCATCGTCGACGGGCAATCCGTCAAGTCATGCATGGTCCTGGCCGTCCAGGCCGATGGTGCGCACGTCCGGACGGTCGAGGGTCTCGCCCAGGATGGGCGCTACCACGCTGTCCAGCAGGGCTTCTGGGAAAAGCATGGCCTCCAGTGTGGGTTCTGCACCCCGGGGTTCATGATGCAGAGCGTCCAGATCCTCGAGGACAATCCGGACCCGTCTGACCAAGAAATCCGCGATGCCCTTGAGGGGAACCTGTGCCGGTGCACCGGCTACCAGAACATCGTGGAAGCCGTGAAGGCAGCCGGAGCGACGATCCGCAGCGGTGCCGAAACGATGGCTCTAGGGACCGGGGTCGGCGCCTAGATACGGCACGGGGGACCGCCCGCGCACCACCACCTGTCGCATCCGGAACGAACCCGTCGGCGCCAAGCGCCGACACGTCAGCTGGAATTGGAGGGGACCCAATGGCAGTGGCAACGCCTACAAGGGCATTCGGCGCATCCATCAGGCGCCGCGAGGATCCACGTCTCATCACCGGTCGAGGCAAGTTCACTGATGACATCCATCTGGCGAACGCCGCCACGGCCATGTTTGTCCGCAGTCCGCACGGTCACGCCCGCATCGTGTCGATCGACACGTCGGCAGCGTCTGCGCATCCGGGTGTCCTCGGGGTCTACACCTTCGAGAATGTCAAGGGATTCATCAGCGGCATGCCGTGCGCGTGGCCGACGACGAACACCGGGGACACCTTGAAACTTGCGACCTATCCACCGCTCGCCGACGGGAAGGTCCGGTATTTCGGTGAGGCGGTCGCCCTGGTAGTCGCCGTCGACCCGAACACCGCGGCCGACGCCGTCGACCTCGTCCATGTCGACTACGACCCGTTGCCAGCCGTGATCAACAATGAAGCCGCCGTCGCACCTGGTGCACCGCTCATCCATGACAGCGCACCAGGAAACCAGGCGTTCCGCTGGTCACTCGTAGGCGGAGACACCAACGGAGCACTCGCGCACGCTGATGTGCGCATTTCTCAGACCTTGGTGAACCAGCGTCTCATCGCCACACCTCTGGAAACCCGCTGCGCGGTCGCCGATTACAACCCGGCTTCCGGCGAAGTTACCGTTTGGGTCACAAGCCAGAACCCGCACATCCATCGCCTTCTCATCGCTCTCAGCACCGGGATCCCAGAACATAAGATTCGCGTGATTGCGGGTGACGTCGGCGGCGGTTTCGGAGCAAAGATCCCCTACTACGCGGGCGAAGCCCTGTGCATCTTCGCGTCCAAGGAACTTGGGGTCCCAGTCCGTTGGAGCGAAAGCCGTTCGGAAAACTATGTTGCCACGGCCCACGGTCGCGACCACATCCAGCACATCGAGGTTGGTGCAACCAAGGAGGGCAAGATCACGGCCCTCAAGGTGACCGCGTACGCGAGCCTCGGCGCCTATCCGTCGACCGCAGCACCGGGTGTCCCGACATGGCTCTTCGGATGCATCATCCAGGGGCCGTATGACATCCCCAACAACGAAGTCCACGTCATCGGCGTGTACACCAACACCACGCCGACCGATGCCTATCGAGGCGCCGGACGACCTGAAGCAACGTACATGCTTGAACGGGTCATCGACCTGGTAGCCGCCAAGGTTGGGCGCGACCCGGTGGAGGTCCGCCGACTGAACTTCGTCAAGAAGGATCAGTTTCCGTTCAAGGTGGCGAACGGAACCCTGACGTACGACAGTGGCGATTATGAACTCGCCCTCGACCAGGCGCTTCACACCGTCGACTACACGCACTTGCGCGCCTGGCAGGAAGAACAGCGTGCTGCCGGCAAGCTTGTCGGTATCGGATTCTCGTCATACGTGGAAATCTGTGGCTTGGGACCATCATCGGCGGCAAATGCCATGGGCTTTGCCGGCGGTCTCTACGACAGCGCAACAATCCGCGTCCACCCCACCGGCAAGGTTACCGTGTTCACCGGTGTCCATTCCCACGGTCAGGGGCACGAGACCTCGTTCGCCCAGATCGTCGCCCGGGACCTTGGGCTCAAGGTAGACGACGTCGACGTCATCCACGGCGATACCGACAAGGTCCAGCATGGGATGGGTACCTACGGAAGCCGAAGCGCCGCGGTCGGTGGAGGCGCTTTGCACATGGCGGGAATGAAGATCAGGGCCAAGGCCCAAAAGATCGCCGCCCACCTCCTTGAAGTTGCCGAGGAGGACATCGAGTGGGTGGATGACGCGTTCCGGGTCAAGGGTTCCCCAGACAAGGCGAAGACCATTCCCGACTGCGCATTCGCGGCCTACATGGCCGGAAACCTGCCGGCGGGTGTCACGCCGGTCCTGGAAGAACAGCACTGGTACGACCCGGAAAACTTCGTCTTCCCCTTCGGGACTCACATCTGCGTCGTCGAGGTGGACCGTGAGACCGGCGAGACCCACATCAAGCGCTACGTTGCCATCGACGACTGTGGCGAGATCATCAATCCGATGCTCCGAGATGGGCAGGTCCACGGTGGGATTGCGCAGGGAATTGCTCAGGCCCTCTGGGAAGAGGCCGTGTACGACGAGAACGGACAGTTGCTCTCGGGTTCGTTGATGGACTATGCGATCCCGAAGGCGAGCGTCATGCCCCATCTCGAACTCGGGCACACCGTAACGCCTTCACCGCATAACCCGCTCGGCGTCAAGGGTATTGGCGAGGCCGGAACCATCGCGTCAACCCCTGCCGTCGTCAATGCCGTGATGGATGCACTCAGCCCGCTGGGGATCCACCACATCGATATGCCGTTGCGGCCCGCCAAGGTATGGGCAGCGATTGACGCGGCATCGCACTGAGACCAGGCCCTCGGGGGGGAGCCTGTGCCGGAATGGCATCGTCTCCCTCCGAAGAGGTGACAGCGTGACGCGCCCCGGCCACCCGCAAGGGCACCCGGGGCAAAGGGAGAAAAGCCGATGCATCCCGCACCCTTCGCCTACAAGGCGGCGCACTCCGTCGAGGAGGCCCTCGAGTTGCTGCGTTCCCATGAGGACGCCAAGATCCTCGCCGGAGGTCAAAGCCTGATCCCGGCACTCAAGTTGCGGCTTACGCAGCCCGCAATGCTCATCGACATCTCGAAGATTTCGTCGCTCCGCGGCATCCGGCGTGAGAACGGGAAACTCATCATCGGATCGGGCACGACCCACCGGGAGATTGAGAAGTCGTCCCTCGTCGCCGAAGCATCCCCACTCCTCGCTTCGCTTGCGCCACAGATTGGTGACGTGCAGGTTCGCCACCGGGGAACCTTTGGCGGAAGCCTTGCGCACGCGGACCCCGCCGGGGACTGGCCAGCCGCGGCGCTTGCCGTAGACGCCGAACTCGTGATCGCCGGTGCCCACGGGACACGGACGGTCCACGCCTCCGATTTCTTCACCGGCATGCTAAGCACGGTCATCAATGCCGACGAGCTACTCACGGAAATACGCGTCCCCGGCGAAGGCACGCCTGGCATTTACCTCAAGCACCGCAACGCCGCGTCCGGGTATGCAACCGTCGGCGTCGCCGTGACAGCCACCCACAACCACGGTCGAATCGGCACTGTCTCTATTGCTGTTACGGGTGCCACACCGGTTGCTTTCAGGGCGTCCGCTGCCGAACACGCCCTCACCGGGCACGCGGTTTCTGCGCACCTCCTCGATGAAGCCGCCAGCCATGCTGCTGACGGACTTGAGTGCCTGTCTGACATCCACGCACCAGCAGCCTACCGGGCGCAGCTTGTGAAAGTGATGGTGCGACGCGCCCTCGGCAAGCTGCTCCACGCCTGATCATCCGAGGCAAGGAAAGGTGAGCGTCGCGTGTGCGGCAAAGATGCCATTGCCACGCGACGTCCCGTCGTGACCGCTGAAGTTCCTGAGGAAGAGTTCCATGCGAATTGACGGCACGTTCTCATTCAACGCCAATCGAGAAAAGGTGTGGGACGTGCTTCTCGACCCGGAGGCGCTCAAGGCCTGCATTCCCGGATGCCAGTCAATGACGTTGACTGGTGAAAATACATACGTGATCACGCTCACGGTCGGCATTGCCCAGTTCAAGGGAACCTACGATGGAAACGTCAGCATCCAGGATGCCCACCGGCCAGACCAGTACGAGATTCACGTCGATGGGAAGGGTCGCCCGGGCTGGGTGCGGGGCGTTGGCAAGATCAGGCTCGTCGATGCGGCCAACGGCACGACCACCGTTGAGGTCGAGGGCGACGCCACGATTGGCGGGCCGGTGTTCTCAATCGGCAGCCGCTTCGTACCGCCGGCGGCCAAACTGCTCATGGGCCAGTTTTTCAACGCGATGAAGAAGCGCGTCGAAGGTTCCGCAAGCTGACCGTTCACCTCGCGGAACCCAATCTAGAAACTCAGAAGCCAACTTTCGCCGATCCCAAGCAAGCGCACCTGTGCTTGCACACCCTGACGGGCAATCTCGTCGACAAACGTTGCTGGATCGACGGTGTTGTTCGCCATGACCCCGTAGTGCATCGGAATGACCCGCTTGGCCCCGGTCTCACCGGTCAAGCGGGCCGCCTCTCCGGCGGACATGTTTCCCATCCGTCCATTGATGCACACGCACAGAAGGTCGACATCCCGGGTCGCGTCACTGACAAGGCCGGGGTGGTAGAGCGTGTCCCCGGTGACGTACACGCGGAACGGGCGGGTGCCGTCACCGACGTGAAACACGAACCCGCACGCGTCTCCTGAATGGTCGGCAAAGACAACGTCGGCGTGGACATCACTCAGGGGTTGGCGCATTCCCCGGACGGCCGTGTTGCGATCACCAACCACAACCGTCTGGATGCGCCTCGGCGCGACATTCGCATCATCACGCATGGTCGCCACCGCCTCATCGCAACCATAGAAGCGTGCCTCGGGAGACACCGCAGCAATCGCCTTGAGGGAAACGGGATCCGTGTGATCGCTATGGGCGTGGGTGCAGAGCACCGCGTCGCAGAGCACGGTTCCCGGGTCGATCGGCGGTGGAACCAATCGCACCGCGGGACGCTCTTGACCGTAATCCGACAGGTAGGGATCCACCAGCCAGACGACCCCATTGGGCGACCGGAACGCGAAACCTCCCTGACCAAGCCACCTGATCGCGACCTGGCCAGGTTGGGGTTCAAGCGTAATTGGTGGTATAGCGATCAATTCCAAACCTCCACTACCGTCAATGGTCCCGTACCATCGGTGCGATTACGGTGTCAGTGAACCTGCTTGGCGATCAGTGCACGGCCCTCTTCCGTCGCTGACCAGTCCTGGATGTCCTTGAGTTCCCAGGTCTGGCGTCCGTGGGCATCGACGGTCGCGCGCGGGATCTTGCCCCGCCCGGCCCACCAGATCAGATTGTTCCTGGTCGCACCCAAAGCCTGTTCCATGTCCTGGATTGTCAGCGGCCTACTGGGCTTCGAATTTGCCATTCTCTCGTTTTCCTCACTCATGCGCACGATGGCCGACGAACCGGCCACCGGAACTCCAAACCACATTCACGGGCACGCTCGGTCATAACAAGCCGGACCCTGCGTGAATGGTAACGACGCCACGCACCTCACGCACCTGAATGCGAATTCGCAATACAATCGCCGCGCAGGAGACGGTGACACCCGTGGACAACGGCCCCCTGACGCGAACCGCGGCGGTTCTGGTAATCATTGCCACGTCAGTCTGGTTGCTCCAGTGGCTGTGGGTTGTCGCGACCCGGTTCGCCGATATCCTCCTGCTCTTCCTGCTTGCCTGGCTCGTGTCGTTCGTCCTTGGACCACTCTGCAGGCGTCTCGAACGAACCGGCCTCAATCACGCGAGTGCCACGGCAACCGTCTATCTGGGCGTTGTGTTGGTCATCGTCGGCGGAGGCGTCTGGGGCATCCCGGCCCTCATCGACCAGACCGTGCAGTTGAGCACGAGCCTGCCCGACCTCGCGTCAGGTCTTGAGGTCCGCGCTGAACTCGTCAAGGGAACGCTCATCTCCTACGGCATTGCCGAAGGAGCGCTTCTGGACGTCTCTCGCGCGACGATCGCTCGCGCCGAAAGTGTCGGGACCATCATCCTCGGGAACGCGCTGTCCATTGCGACGGCAATCCTGGACGGCGTTGTCCGGTCCCTCTTTGTCCTGCTCTTTTCCTTCTACATCATGCTCGATGGAGACCGTCTTGGCGCGACGCTACGCACGCTGGCGCCATCACGGTACCGGAATGACCTGTCTTCGGCACTGGACCAGGTTGACCGGACGTTCGGGGGCTACGTCCGAAGCCTTCTCGTCCAGGCCATCGTCTACGCGGTTGGAAATGCCGCGATCATGGTGGTCGCCAACCTCCCCTTCGTGCTTGTAATAAGCATCATTGCGGGCATTGCGATGCTGCTTCCAGTAATCGGACCAGCGATTGCAGTCGTCCCTCCGTTGGTCCTTGGTCTGGTCACTACACCCGAATCCATATGGTGGATTGC
The DNA here is from genome assembly GCA_009693165.1 of Chloroflexota bacterium. Classification (GTDB taxonomy): domain Bacteria; phylum Chloroflexota; class UBA11872; order UBA12225; family UBA12225; genus UBA12225. The sequence continues at coordinate 85,612 of SHXX01000002.1, forward strand.
GCTGTCGCTGCTCGCACTGCAAGTTGCGGTCGCGAATGTGCTGGCGACGCGCCTCATGAGCAAATCCGTAGGAGTTCACCCACTGGTCGTCTTCGCGGCCGTCCTTGTCGGATCAAGGATTGGAGGGCCATGGGGCGCGGTCTTTGGGGTGCCAATCGCCGCAATTCTCGCGATCCTCGGGCGCGTCCTGTACGAGCGTGTCGTCACCAAGACACCGCTCTTCCGGTCAGGAAGCTACCGGATCGTTACCCAGGATCCCGACGAACCGACGCCAAATACGGACCCCCTAGGGGCCACTGGCATGCAACAATGATGACTGCGGGGGCGGCAGACGAAACCCCCGGCGCATGGCACTCGCGAGGGTCACCCATTGCGGGACGCAGGCGGTCGACGGGTGGGGGCGGGATACTGTCCAACCGGTACTGGCGACGCCCGTGCCATGCATGAGGGGAACTCATGGCGATCCTTCTTCGCCTTCTGCGATTCGCGTACAAGTACCAACTGTCCACGCTGATCGGGTATCTCTGCCTGATCGGGACGATCATCCTGAACCTGGTTCAGCCGATCATCTTCCGCCAAGTCATCGACGTCGGTATCGGCGAACGCAATTCCACCGTCCTGATGGAAATGGCCTTCGCCATCGTCGTCGTCAACGTCGTCAGCAGTTTTTGCGGCTTTGGCATGTCGTATTGCAATGAATACGTCAGCCAGCGGGTTGCGTACGACATCCGCAACGACCTGTATGACCACCTCCAGAGGTTGTCATTCGCGTATCACGACCGGGCGAGCACCGGGGAATTGATGAGCCGAGTGACATCCGATGTCGAACACAGCCGGGTTTTCGTCGGAACTGGTGTCCTGCAGCTGGTGAACACCGTCATCCTCTACGTTTCCATCCTCGCAATCATGCTAAGCCTCAGTTGGGAACTCTCGCTCGTCTCTCTCGCGACACTTCCCCTGATTGCAATCACCGCCATCCAATATGGATCGCGGGTCCAACCGATGTTCCGCCGAGTACAGCGCCAATGGGCCGTACTCACCGCCGTCCTTCAGGAAAACATCACGGGCGTGCGTGTCGTCAAGGCATTTGCCCGGGAACCGTTCGAAGTTTCCAAGTTCAAGACGGAAAACGATGCGTTTCTCGAACGGAACGTCGCGACCACACGCCTTCAGTCTCTCGTCTTCCCAATGATGGTCTTCATCAGCAGCGTGGGAACGGTTGCCATCCTCTGGTATGGCGGTCTCCAGGCCATTGAAGGACATCTCTCTGTCGGATCGCTGATCGCTTTCAATAGTTACCTGATGCGCCTTGCCGGTCCCACCAGGCAGTTCGGTGCAATCGTCGCCTGGGTGTCCCGGGCCATCGCGTCGGGCGAACGCCTGGTTGAAATCCTCGACACCCCGTCACCAGTACGCGAACGGCCCGGACTTCCCCCACGGCAGACAATCGACGGCCGGGTCACCTTCGAAAACGTGGCATTCAGTTACGGGCAGGCGTTTGCTGCCATCCCGGGCTACCGTGCGGTCGCCCAGAACACCGCCTTCCAGCCCATCGTGCATGCGCGCGATCGTGAAGACCGGACCCTCCTAAAGGGAACCGGCGCGTCACCCGCATCCGTCATCCAGGAAATCAACCTCGAGGCAAACCCGGACGAAGTCGTCGCGCTGATCGGTCACACCGGATCTGGCAAATCGACCCTGACCAGCCTGATTCCACGCTTCTACGATGTGTCGAGTGGGTCGGTGAAGGTCGACGGGATTGACGTCAAGGACTACCGCCTGGCAGACTTGCGCCGGAATGTCGGGATTGTGATGCAGGAGACACTGCTGTTCTCAGCAACGGTCGCCGAGAACATCGCATTCGGCAACGTCGAGGCATCGATAACCGACATCGAGCGTGCGGCCCGTGCCGCCCAGGCGTACGAGTTCATCCGGGACCTTCCCGAACAGTTCGAAACCAAAATCGGCGAACGGGGCGTGAACTTGAGTGGCGGACAACGCCAGCGCCTCGCAATCGCCCGTGCCCTCCTGATCGATCCGCGGATCCTCATCCTCGACGATGCAACCGCTTCCGTCGACATGAAGACGGAGTTCCAGATCCAGGAAGCCCTGCGTGAACTCATGGCCGGGCGCACGACCTTCATCATTGCCCAGCGACTGTCCACCATCACCCACGCCGACCAGATCCTGGTTCTCGACCACGGTCGCATCGTTCAGCGGGGCAGCCATCAGGAATTGATCACCGTGCCCGGCCCCTATCTTGATATCTATGACATGCAGCTTCGCGATCAGGATGAGGCACGGAATGCCGCAATTCGAGAAATCGCCTCGTCACCAACTGCGATCAAATGACAACGACTGACCGGGCCTCCAAATGACATCCCAAAAGCCATCGCCGGCCAAGCCGGTTCAGACCCCACCGAGTCGCCGTCAGGAAGATGAGGACGACGAGGTTCTCGGCAAGGCATACGACCAGCGGATCGTCGAACGCACGTGGATATTCGTCCACCCGTACCGCATTCACCTCCTATGGTCGCTGGCCCTCATGATCTGCATCGCTATCGGCAATCTTGCCGGGCCGTACTTGATCAAGATCGCTATCGACGACGCAATTGCGAATAGCAACCTGACCCTCCTCGCCGTTGCGGCAATTGGGTACGTCGCGGCATCCCTTCTTGTTTGGGTCGCGACCTACGGCCAGTCCTACATCATGAGTTGGGTTGGGCAAACCGTCCTGTTCTCAATGCGTCGCGAACTCTTCATGCACCTGCAACGATTGAGTTTCAACTTCTACGACCGCATGGAAGCCGGGCGGATCATGTCGCGCATGACGGGTGACGTCAACGCGCTCAATGACTTCCTGACAAGCGGCATCGTGTCCACAGCGAGCGATCTCTTCGTCCTTTTCGGAATCGTCCTCATCATGTTCGCACTGAATTGGAAGCTTGCCCTTGCGACCATGATCGTCGGACCGATCATCGGATTGGTCACCCATCTGTACCGGACACGGTCCCGGAACCTCTACCGTGAGGTGAGATGGCAGAACTCCATGGTCACCGCATATCTCGCTGAAAACATCTCCGGTGTGCGCGCGGTGCAGGCCTTCAGCCGGGAGAACCGGAACCGGGACCGCTTTGATGGAGTGAACCGCGAAAATCTTCGACGCCTGATCCGGGCTACCACCTTCTCCGCCGGCTTCGGTCCGATCATGACGTTCATCTCGACCATCGCAACCGTGCTGGTTGTCTGGTTCGGCGGACTGCTGGTTCTGGATGGCGAGATGACCCTCGGATCACTCTGGGCATTCCTGGCGTACGTCGGCCGTTTCTTCGAACCAATCAGTGATTTGTCGGCCCGGTACAACTCGATGCAGGCCGCAATGGCCGGCGGCGAACGCGTCTATGCACTCATGGATACGCCGGTTGCCGTCAAGGACCGCGAAGATGCCTATCAATTGGGTGAGATATCCGGTTCGGTCATATTCAAGGAGGTCATCTTCGAGTACGTGCCCAACCGGCCGGTCCTCAGGGGCATCTCACTTGAAGCGACCTCAGGTGAAGTGATCGCACTCGTCGGTCACACTGGTGCCGGCAAGTCGAGCATCATCAATATCCTCCTACGCTTCTACGACATCAAGGATGGATCGATCACCATCGATGGTCACGACATCCGTGCCGTCACCATGGCGAGCCTCAGGAATCAGGTTGGCTTGGTGTTGCAGGAACCATTCCTGTTCTCAGGGACAATCCGGAACAACATCAGGTACGGCAAACTCGAGGCGAACGATGACGAGGTCATGGCCGCGGCCCGTGCGGTCAACTTGCACGAATTCATCATTGGCCTGCCACTCGGGTACGACACCGAAGTCAATGAGCGAGGTGCGTCCCTCTCACAAGGCCAGAAACAGCTCATCAGCTTTGCGCGCGCGCTCATCGCCGACCCACGCATCCTGATTCTCGATGAAGCGACTGCCTCGGTCGACACAGCCACCGAAAAGCTGATCCAGCACGGCCTTGACACCCTGATGCGGGGACGCACGAGTTTTGTCATCGCCCACCGGCTATCAACAATCAAGGCTGCGTCCCAGATCCTCGTGATGCGCCAGGGCCTCATCATCGAACGCGGGACACACGACGAACTGCTTACGCAAGAGGGCTACTACTACAACCTCTTTCGGATGCAGTTCCGCGAAGGTGGTGGGAATGACGACCACGCGCCAGTGGACGAGACAACTTCCGTGTCGCTACCGCATGCGTGAAACCAACGCGTGTACCAGTCCTACCGGCCGGGTGGCGCCCGACAGTGTGCTAAAGTCCACGGTACGCGCCCGTAGCTCAGGGGATAGAGCGATTGCCTCCGGAGCAATAGGCCGTAGGTTCGAATCCTACCGGGCGTACCATGAAGAACTTGATCGCCGCTTCCAGTACGGAAGCGGCGTTTGTCGTTCTGCATGCCGTCATCGGCCGTGCCACCCCAAACTGGTGCCACAGCCACGATGTTCCCAGTGCAGGAGGAATGCAATGAGTGCGCTAGAAGATGAATTCGGCGACGTCATTCGCAAAGCCCGGTCGGGTCTCGGCCTTGAAGTTGCGAGCGTCGCCGAAGCGTGTGGCCTTACCGAACGGGACGTGAAATCGATGGAGGTCTACACAAGGCGACCTTCAGATCTGGAAGTTGACCGTCTGGCCTCAACCCTTGGCTTGCGCGCTTCAGCGCTTCGGGCACTCGCGAACGAGACAATCAGCGCACCGGACGGCCCTTGGCAAGTGGGTGACCTGACCGTCCATCGCGAAACAACGCACTATCCTTCTCATTGCTACTTGATCGGCCTCCCGGGTGGCGCGTGCGCAATTGTCGATCCGGGCGATGACGACGTCGTAGATGCAATCGTGAAAGTGTCACGGCAGGGCGGACGGCATCCCGTTGCCATTGTCGTGACCCACGGCCACCACGATCACACCGGCGGCGTGCTCGCCCTGCAAAAGATTCTCGGGGTGCCAGTTCACATCCACGAGGCCGATGCGGCGAGTGTAGGCGGGGTGCCCGCAAGTGCTCTGCACGCTTTCAACGATCAAGGCGCCAACATCTCAATCGAAGGGCTCTCGTGGCATGCCTTGCCGACGCCGGGCCACACCGCTGGAAGCACGACCTTCGTCTTCACGTCGGGAAGTGCCCGTGCGGGCTTCTGCGGAGACACCCTGTTCGCTGGGTCAGCTGGCAGTGCGCGCGCAGGCTATGACCGACATCTTGCATCGTTGCGGGAACGGCTCGCGACGCTGCCCCCGCAGACTGTGCTGTATCCTGGCCACGGCCCGGCAACAACGGTCCATGACGAGTGCATCCACAACCCGTTCTTCCCCGCCTGACCACGGGTAACGCCAGGAGAGCATCGGGGTGGCTGGAACGTCAGAACTGGCGTTCCAGCCACCGCAGCACTTACTTGTGGGTCATCACGAACACACCGTCCCAGTATTCGCCCGGGGGACCTTCGGCCATGAGTCCACACCGTTCGATGTACACCATCGTCGGACCGTCATCGGCATAGAGGTCGAGCAAAGCTTCAAAATGCGCCTTGGCAGTGTCGAACTGCTGGGCACGGTACAGCCGGATGGCTTCGTCCCAACCCTCCAGGAAACCGTCGGGGCGCTTCAGTGCACCCTCCGGTTCCTCATCAACCGGGTGGAACACCTCGTAGATTGCGGTCGGTTCCTTCTTGCCCTTGACCGCGATCAGGTCGAGGTACCGACACACCCACTTGTCCTTGACAATCGCGTGGGTGTACTCCGTCACGATGATGTTGGTCCCGTACTCCTTGTTCACACCTTCGACACGTGACCCGAGGTTCACCGAGTCTCCCATCACGGTGTAGTCAAACCGCATGGTCGACCCGACGTTCCCAACCGTCATGGGACCAGAGTTGATCCCAACGCCGACATTGAGCTTCGGCAGGCCACGCGCCATCCAGATGACCTGCAACTGGTGGAGACGCTTCACCATGTCGTAGCCGGTACGGACGCCAAGCATCGCGTGGTTTTCCTGGATCAGTGGCGCACCCCAGAACGCCATGATGCAGTCACCCATGTACTTGTCGAGTACTCCAGCCTGGACATAGACGATGTTCGTCATTTCGGTAAGGAACTCGTTGAGAAACGCAACGAGATCCTGCGGATCCATCTTCTCCGATACAGACGTGAACCCACGGATGTCAGAGAAGAGCACCGTCATGTCCCGCTTCACGCCGCCGAGTTCGAGATGATCCGGATCCTTGAGAACCTCGGTCATGACCGCCGGTGACAGGTACTTGCCCATGACCCCTCGCGTCGCGCGCGCCTCTGCCTGTTCGAACACGACCCGGTAGAGGATCACTCCCAGATAGGCGGTGAGCAGTGCCGCCCCCGGAAAGACGTTGTTCCACACCGTGAAGGTCTCGGCACGACCCATCACACCCTCCGCCTGTGTGCCGTGCCAGATGTTGGCGACGATGTAGAGGAAGAAGACAAGAAGAATTCCGACCGACCCGAGGACAGGCGGGAAGAACGGCAATACGACACCAGCCATCAAGGTAAGGCCGAGAATGATCGCGATGGTCGACTGGGTCGTCTGCGGTGCCAGATAGGCACTTCGCAGAAGCATCTCGGCGGTCTGGGCGTGAATCTCGACGCCAGTCATCTTGGCGCCAGATACCGAAGTGGGCGCGAAGTAGTCGTCCGCGAAACCGATCGCGGTGAGCCCGACGAAGACGATCTTGTCCTTGACCTTGTCCCGATCAAAGGTGCCCTTCACAACATCTGCGAATGACACCGACGCCACGGGGCCAGGCCCGATTTCCTTGGTCAGATGTGACGGCTTGCCCAGAAAATTGACGATCGCGAGGCCATGGCTGTCGACCGGGACCGGACGACCGGCAAAGTACAGGTAGCCGGGACCACTCTGATCCACGGCCTTCGGACGCCGGAGGTACGACGCAGCTGCCTGCAACGGAAGCCCGTTGACATCGACACCCTTCATGGTTGCGACCAGTGGCATGCGTCGCACCGAACCGTCCGGATCGACGTAGGGATGCACATGACCGAGCGCCGAAGCATGTTCCGACAACTCGGCGATTGGCGGGATAGTGTCCTGATATTTGATGTTTTCGCCGGGAAGGAGTGCTGATGGTTCTGGCGGGCTTCCTACCGTCGCCAGAATGATCTGCACGCCCCCACCGGGCTTCTGCCGGGCGTAGTCCATCGCATCAGCGAACGTCTTGTCTTCCGGACACGGCCTGGGCACCGTCGCCGGGCAACCGGGCGCATCAAACAGGATGTCGTAGACGACCACGCGCGCACCCGCATCTGCAAGGTTCTTCAGGGCCTGCGCGTGCAGCGTCCTGGGCCAGGAGAACACCCGGCCATACTGCTCCTTGAATGCGGTAACCGACGGTTCGTCGATTGGCATCATTACGACCTTGTCAGCGGTCAACCCATCGCGCGACCGAAACAGAATCGCGTCAGTGACAAGGTTCTGGATGTTGTCAAGGGGTGAAAAGTATCCGAAGTTCAGCGCGAGGCTGAATGCCCCGCCGAGACCCAGTCCCAGAAGAACACAGATGATGAACCGCTTTCGTGCCCGAGCGGCCATGCGTCAGTCTCCTTCCGATTCCCGAAGCGGGCCCCAGGCATCAGTTCCCACGCCTGTTGGCAAGCGTCCCACCGATCAATGGTGCATGGCGTGGGACAACGGTTCCGGGCGACCGTGAACCGTTCGGGCAACTGCCACGATAGCTGCGACCGCCTGATCGACCGCCAACGCATCGGTGCTGATCACTAGGTCATAGGCGCGCGGGTCCATCCAGTCACTGTGGAAGAACTCCGCATGAAAATCGCGGCTGTCACGATCAGATTCGTGAACCCGATGCCGAGCCTCCGACGGCGAAAGTTGGAGCGCTTTCATCACGCGCATAATCCGCGTTGCCTCGTTTGCGATGCAAAGCACCCGCAGCACACCAGATTGGTTGGCAAGTGACACATGACCTGCGCGCCCGACAATCACTGCATCCTGGGTCGAGGCAATGTCACGAATGGTTCTGGTAACCAGGGTCGCATAGGCCTCAACCGCCCAGAACCGCGCGGATGCAAGGCCGGTGCCACGAGCGCTTACCGGCCCTGTCGGCGGATACACGTCTTCCAGAACGTCCGAAACCGCGAGATCAATTGGGGGCATCGGGACGAGTTGCCAGAGGTCGGACGGCCGGCGTAGAAGGCCACGTCCACGTTCGTCGAGGCTGCCAACGGCATCTACCGGGACGTGCCCACGATCAGCTGCCATCGCCAGAAGTTGCTCGTCGAAAAGCGCGAAACCCAGGCGTTCGGAAACTCCCGACGCAATCTCCTCAGCACCGCTACCGATGGGCCTCGCAATGGTGACAACGGGCATACCGGGGTTCAGCCTCCCAGTCCGAGTATACCCCTGCCTAATTGTTGTCTCTCACAAGGTTGTTGACAGGGAAGCGAGGCGGACGAGGGGGGTGAGGCCGTTGATGCCAAGGTGCGGTCGGTCGTGGTTGGAGTATTCCACGAAGGCGTCCAGTGCACGTTGGCGCTCGTCCTCGCTGGCCAGCGGGCGG
>SHXX01000090.1 GCA_009693165.1 Chloroflexota bacterium
GTGGGGTTGGTCGAGACGACATGGGCGTTGGTGGCGATGAGGTTGTCGCGAACGACGTAGCCGGTGCCCACGCTTGAGTTGGTGGCAATGTGCACGACCGATGGCAGGACGCGGGCGATGGCGTCGCGTTCGCTGAGGAGACCGGCAGCAGACCCGCCCGGTGCGGCGGCGACGGCGGTGGCCTTTGCCTGCATGGCGACGGCGGTCGCGGTGGCCTTGGGCGTGATATCGCCGATGAAATTGGCGGCATCGGGATAGGCGGGCCACTTCTCCTGTGCCTGCCTCGCCTGTTCGATGGCAAGGGCGAGGTTGCCTTCCTCCACCTTGTAGATAGCCGATCCCAGAAGGGCGACGGCCTCGGCCTTGGCTTCGTTGGAGACGGGTGCAGGTACCGCGGTGGCGGGCGGTTGGGGGGAAGCGCTTCCTGTCTGGCCCTCGCGCGGCGCGCCATTCCGTGTCGCGGACAGGTTGCCGGCCCATGCAAGCAGGGCAAACAGCACAACCATCACCGTGATGGTCTGACCGGCGGTTGCGCGCTTGGATACGGGCGGGGTGTACCGGTCAGACGCGGTGACGATGCGCGGGTTGGCAAGGCCGATGCCATCGGGCCGGTAGTTCGTGCGGTTTCCGGGAACCACGTCACCCCACCGCGTGGCCTCTTGATTTGCAGGCACTTCGCTTTCGGCGATGGGCGTGCCTGGCCGGGTCGAACCCTTGGATCCGCTGAAGTCCAGGATCACGTCAATCACGCGTTCGCGTGGTTTGCCATCATCCACAATGGCCACTGCTTGGGTGTCGCGTGGTCGTCCGCACCGTGTGCAGAAGCGCGCATCCGCAAGCAGTGACGTTCCGCAGGCCGTGCAATACATCCCCTGCCCTTTTACCCCGGGTTGCAGGCCTCCTTGCACCGGGGCGTCTCCGGCCATTCTCGCACGCCGCACCGTTCCCCACCCTTCCAGAAGGGAATGCGCCGCATGCCCCCTGATTGGAATCCCCTTTGCCAACGCTGCCCGGGGTGGGGGCCGGTACGGGAATCGTTGCGGTCACATGGTGGGTGTGCCGGTTGGCATCGGATGGCGCGGATCCCAGATCCACCCCTCAAGAAGGAGTGTGGGATCGGTGGTCGGGACGAGCGAGGCCAGACTGGCGCGATGTTTCCACATGGCCGAGGCCGAGATGGCAGCGTCGAACGCATCCTCGGAATCCCTGGCGAGTCTTTCGATGTCCGGCCGGAAGGATGGGATACCGAGGTGATGGGCCGTGCCAAGCGCAGCGTCTTGCCATCCGGGGCGATGGGGAGCGTGGGTAGCAAGCCATACATCTCGCGCGTGTGGATCACTCTTCACGACTGGTCCCGTGAGGCATCGCGGGTAGATCTCGATGACACGAGGCCATGCGGGTGGGTCGACCGGCCACACCGAGAACCCGGCATCGCGGAGGGTGGCCAGTCCGGGCATGCCCCGCAGTGACCCGGTTCCCACGGCGCCGGCACCACCAACCTGGAAGACGGACTTGGGTTGTGACCCACCGATCGAGGCGATTGCAAGGTCGGTGCAACGCAAGTGATGCGGGGTATCGGCAGGACGATGCTTGCCGGGTTTGCCCCAGAACGGCGGGTCGCATGATGCCAACCACGATTCGCCGTTAGCGCCAATATGTCGCCACAGGTCGGCAATGGTGGGAATGTTCCGGTCACGCGCGAACCACGCCGGCATTCCAAAGGCGAAGTCGAACCCGACCACGAAGTGCGGATCGATCGACGCGAGAGTGATCAGGTGGTCGAACACCCCTTCGCGCGTACGGCCATTCTCAAGGCGCACCACCACGCCATCGATGGCCTCGGCAATCCAGATCTTGCGGTGACCGCCCTGCATGGCCCCGGACCAGTCAATCGCGATGACGCGTCCTGGGTTCGCGGGAAACGCTGCCCGCTCGAGAAATGTCCTGGCCCCGGACATGTCATCCGTGACGGGATGAGGCGCGATTTTTGGCGGATCCGGGCGGTTCGGATGCATCCCGTCTGGCACGGCACCATCATGGCACAGCAAACCACTGGATATCCGGCGGGGAAGGGCCTCGCCGTCACCCCCGGAACACCCTGAACCCGGCTACACTCGTAGAAACCGGTTCACAGTGACTTCCTTTCTGGAGCGCTGCCAGGCGTGCGCAAGGTCAGTGCGCCCGGGTCGTCGGGGGGCGATAGTGAGCAACTACGGAGATCGCGCCAGGGAATGGCGAGCCAGTTCTATACCGCAGGTCCCAGAGACTGGCCGTTCACCCCGTTGGGTTCCGGATTCCTCTGCCCCGGATTGGCCGCCTTCGGACTGGCAACGCGATGGTCTCGATGATGCTTCAGACCGTGCCGGTGCCGGGCATGCAACGGGTTTATTGCGTCGCCGGAACGATGTTGCCGACCGCCGACCATCGTCTGGGCTTGGGTGCCGGGTGGATGACATCCGGGCATGGATTGACGCACACCCTGTCGAGGTGTCCTTGGGTCAGCGAAGCGCAGATGAACCAGGCGGGGTAGGGCGGGCCAAGCGAAGCGCAGATGAACCAGGCGGGGTAGGGCGGGCCAAGCGAAGCGCAGATGAACCAGGTGGGGCGGGGCGGGGTGAAGCCGGTCGGACCCCGGATTGGCCCGGTCCCGCTGAATCATCAGCCGATGAAGCCGAGGGCGCACCTGCCCAGCGCGGTGCGGTGATCGACTGGGAGGTTGCGGGGACGCAGGTGCGAGGCATCCACCTCTGCCTCGCCGTAACCCCCGAGGTGATCCTCGACGCGCTGGCTGTCAATGCCAACGTGATCGTGTCGCGCCGTGCCGTCTTTGCTGCCGTCGCGTGTTGTGGCACCCAGAATGCAATGATGGCGAACGCGAAGTGGGCGGCCATCCTGTCGCGGCACCGTCTCTCGTGCGTGAGTGTCCGCCAACGGGTTGGCGGCTGTTCGGGCGACCACGCCACCGAATCATCCCGTGAGGATGACGTGGAAGCCTCTTTCATCCTCGGGGAATGGGCGGATGGCCTGCGCCGGGCCTTTCCCGGTGTGACGGTGACGATGTAACCGAACCACATTCCATCCCATCGGCCCCGATTTTCCCTGGTTCGCGGGTGCGGCACTCACTTCCGGCTAGATGGTTCCCCGTTGCCAGATGGTTGCGGCCAGGGATCGCGCGAGGGTCAGGACGGTCTTGAGATCCGGCAGGAGATACTCGTCGACCGGTACGCCTGAGTGAAGTGCATCCCCCTCGTTCAGGGGCGACGGGGTGGTGGCGACGGGTGCGTAAGAGGGATCAGGGAACACAAGCCCGGTGTCCTTGGCATGCTTGCGTTCGACCAGTGCCAGAGGCCGTCGCACAATGCGGTACAGGACTTGTGCGGCCTCAAGGCAGGTACCCGACGTTGGCAGATTTGTCGGAAAGGTCCGCTTTTGACGGTCGGCCTGCTGAGTGCCTGAGGTGAGGCTTGCCATTCCAAGCATGGCTGCGCCAATCACCGGGAGTCGTTCGGCCGGCAGTGACCGCCGCAGGGCTTCCAAGTAGGCACGGCGCGCACGGGAGTGGTCACCGATGCCTATCGCGGCATGGCCAAGGGTGATCAGGTTGCGGGACATGCCTCGTTCCTGGCCTAGTTGTCGCATCTGATGCACGCTGCGCTCGGCAGCATCCAGGGCGAGAGCGGCGTTTCCTTCCAGAAATTCCAGTTCCGCAAGTGTGCCGATGGCATACATCACACCGGTGCCGCTTCCGTAGGTGGTGAGGTCACGGATGGAACCCTCGATCAGGTCGCGGGCCACCATGAGGTTTCCGGCGACCATCTCGGCCGCCCCTTCGGTGAACTGCACAAGGGCCCGGCCAATGGGCATCGCATTCGCTTCAAAGATCGACCGCCCCTCCGATAGCCATTGGATGGCACTGCCGTAATCGAGACGGTCGCACGCGAGCATTCCCAGATGCCACAGCGAGATGCCCTGCCGGTAGATGAGCCTGTTGGCCCCGGCCCTGCGGGACGCCTCGACCCAGTATTCGGAGGCACGGTCGTCATCGCCCCGGGCACGGGCCAGGACGGCCAGATGGTGCAAGGCATCCGTTTCGCTGCGAACCGGACCATGAGCGCGGGCCAAGGTGATTGCATCGGCCAGATAGCGACCCGCCCCGACATCATCACCGCTCAGGGCGGAGAGGTGCCCGGCCATGGTCAAGGCACTGGCAAGTTGGTCAACTGCGATATCGGTCTGGGAGATGCCCTGCCCGTTCGCTTCGAGTAACCGGCGCAACCACGTCAGGCCTTCCAGGCGATATCCCTGAAGCCACCAGAAGTACTCGAGGTTCACCAGAAGGGAGAGTGCATCGGCGACCTCGCCGGTGTCCGAGAGGAAGTGAAGTGCCTCGCGGATGTTCGGCAATTCCGCTTCAAGGCGCTTCAGCAACTGGTCGGCGACAATCCCGCGCATTGCCGGGGCCACCTCAGCAGCGAGACGTGAGAAGTACGACGCATGCCGGCGGCGGATGACGCCGGTATCTCCGCGCGCGTTCAGCAACTCCATGCCGTAGGCGCGGATGGTCTCGAGCATCGTGAAGCGCGTCTCGCCATCCGGAAACGATTGCCGGCGAACCAGGCTGTTCTCGACGAGCGATCCCAGTCGGTTGAGGACGTCCGCGGATGACAGGGATTCCACTCCCGGCCTCGTTGCCGACAGTCCCTTCCCATCTTGTGGCAAGCGCCCCGCAGAAGGAGGAGGAAGACCGGCAGGGTCCGGAGAGACGATGGCAAGGATTGCATCCAGGGATGCGCCTCCGACGAGGACACTCATGTCACTCAAGAGGCGGACCTCGGTGGGATGCAACAGGCTTTGGCTCCACTCGATGGCGTGGCGGAGGGTCTGGTGCCTCGCAATCCCATCGCGCGATCCGGCGCTGAGGAGGGACAGGCGTTCGGTCGGGCGTTCGGTCAGGCGGGAGAGGATGGTGGGTGCGGTCAGGCTGCCAAGTCTGGCGGCGGCCAGTTCGATTGCCAACGGCAATCCATCAAGCAGGCGGCAAATGGCAACCGAGGCGTCGAGGTCCTGGGTGGTTGCGGGAAAACCTGGTTCGATGGCCCGCGCACGGTCGATGAAAAGTTGCACTGCCGGATTGGTCTGGATTGGTGAACTGTCACCATCTGGCGTTCCAGCTGCGGGGACGGGCAGTGGTTCAAGGGCGTACCGCTGTTCTGAGGCAACGCCCAGAGGTGCCCGGCTGGTGACGAGGACAGCAACGTCCGGCGCATTGCTCACGAGGTGCGAGACATCCTTCGAGGCACCGATGACATGTTCGAAGTTGTCCAGAATGAGGAGGCGACGCTGTCCGGCAAGGAAGTTGGCAAGTGCCGAGGAGAGGTCAGTGGCAGGCACGTCAAAGAGTCCGACCGACCGGGCAATGGCAGGAAGGACGAGAGACTCATCCGTCAGTTCCGCCAACGTCACCACCACGACACCATCCGGGAACGATTCGCGCACCTGGCGGGCGAGCTCGATCGCAAGCCTGGTCTTTCCGGCACCGGGAGGCCCTACGATGGTCGTGAGAGGTGCTGACTGAACGACGTCCTTCAGGATTGCAAGATCGGCTTCCCGACCGATGAACCGGGTAGGCACGTGCAACCGCGCTGCGTTCTTCACGGCGGAAGCGATCATGGGCGCCGCGTGCGCATCCTCCTTGGCAGTGCGTGCCACAAAGGCGTTCACCGATTCCGTTCCCCACCGCCGGCGCAGGATGGAGGCAAGGGCATCCAGTCCTTCACGGTGTTTCCGGAAGTACTCGCTGCGCGAGATGTTGAGGCGGGCCAGGATTGTGGCGACCGACAGGCCATCGACATACCGCAGGCGCAAAGCCTCGGCACGCCGATGTGCCCGAGCGACCATCGGGGAGGACTGCTTGGTGCCGTCTGGGGCTGGGGGTTCGGTGTGATGGGGAGGCAGGGGCGCCCCGGAAGGATCCACCCCATCGCCCCGGAACGGCAACAGGCTTGGACGCTGGCGATCTGAGGGGCGTGGTGTCCTGGGTTGGAGACTGACCAGCGCGTCATAGATGTCCTGCGCGAGGACTGCACCGGGAATCTCCGGGGACATGCGATCGGAAAGGTTGCCTCGACCCTTGCGCCGGTTGCGCCGGTCACGTGCGTCAACGGCGATAGCTGCGAACGGGTGGGCCTGCAAGACGGTCTGGTCGTGGACGTGCACGAGGACATCGTGCAGGGCCTCCACGAAGATGTCATTCCTGGGTTGGTCAAGGTTTTCCGGCACTATCGATGATCCGTGTCCAAATCAAACTGATGCCTCGGCTGCAAGGCTTTGCCCGTGCGATCGGTCATCGCCTGATTGAGCGCCCACAATACCCGAAACACCGAGCATCGGCGGAGGGTGCCGGTTTCAGATCAGTCTCGAATGACAGATGCTGATGGTGCTGCCAGACAGATCCACATCTCCCAAACTAGTCCATCGCGTTTCCCACGATGGCAGGTTCTCACGCAATCAGTCAGCCGTGTATCGTCGCCGGCACGCCGAGACGTGGGGATTAGAGAAGGGGTCCTGAATGCGTCCCCCTGCGATGTTTGGTGGGCCGGCTGGCCCCCACCCCCTGCGCGTGGCTCCCAGAGGGATACGGGAGAGTGGTCGATCCCAATTCCCACGATGGGCCGGCGAGGGCGCCAGCCGGGATGAGCCAACTTCCAAATCACCCGGGCTCAGTGATGTACCCGTCGCGCAGGTCGGCAGCGATACGTTCGGGATCCCGCCCGCGCGGATCGCCGATGCCACCACCACCCGGGAGATCCATGACGATCTCCATGCCTTGAGGCACGTACGTGGTGGCCTTGGGATGGGGTCTCTGAGGGGGAAGGGGTGGATCAGACGGCACGATCTCACGCAGGAAGTAGTCACCGAGGCCACCAGCGTGCCCGCCATCACGTCCGGGTGCGGCGACCCGGGTGCGGTCGAAGAACGGTGAGAACCGGAGGTCTCCGGTGGTGCCATCGGCACGG